>JANMHX010000282.1:0-81562 GCA_031375485.1 Gemmatimonadota bacterium | reverse complement strand
CGTGAAGGCTCTGAGTGACGCCGGCGCCCCGCTGTTGATCGGCACCGACATCTCCGCGACGGGGTACACGGTCCATCGCGAACTGGCGCTCTTCGTCGAGGCCGGCTTGACCCCCTACCAGGCGCTCAAGGCCGCCACCTCGGAACCGGCGCGCTATCTCGGCCTGGAGGGTGATTTTGGCATCGTCGCACCGGGGGCGCGTGCCGACCTGGTGCTGCTGGATGGCAATCCTCTCGCGGATATCACGAACACCCGAAAGATCCACGGACTGATGTTTCGGGGCGCCTGGTGGACCCGGGAGATGATCAGCACGGAACTCGAGGCCCTCCAACGCGAGTATGTGGAGGATGCGGCGGTGATTCGCCGGTGACCGGCGCAACCCGGCAGATCTGGAACACCCATCGCACGAACATTCTGCGGGTCGCCGTTGCCCTGCTCGGTCTCTACGCCGCGCTCAAACTCAGCACCGAGTTTTGGCGACTGCTGTTCGACCCAAGCCCGGCCGGCGCGATTGATCTGCGGATCCTGAACCACCAAACCCGCGCTTGGTTCGGCGGGCATTTGGTGTACGCTGGATCAACCCTCGCGCCCCATCCTCCCGCCACGTACGCCATCCTCTACCCATTCCTCGGTTGGCTGGAGTTCGCTCCGGCGCGCTGGTTGTGGGCCGCCACGACCGCTGTGATGCTCTCGGTGCTGACCGTGGTGCTGGTCCGGGCCAGCGGGGCCACGACGCGGCTCGAGCGGGGGTTCGTTGCGCTGATGCTGCTGGCCATGAATGCGACCGGCGTGACCATCGGCAACGGGCAGGTGATTCTCCATGTCTTGCCGGTGTTGCTGACCGGCGTGCTCATGATCCGGGCGGAGCCAAAGGGGCGGAGCCATTGGCTGGGAAGCGGCCTGCTGGTGCTCGCCCTCGTCAAGCCGAGCATCACGGCGCCCTTTCTCTGGCCCGCGCTATTCGGGGCAACCCGGGTTCGTCTGGTCCCGATGCTGGCGATCGGCGTTGCCTATCTCGGTTTGACCCTGCTGGCGACGCCATACCAGCCCGTGGGCCTGATGGGAGTGCTGTCGACGCTCGCGTCGCGGGGCTCGGTCTTCACCGGTGACTGGAGCTATGGCAATCTGACGGCTCTGCTGACCAACCTGGGATTGATTCGCTGGAGTCTCCCGGCGTCGGCCTTGGTGTTTGCCTCGCTCGGATGGTGGGTCTACGTCAACCGCCGGGCCGATGAGTGGATCCTCCTCGGAGTCTCCGCGCTCGTGGTTCGGTTGGGGATCTACCACCTGGTGTACGATGACGTTTTGATCATCGTGCCGATGGTCGCGTTGTTCCGGATCGCGAAACGGGACTCCGATCCTCACCGAAGCCTCGTGGCCGGCACGTTGCTCGCGATCAACATCGGATCGATGTTGTTCCTGGCCCATTGGCAATTTGCCGGACCGCCCCTGCGGTGGCTGTTCGTCTGGGGACATCCCCTGGCCTGGATCGTCGATCTGCTGGTGCTGGTCCGGTTTGCCGGCGGCCGCCAGGGTGAGGCGGGGTAAATTCGAGGAAGGCTTGGTCGGCGGGACCTGGGCGCTCGTGACACCCGACACGACCATCGTCGGGGCCGTCGGGTTACGTGACGCATCCCGGGGCAGGGCCCCTTGCGCGGATCGCCGCGTTGGGTAGTTTATCTACCTATCGATAGGTAGACAGGCAACACATGACACCGCACCGCCGGAGCGAGCTCGTCCCGGGCACCCTCGAGATGCTGATCCTCCGAACGCTGAGCCTGGGCCCCAACCACGGCTACGCGATCTCTCAGCAGATCGCCAGGCTATCGAGCGACGTCCTCCAGGTCGAGCAGGGCTCCCTCTATCCCGCCCTCGAACGGCTCCTGTCCAGCGGGCTGGTCAAGGCCGCCTGGGGCACCTCCCCCACCGGCCGGAAGGCCCGCTTCTACACCATCACCGCCTCCGGACGGAAGCGGCTCGACGCCGAGGTCTCGGCGTTCGACCATGTGGCGCTTGCGATCGCCCGGGTCCTCGGCCGGGCGGAGCCCGCCTGATGTCCTGGCTCGACGGGCTGAGCCACCGGCTCCGCTCCTTCCTCTTCCCCGGACGTCAGGCCCGTGAGCTCAAGGACGAATTCGCCTTCCACCTCGAGCAGGACGAACGCCATCACCGCCTCGACGCGGCCCGGGCCAGGCGCCGGTTCGGGAACCCGACCGTGCGGCGCGAGGAGGTTCGGGCGATGACCTGGGGTGGGCGACTCGATGTGATCCGCCAGGATCTCGATCACCTCCGTCACGCGGTGCTCCGGGATCCGGGGTCGGTCCTCCTGATCGTGGTGACCCTGAGCCTCGGCATCGGGGCCAACGCGGCCACCTTCGCGGTGTTCGATCGAGCCTTCCTCAGGAATCCGGCCGGTGTGCGCGAACCCGACGGGGTCCGTCGATTCTGGATCGAGCATACCCGGACCGGTGACGGCGTCCCGTTCCGGGCGCAGAGTCTCAGCTACCAGATGTACCGGGTACTCGCGGGCGCGACGGGGCACCCCGGCAACATCGCGCTCTTCGCCACCGACTTCGCGCTCCACCTCGGGACTGGCCTGAGTGGTCCCCGGGTCGGGGCGGTTTATGCGACCTCGAACTACGCTCAGGTCCTCAAGGTTCCGATCGCCCAGGGAAGATTCTTCGGCCCGGCCGAGGACCGGATGGGCGAGGACGCCGGCGTCGTGGTGGTGTCGCACCGGTTCTGGCTTCGCCACCTCCAGGGGAAGTCCGCCCCCCTCGGCGACAGCATCACCGTCGGGCGCCGCCACTACCGGGTCATCGGCGTCATGGCGTCCGGGTTCATCGGGCTCGACCTCCGCGCGGCGGATCTCTGGATTCCGCTCGCCGCAATGCCGCGGTCCGAGGGGGCCGGCCCCCGGTGGTGGGAGGAGCCAGTGGACTACCCGTTCCGGGCCGTCGCGCGACGGCCGGGGGGTCTCGAGGAACCTGGCTTCGAGGAACGCGCCAGTCGGCTGATGCGCAGCTATCAGCGCGAGACTTTCAAGGAGCACGCCGACACCATGGTGCGGGTCTTCGTCGGCCCCCTGATCGAGGCGAGAGGCCCGGTCCCCCTCGGCCAGGACATGGTGATCATGACTCGGCTGGTCGGCGTGTCGGTGATCGTGCTGCTGATTGCGCTGGCCAATGTGATCAACCTGCTCCTGATGCGCGCCGAAGCCCGGCGCCGGGAGATCGCGGTGCGGCTGAGTCTCGGCATCGGCCGGGTCCGGCTGGTCCGGCTCCTGATTCTCGAGGCGCTGGTCCTGGCGACCATCGCGGGCATCGGCGCGACCACGTTAGGCTGGGCTGGAGGGACGGTTCTCCGGCGCCTGCTGTTCTCGTTCGTAGAGTGGACCGAGCCCGCGCTGGATGGCCGAGTGGCGCTCTTCACGGTGGCGATCACGTTCGTCGCGGGTCTGCTCGCGGGGATTCCGCCGGCGCTCCAGGCCAGTCGCCCGAATCTTACGGCTGCGCTCAAGTCGGGAGCCAGGCAGGGTGTCCGGGAGCGAGCCTTCCTGCAGCGCGGTCTCGTCGTGGCTCAGGCCGCCCTGAGCGTGATCCTCCTGGTCGGCGCGGCACTGTTCGTCACCAGTCTCGGGAAAGTCCGTGCGCTCGACCTCGGCTACGAGACCAGGCGGCTCGTTGTCGGCACGGTCGAGCATGCGGACGGAGACGCCCCCGCCGCGCCGGCGTTCGAGGCCAGAGCCCGCGACGTCGCGACTCGGATGGCGGGCGTTCCCGGCGTGGAGGTCGTCGCCAGAACCTCGATCGTGCCCATGTGGGGGTACGCATCTACCAAGTTCTACACCGATCGGGATTCCGCCGAATCAATCCCGCGGCCGTGGCCGGTTTATGTGTCGGTGACGCCCGAATACTTCGACGCCGTCGGCCTCAGGGTCGTCCAAGGCAGGACCCTGTCGAGCGAGGATGGCGCGCCCGAAGTGGTGATCGACGAGGCGATGGCGCGTGGGGTCTGGCCGGGTCGAAACCCAATGGGCCAGTGTCTCCGGTTGGCAACGCGCGACGCGCCGTGTCACACGGTCGTCGGCGTCGTCGGCAACAGCCGTCTCTCCTATGTGATCGAACCCGAGACCACGCCGCGGTACTACGTCCGGCTCGATCAGAAGGGCATCGGAGGCGGCCCCCCCGGCCCGGTGATCCTGGCCCGGGCTCGACCGGGAACGGCGGCACTGGTCGCGCGCGAGCTCCGTGCGGAGCTGACCGCGGCCTTTCCGGGCGCCGCGGTCGAGGCGTCGACGATGCGGGACCGCCTCGATCCCGAGTACCGCCCCTGGGAGCTCGGTGCGATCCTGTTCTCGATGTCGGGCGCGCTCGCGCTGGTCGTCGCGGTGGTCGGCCTCTACAGCATCGTCGCGTACCAGGTCAAACGCCGGACCCACGAATTCGGGATCCGGATCGCCCTGGGAGCGATGACCGCCGACGTGATCTCGCAGGTCGTCCGCTCAGGGGTGGGGACGGTCGCGGTCGGGGTCGCGTTGGGGCTCGCAATCAGCCTGGCCGGCGGCCGGCTGGTCTCGTCGATGCTCTTCGGGGTGACCGCCGCGAATCCCGCCGTGCTCGCAGGGGTCGCCGCGATCCTCCTCGCCGCCGCATGCTTCGCCGCGGCCGTACCCGCCTGGCGAGCGGCCCGGGTCGACCCTGCGATCGCCCTCCGCGACGACTAGCCCGGGGGGGTTGCCGCGATCGCCGCTGGAGCGGGACGGGGGTCGGCCGGGAGCGCGCCAGGGATCTTGGGCGGGCCCAACCAATCCCAGATCTCAAACACACGCCAGCCCGCCCGCTAATTCCCAAGCACTCCCGGCCGACCCCCGGCCCGCTCCTCAAGCACTGACCTCCTCAGCGTGGCGGGGTACCCCGAGCTCGGGTGCTGTCGAACCAGTCGACCGGCCGGTCATCGCTCCGATACATGTCCGGCACCACCCACAAGTAGTCCCCGAACTTCCGCGCCTTCGGCCACAACTCATCGAGCGAGTTGGCGTCGTAGAGCACGCCGGCTTTCATCACGTACTGGATCGTCGCGGTGTTCCGGATGTTCACCAACGGATCGCTGCCGAACATGACGAGGTCGCCGAGCTTCCCGACCTCGAGCGAGCCCAAATCCCGCTCGAGCCCCATGAACTTGGCCCCGTGGAGCGTGGCCGCCTCGAGCGCCCCCATCGGGCCCATCGCCTCCGCGAACATCCACACGTCCCAGTGGCTCCCGATTCCATGCTGCTGCCCGTGCGACCCGATCGGCGCCAGCCCCCCGGCCGCGACGATGTCGGCCGCGCCCTGCGCCTTGATCGCGAAGGCGTAGTCCGTCGGGGGCCGGAGGATCCGTCGGCGGGTGTGGGGAATCAGCTGCCGCCACGGGGTGAAGCGCCGGAGCTTGGCGTCCTTCCAGACCTCGCTCTCCTGCCACCAGTACTCCTCTTCCCACGCGCCCGGTCCGCCGACGACGATGGTCGGCGAGTAGACGGAGCCAAGCTTGCCGAGGAAGGTCGTGAAGTCGCTGTAGAGCGGCGCCATCGCGGTGGGATGCTCGAACCCGGTGTGACCGTCGAGCGCCATGCTGATCTTGTGATCGATGTCGATGCTGCCTTCGGCCGTCACCATGACGCCGAGGCGTCGGCCCGCTTCGACCACCCACTGGCGCCGGCGCCGATCGGGCTGGAGATATTCCTTGAGCGAGATCGCACCCCACCCCACCCGTCGGGCCGCGTCCTGATACGCCTCCTCGGCGTTGGCGAAGACGTTGTTGAAGGCGTTCTCGCTCGCCACAATGTTCTCGGCCGTCGCGAAGATCCGGGGCCCGATCATCCCGCCCGCCTCAACCAGTTCCGCCTGCGGGAAGGCGCCCATCGAGACCGTGGCGGGGTCGTGGGTGGTGGTGACCCCGTACGCCAGGTAGATCGCGTTCTGGAAGTCATGGACCGACTCGACGCCCGCCATTTCGGAATGGTGATGGGCGTGCATGTCGACCCAGCCCGGCATCACCGTCTTTCCTTTGGCGTCGAGCACCCGGTCGACTCCGGCAACGGAGCAGCTCCCCACACAGCTGATTCGGCCCGCCTTGATCACCACGGTGCCTCGAGGAATCACCTGCCGGTTAGCCATGGTGAGAATCTTGGCGTTGGTGACCGCGATCGATCCGGTGGGAAGGTCGCGGGGCACCGAGAGCTTGACCGCGACCGTATCGGCCCGGCGGGTGGCGAGGTCGTAGGAGACGAGCGAGGCGCCGTTGCCGAATGTCAGCGTCCCGGCGGCACGCCATCGGGGGAACAGGCCGCCCATGGTGGAGAGCCGGGTGGCCGGCAGCGGCCCGCCCGTTTTCCCGACCGCCGGAACCGCGGCCGGATAACTGGTCGGCGCGAGAGGGGTGAGGTAGGTATTGCCGCCCATCATGAAGGCGACCCACTGCCCGTCCGGCGAGACCGCCGCCTCCCCGGCGTTCTGGAGCCGCTGGTGCTCGAGCCGGTCGAGCCCATCGGGGCGAACCGACACCAGGAGCTGGCCACCGGCGACGCCTTCGGTATAGAAGATCCGCTGGTTCGCGAAGGACACTCGGGCGGCGTCGTCGGTCCTGCCTAACGTCGTGCCCGCGCCGCCGCCGACAGGGAGTGCAATGACGTCCCAGTACTGGCTCCGGGCGAGGCCCTGGCCCCGCGCGGTGGCACCGGCGCCCTTCGCCGCCACGATGGTCTGGCCGTCGGGCGCCCAAACGGGCTCCAGCCATTCGCCCGGCTCGCGAGTGATCCGGACCGGCTCGCCGCCGGAAGCCGCGACCCGCCAGAGTCCGCCCCGCTCGCGGTCGTCCCAGGACGCGAACGCGAGGCTTCGGCCGTCCGGCGACCAGGCCGGCATGTACTCATAGGGTCCAAATGAACTGGGCGTTAGGCGCCGAGGCGTTCCGGTGGGGAGGTCCATCAGCCAGATCCGGCCGACGGCTTGGAACGCGAGCATCCGGCCGTCGGGGCTCACGGTGTGCCAGCGGGGGAACTTGATCTCGACCGGGCCGTCGCTCAGGCGGTGGGACGGGACCACTCGCTCGGACGCGAGCCGCTTGACTCGGGCGGTGAACGGAATCGTGGTGACGGCTCCGGTGGCGAGGTCGAGCCGGCGGATCTTCCCGCCTTGGGAGATCACGATCCGGTTGTCGGAGGTCCATCGGTACCCCGGGAGGACTTGGTCCACCGGCCCTAACCCTTCGGTGAAGTCCACCTCGACTGGGTCCATCGCCAGTCGCTCGGCGCCGCTCTCGAGGTCCCGGATCCAGAGGGCCGTCCGGGGACCGAACTTCTTGCCTTTGTAGCTGATGGTCCCGTCGGGCATTTTCCGGGCGAAGGCCAAGTAGCGGCCGTCGGGCGAGAGTTCGACCGCGTAGCCGCCGCCGCTCGAGCCGTGGTCCTGTTGTTGGGCGTGCCCGGCGGTGATCTGGTCGGTCCGGCCGGTCCGGAGGTCGAGCCGGCGGATCTGGACGTCGCCCATCAGGACGTCGTTGCGGCTGAAGTAGCCGTTCACGGGGCCGAGGGACGCTTGGTAGTAGAGGTAGCGGCCGTCGGGAGAAATCTTGGGGCCGCCCGGGACCAGGTTGTTCTCGATCTTAACGAGGGTCGAGCCCTGGCCGCCGTCCTTGTGCACCATCACCAGGGTCGAGTTGAACAGGTTCACCGCGTCGATCCGCCGCGCCACCAGAAATCGCCCGTCGGGCGACCAAGTGGGTTCATGGAACCGGCCGCCCATCTCCTGGGTTACCGCCCGCGGATTCTTGCCGTCCGTGTCCATCAGCCAGAGGTTGGCCTGACCGTTCCGGTCGGAGATGAACGCGATGGTTGATCCGTCGGGCGAGATCCGGGGGTGATAGTTCACCGCGATCCCGGTGCTTTCGGTCAGACATTCCGCGGCCCCGCCGGCGGCGGCGACCCGGTAGATCTGCCCGAGCAGGTTGAACACGATCCAGCGGCCGTCCGGGGTGATGTCGGTGGACATCCAGGTCCCCTCGCTGGTGGTGAAGTCGATTTGTTTCGGGGTTCCGCGCGCTTTGGTAACGTCCCAGAGCGGGTCGGGGGCCTGGGCGAAGGCAGGGATGGCGGCACAGGCGAGCGACAGCACGAGGCCGAGGTGACGGCGGGCCATGGACGACTCCAGAGATGGCGTGGATGAGGCGAAGATCGAAGCAGGGGGGACCGGGCGCAAGGCCGGTGCGGGAGTCGAATCCGCGCGGGGGTCAAGGGTTGGAGTTCGCACCGTTCGGCGATACCGTACATGCCGTCCCGCCACTCTGGAGCACCCATGCCGCCGATTGACCGATTCCGTCGATTTCCCTTGGCCGCCGTCGTCGCGTTCGTCGCGGCCGGGCCGGGCATCCTGCCGGCCCAAACCCAGGCCAACCCGGTGGCGACCTACTTCGCGACCCAGGTGGACCGGGAGGAGATGCTCCGGATCCCGATGCGCGATGGGAAGCGGCTCAGCGGATCGGTCTTCTTTCCGAAGAACCGGCCCCGGCAGAACTTGCCCACGATTTTGACCTTCTATCCCTATCTCATCAACCCCGCCTCGGCCGAGAACCAGCGGTTCCTGGAAAACGGCTACGCGTTGGCCTACGTCAACGTCCGGGGGCGGTACTTCTCCGAGGGCGTCTACACCTACTTGGGTGGTTCGGGCCCGGATTCGTACGACACGATCGACTGGCTCTCGAAGCAGCCGTGGTCCAACGGTAAGGTCGGAGCGTTAGGCTGTTCGTCGAGCGCCGAGGAGCAACATCGGATGAACGCGATGCACCACCCGGCCTTCGCGGCCGCGGTGCCGCGCGGGTCGGGCGCGGGGATCGGCCGGATCGGGCCCTACAACGAGATGGGTAACCACTATCGAGGCGGGGTGTTCCAGAACTTCTGGCTTTCGTGGTACCATGGGGCCGGATACAAGTACAAGCCGTCGTTTCCGCCGGAGCTCAGCCGGGAAGACATGCTCCGGATCGCCCGGTCGTGGAACCTCGAACCCGAGACGATTCCCCGGGTCAGCTTCGACAGTGTCATCAATACCCTGCCGCTCAGCGCCATTCCCGGCCGGATCGGCTCGGCACCGAGTGATCTCGACGCCTTCATGACCTGGCCGCTCAGCGATCCGAGGTGGCGCACCATCGAGTTCGGGTCCGAGGGCGACCGGAACGGCGCCCCGGCGCTCTACATCAACTCATGGTACGACGTGTCGACCGGGCCGAATCTGGCGATGTTCGAGTACCAGACCGCCCACGCCGCAACGGAGGCGGCCCGAAACAACACGTTCATGATCATTGCTCCGACGGCCCACTGTCAGATGGGGCGGGTCGAGAGCGAGCACACCATCGTCGGCGAGCGCGACATGGGCGATGCCCGGTTCGATTACACCGGGTTCCTGGTCCGCTGGTACGACCGCTGGCTCAAGGGCATCGACAATGGGATCGAGAAGGAGCCCCGGGTCCGGGCCTACGACATGGGCGCCAAGGCCTGGCGGACCTTCGACACCTGGCCCCCGCGCGAGGCCACCCGGCAAACCTACTTCCTCACCAGCGACGGCGGGGCCAACACGGCGGCCGGCAACGGACGCCTCACGTTGACCCGCCCCAAGACCGCCGGGCTCGACCGGTACACCTACGACCCGCTCAAACCCACGCCAAGCCTCGGCGGGCAGGTCTGCTGTTTCAACGCCGCCATCCCCGGCTCGTTCGATCAGTCACCGGTTCAGGCCCGGCCGGACGTGTTGGTGTACACATCCCCGCCCCTCTCGGCCCCAGTCAATGTGACCGGACCGGTCACGGTGACGCTCTACTTGGCCTCCGACGCCAAGGACACCGACCTTATGGTCAAGCTGGTCGACGTCCATCCCGACGGGAAGGCGTACAATCTCGACGAGCAGGCGCTCCGGGTCCGGTGGCGGCAGGGCTACGACGCCCCCGTGTTCATGGAAGCGGGCCAAGTCTACCAGGTCGAGATCCCCCCGCTGGTGACCAGCAACACGTTCCAGGCCGGGCACCGGATCCGGGTGGCGATCGCGAGCAGCGCGTTCCCGGTGTACGAGCGGAACCTCAATACCGGCGGGCCCAACTACAACGAGAAGGACCCGGTGGTCGCGCATAACGTCATCCATCACGGCCCGGCGCATCCGTCGGCGGTGGTGCTCTCAATCGTCCCGGCAGTCAGTGCCGGCGTGAAACGGTAATTCCGAATGCCCAGCGTCCTTCGCAGTGCCGTGTTGGCCCTCATGCTCGCCCCTACGATCGGGGTGGCCCAGCATGCGTTCAGCGAACCCGGCCGAACCTACGATCCCGCGGTGCCGACACCCCGGGCCATTTTGGGCTATGACTTCGGGCAGCGGTTCACGACCCACCGGGCCATGACCCGGTACCTCGAACGGATCGCCGCCGTTTCCAAGCGGGTGACCGTGGACACGGTCGGCCATTCGTTCGAGGGCCGCGAGATGTTCTTGATCACGATCACCTCCGAGGCGAACCAAGCCCGGATCAAGGCCATCCAGGCGGATGCGAAGCGGATTGCCGATCCCCGCGGTGCCTCCGCCGCTGAACTAGCTACCGCCGCGGCGCGACTGCCTTCGATCGTGTGGCTCGGGCATTCGGTTCATGGCGGCGAAGCGTCCGGCGTCGAAGCCGGTCTCGCGCTCCTGTACCAATTGGCCGCTGGTACCGACGCGGAGACCCGGATGGCGCTCGACAGCACCGTCGTGCTGATCGATCCCAATCAGAATCCGGACGGACGCGAGCGTCACACCCATCAATTCGAGAGTTGGCGGAGTACCACGAGCTGGCCGAGCGATCCGCGGGCGCTCAACAACTCGGGCGGGTGGCCGGGAGCCCGCGGCAGCCATTACGGCTTCGACCTCAACCGGGACTGGTTCATCCTGTCGCACCCGGAGACCCGGGGCCGGGTCGCCAACTTCCTCAAGTGGATGCCGCACGTCACCGTCGACCTTCACGAGCAAGGTTCCGACGCGAGCTTCTACTTCGCCCCGCCCCGAGAGCCCGACAACAAGAACAATCCGGCCCACCTGTTCAAGTGGTTCGACATTTTTGCCGCGGCCCACGGGGCGGCGTTCGACGTCCACGGCTGGTCCTACTTCCGGCGGGAGGGCTACGACTCCTTCTACCCCGGATACGGCGAGGGCTGGCCGATGCTCACCGGCTCGGTCGGCATGTTGTTCGAATCGGGCTCCTCGTCGGGCGGCAACGTCAACCGGCAAGACGGCGCCCGGCGGACCCTGCATCAAGCCGCCTGGGAGCACTTCGCCGCCGAATGGGCCACGGTCCGCACCTCGGCTCGACGCCGGACCGAATTGGTCAATGACTACGCCGCGGCCCGCCAAGGCGCGATCAGTCTTCACGCCCGCGGTCCGATGCGTGCCGTGGCCTTCGAACGCGACGGACAGGGCCGCGCCGACAGCCTGGCCGCCACCCTCCGGGCCAACGGCATCGACGTCCAGTCCCTGACGACCGACGCCGACTTCAAGGACGCCACGCCGTTCGGCGCGTCGGCGCCGGCCGCAGCCACCCGCCTTCGAGCCGGGAGCTACCTGGTCGACTTCGCCCAACCGCAGGGGCATCTGGCCAAGTCCATCCTGGAACCGGAGGCCGAACTCGACTCGGCGTTCGTGAAGGACGAACTCGAAATCAGACGGACCGGCCAGGGCGACCGGTTCTACGACCTCACGGCCTGGGCGCTGCCCTACGCGTTCCGGCTCAAGGCGTGGACCCTCCGAACGCTGCCGAGCGGCCTCACCCCCGCGACCGGCGCCGGCCGGGCCGCCGCACCCGCACCGACCCGGGCCCGCTATGGGTACGCCTTCGCGCCCGGGAGCGAGGCATCGATCCGCCTGCTCGCGTCGCTCTTGGCCGATTCGATCCGGGTGTGGCACGCTCCCCGGTCGTTCACGTCGGGCGGGGTGTCGTTCCCGAACGGGGCGTTCGTGGTCCGGGTGGCGGCCAACGACAGCTCGGTCCACGGCACGGTGGCCCGATTGGCGGTGGCCGCGGGCGCCACGGTCCATCCGGTCGCCTCGGCCGGGGTGGACCAGGGCACCGACCTCGGGTCGAACTCAGTCAACCCGATTCCGCTCGCCAAGGTCGCGATTCTGACCGGGAGTCCGGTGTCAGGCGGGTCGTGGGGGTTCACGTGGTACGCAATGGATCAACGGATCGGCTACCCCACGACGTTGCTCGATGCGGCCTCGATCGGGGGAAGAGCCCTCGACGGCTATACCGTGTTGATCATCCCGTCGGTGTTCGGTGGCGGACTCGATCAGGCGTTAGGCGATGGTGGCCGGACCCAGTTGGGCGACTGGGTCCGCCGGGGCGGGGTGTTGATCACGATCGACGGATCGTCGGCGTGGCTGGCCCAGGAGAGCACCAAGCTCGCGCGGCTCCGGGTCCGGCGGGACTCGACCCGCGCCGACAGCGCCGGCGGCGCCCCCCTGCCCGCCCGGATGCCCGGCGTCATCGCGCGGGCCACCGTCGATACGTTGTCGCCGTTGCTGGCCGGCCTGACCGAGACCGAGATCCCGGTGTTCGCCAACTCCGACCGGATCTTCTCGGTGCCCAAGGATCTCCGCGCGGGAGAGGCCGTGATCCGGTTTGCGCCGGCGGCCCGAGTCCGCCTGGCTGGGTTTTACTGGCCCGAGGTCCCCGCCCGGCTCGGCGAGTCGCCGTGGCTCTGGACCGAGTCGGTGGGCCAAGGGCGGATCATCGCGTTTGCCCACGACCCGAACTATCGGGATCTCTTCCGTGGGCTGATGCCGATCTTCGCCAATGCGGTGTTCCTCGGCGGAACCTACTGATCTACTTCCGCGCTTTCCACGCCGCGAGGAGCTTGGCCTCCGCCGCCATCTGTTGGGCCATCGACGCCGTTTCCGCCGCAAGCGAGGGCGGCTGCCGGAGGCCCGACCGCATCCCGTTCCGCCGGTCTTCGGGCAGGGCGTTCCACCACGCGAGCGTCTCACGAGCGGTTTCCTCGAGCGGCCGGTAGGTGAGCCCCGCCGCCACTGACCGCGCGTTACTGACCGTGTGAACCTGGGCGTATGGGCCGGTCGGTCCGTTCCAGATCGGGAACTGGGCCTTTTGCTGCTCGAGCCAGGCCGCGTCCACCCAGGTGAACGTGGCATTGGAGGCGGTCACCGCCTTGAGCCGGTCGAGCACCTCGCTCATCGGCAACGGCTTGGCCGGCCCGACCGCGTTGAACGTGCCGGTGGTGCGCTGCTCGATCAGGTGGACGACGAACTGGGCCAGGTCGCGCGCATCGATGATCTGCATCGGGTACGCGGGCTCTCCCGGTGCCAGCACCTCACCGCCGGCCGCCACCCGGACCGGCCAGTAGGTCCAGCGGTCGGTGCTGTCTCCCGGGCCCACGATGTAGCCGGGCCGGACCACGATGGCTCCGGTCGGAAACGCTTGCTCAACCTCCTTTTCGCAGAGGACCTTGAGCGGTCCGTAGCTCTCCTCGGTGATCGCCTCGACCGTCGGGTCCTTGAGGGTGCCGCCCGGGGCGTCCTCGGTGATGCCCGCCACGTCGAACTTCGCGTAGGCCGAGACCGAGGAGATGAACAGGTACTGGCTGGCCGAACCCTTGAGCAGGCCGGCCGAGTCGCGGACGAGGCGCGGGACGTAGCCGGAGGTGTCGATCACCGCGTCCCACTGGCGGCCCTTCAGGGCGTCGAGCTTCCCGTCGCGGTCGCCGATCAGGGTCTCGAGATCGGGAAACAGGTCGTCGTTGCTCTTGCCCCGATTGAACAGGGTGATGGTATGGCCGCGCTCGCGGGCCCGGCGGACCATGTGGGGTCCGATGAATCCGGTGCCGCCGAGAATCAGGATCCGGAGCGGCTTCGGCGGCGCATCGGGTGCCGGCGACTCACCCTTGGCGCAACCGTGAAGGCCGATTGCCAGGGCGCCCGCCGCGGCGGCGCCCGTCTTGATGAAATCGCGTCGGGTGGGTCGCATGCGGAAGACTCCGTCTGAGTGAAGGTGGACTCGGGAACCCTGCGAAGGTACGAGAATTCAGGACCGGATGCACCCCCGATTTGCCAGTTAGCCCCCCGGCACCGATCATTAGGAAGGAGGATTGACCATGGAACGCAAAACCGCCCACGACTTCGATCAAGAACTGCTGATCCTGTTCGATGCCTACGTTCACGGGGCCATCGACCGGAGAACCTTCCTCGACCGCGCCGCGAAGTTCGCGGTTGGCGGCGTCACGGCGGCCATGCTGCTGGACCAGTTGAGCCCGAAGTTCCTCGAGGCTGAGGTGGTGAAACCAGCGGACCCCCGGATCGAGCCCGAGTATCTGGAGTACGACTCGCCGAACGGATACGGGAAGATGCGGGGGTACTTCGTTCGCCCCGCCGGCGCGGCCGGCCGGCGGCCGGGTGTCCTGGTGATTCACGAGAACCGCGGGCTCAACCCCCATATCGAGGACATCGCCCGGCGCCTGGCCCTCGACGGCTTCGTGGCGTTCGCCCCCGACGCCCTGTTTCCCTTGGGCGGATACCCGGGTGACGAGGACAAGGCCCGGGAAGCGTTCCGGCAACTCGACCAAACCAAGACCCGGGAAGATTTCGTCGCGGCGGCCGGTTTCCTCAAGGGACGCCCGGATTGCACCGGCCGGATCGGCGCGGTGGGTTTTTGCTATGGCGGCGGCATGGTGAACTACCTCGCCACCCGGCTCGGGACCGACCTGTTGGCCGGGGTTCCGTTCTATGGTTCGTCCCCGAACCTCGAGGACGTGCCGAAGATCCGGGCGCCGCTGCTGATCCAATCGGCCGAGGCGGATCCCCGGATCAACGAGAGCTGGCCGGGTTTCGAGCAGGCGTTGCGAGCGGCCAATGTGCGATATGAACGGTATCTGTATCCGGGCACCCAGCACGGCTTCAACAACGACACCACACCGCGGTTCGACGCGGCGGCGGCGAAGCTGGCCTGGGAGCGAACGATCGCGTTCTTCAACCGGTACCTCGCGGCGCCATGACCGCCCGCTGGCGGGTCTTTCATCGATCCCGCCTTGTTCTTGGCGGGCTGCCCCGGGGTGCACCGTGAGAGTGTGCATCGTTGGGGCCTCCGGGAAGCTCGGTAAGTACATGGTCCGGCACGCGCTGGATCGGGGCTACGAGGTGGTGGGCGTGTGCCGGGAACGCAGCGTGGCGAAGCTCGCCGCCTTCAAGGGCCGGATCACGATCGTGCCGGGAGCCACCAACGACCGCGAAGTCATCCGCCGCGCCGTAGCGGACTGCGACGGCGTGCTCGTCGTGCTGGTGCCGTGGGGGGTCCAACAGTACGCGTCGGGGACCGCCCAGACGGTGCTCGACCTTGCACCTCCGGGGGCGCGCCTCGTGTTCTCCTGCGGATGGCACATTACCCGCGACGGACAGGACCGGTATTCACGGAGCTTCAGGGCGTTCGTCCGGGTCTTCGGCCTGATCGCGAAGCTGGCTCGCGTCGCCGAACTCGACGACCAGGTGGAGGCGTGCCGACGGGTGTTCGCCAGCGACACCCGGTGGACCGTCGTCCGCGGAAGCGATCTCGAGGAAGGCGAGAGCCAGGGGCTGCCCGTGTGGAGCCGGCACGTGGGCGACCCCATCCTCGAGAGCAATCTCACCCGCCGGGTGGACTTTGCGCTGTTCATGGTGGCCGCGATCGAGAATGACGACCTCGTCCACAAGGCCCCGGCGATCGTCGGCTGTCAAACGCCGTCAGCGCTCAGGTACGCCGGAGCCCCGAGATAGGCAGCCGGAGCACCCTCAGGTTGGAGCCCCCGGGGTGGCCGGCCGTCGAACTACGGACAAAACGATCGACCCAACCAAGATCGAGACGATGACCGCGAGCGAAATCCCGATCGGCAGGTGATACCAATGGCCCACGATCATCTTGAGCCCGACGAATCCGAGGATCAACCCGACCCCCGGCTTGAGATAGGCGAACTTGTCGAGCGCGTCGGCCAGAACGAAGAACAGCGCCCGGAGTCCCAGGATCGCGAACATGTTTGAGGTGTAGACGATGAACGGATCCCGGGTGATCGCGAAGACCGCCGGAATGCTGTCGATCGCGAACACGAGATCGGTCCACTCGACGACGAACACCACCAGCAGCAGCGGGGTCGCCTGCCATCCGGCCTTGGATTTGACGAAGAACGAGGTACCCTCGTACGCTCCGGACATCGGCACCAGCCGGCGGAACAAGCGGACCAACGGGTTCTTCTCCGGCTCGATCCGTTGCTCGGCGGTCTGGAACATCTTGACCGCGGTGAGGACGAGGATCACTCCCATGACGACGAAGAGCCACTCGAACCGGCCGAGGATCACGGTGCCGGCCACGACCATGATCGCCCGCATCACCGCGGCGCCGAAGATGCCCCAGTTGAGGACCTTCGGCTGCGCCGCGGCCGGCACCGCGAAGTACTGAAAGATCAAGATGAACACAAACAGGTTGTCGACCGACAGCGAGAGCTCGACCAGATACCCGGCGTAATACTCGAGCGCCGTGGTCGAACCGCGGATCCACCAGACGAACCCGCCGAAACTGAGTGCCGTGGCGATCACCACGGCGCTCCATCGCGACGCTTCCCGGATCGACAGGACGTGGGCCCGGCGATTGAGGATGAAGATGTCGGCCGCGAGCAGGAGCGCCGACACCGACGCGAAGACGACCCAGCCCATGGTTTCCGTCGACATCATGATCGGCAATCCGAAAAAGGGGGGGCCGGTGAAAAAAAGAGCGAGACCTCGTCAGGTGACGGTCTCGCTGGACTTTGATCCGGCCAACTATAGGGACTAGTCTAGTCGGACTTGGCCGGGCCGTCAACGAGGATGTTGCCGGGCGCGAGCAACCCGGCGGGATCGAGCTCCCGCTTGACGGCCCGAAGCATCCGTTGCTGGGTGGCACTGAACTGCAACGGGAGCCACTTGGCTTTGACTTTGCCGATGCCGTGCTCCGCAGCCACGGTCCCGCCTAACGTGATGACCTCGCGCAAGGTCCGCTCGACGACCGCCTCGATTCGCCGAACCTCCGCCGCGTCCCGGCCGATGTAGTTGCAATGGGGGTGTCCGTTCCCGGCGTGCCCGAACACCACCGGCGGCATCAACCCAGCCTCGTCGGCCCACCGGCGGAGTTCCGCCACCACATCCGCCAACCGCCGGTAGGGCACGGCCCAGTCGGTCGAGACCCGCCGCCCACCGGCCGACCGCCACGGGGCGGCTCGTTCGTACATCGCGGCCGGAACCGCATGCCGGAGCCGTCGCGCCACTGCCAACGCGGCCTCACCGTCGAACACATTGACGCTGTTGGTATCGGCCCCGAATTCCTCCGCCAGGGCGAGCCACGCCTCGAGCGGCGGCTCGTCGTCCCGCGCCTCCTCGACATACACCACGGCGCCGACGTCCTCCGGCCACACCGCATCGCCGCCATCGGCCCTCGCGATCGCCGCGGCGGCCCGGTCCAGAAACTCGAGACACCGCGGCGCAACCACCCTCGACTCCCGGGCCGCCACGACGAATCCGAGCGCCTCCGCCTCAGTGCCGAAGGGAATCGCCAAGCCAAGCTCGACCACCGGCTTCGGCAACAACGCCAGTTCGGCGGCCAGCACCACGCCCAGCGTGCCTTCGCTCCCGACGAACCAATCCACCAGATCCTGGAGCGGCGGATATCCGACCGTGTTCTTCTCCAACGCCGGCCGCCGGATCTCGATGACTTTGCCATCGGCCAGCGCCACGGTCAACGCCCGGATGTGGGCCCGGGTGGCGCCATACCGCAGGGTCCTGGGCCCCGATGCATTGCAGGCAATGGCCCCGCCGACGGTACACTCCTGATCGCTGGTCGGATCGGGCGCGAAGAACAGTCCATGCGGGGCCAGCACGCGCTGGAGGTCGCCGATCAGGACCCCCGACTCGACCCGGGCCGTCCGGGCCACCGGATCGACCTCGAGCACCCGGTCGAGCGACCGGGTCGACAACAAGATCCCCCGATCGGTGATACTCGCGGCCGTGGTGCTGGTCTGCCCGCCCGCCGGCGTCACCGAGGTTCGGGTTGCCGTGGCCTCCCGGAGGATCTCCACGACCTCGGCCGCCGAGGTCGGGCGGGCCACCGCCTCGGGCCGCATCACCAGGCCCGAGGCGTCGGCGGCAAACCCTTCGAGAACATCCCGATCGGTGACGAGCTTCATCCGTCGTCGGACCGGAAGTGGATGACCGAGGCGGCCTGGACATCGGGAATCCGGAGCAGCACCTCGCGGAGACCCGGACCGCCGGGGCCGTCGACGGCAATCACCGCGAGCGCCTCGCCCCCGGCCTGGAGCCGGGCCTGGTGGTACTCGGCGATGTTGACCCCGGCATCGGCCAACGCCGTCCCGACGTGGCCGATGACCCCGGGCACGTCCCGGTTGGTGAGCACGATCAGGGTTTCCTTCGGTGCGACGTCGACATGGAAGGGGCCGACCCGGGTAAACCGGGGCAAGGCATCGAGCGGGGCCACCCCGCCGATCCGGATTTCCTGCCCATCAGCGACGATCCGGACCTCGACCGCCCGGGCGTGGGACGGCACCGAATCTTCGGCAATGCCGAGCGCAATGCCGCGGGACGTGGCCACCGCCCGGGCATTGATGAGATTGAGCCGGGATTCGTCCATCACCCCATCGAGCGCGCCTAACGCGGCGGCCGCCAGCAGCGTGGTTCCCGCCGAACCGAGGTCGCCCCCCCGCTTCAAGGTGATCGACTCGATGGCCCGGGCCCCTCGGTCGGCGAGCAGGGTCCGCGCCACTCCGGCGCACCGGCGAGCCAGATCGACGCTCGGCTTGAGCCCCGCCCAGTCGCCGGCCGGCATACTGACGTTGAGGGACCGGGACAGATCACCCCGGAGCAAGGCGTCGCGAACGGCTTCGCAGGCGTCCACGGCCACGTTCCGCTGCGCTTCAGCGGTCGACGCCCCGAGATGTGGGGTGAGAACGACCTGATCGACCCCCCGCCACGGGTGGTCGCCCTTGAGGGGCTCGGAGACATAGACATCGAGCGCCGCCCCCCGAAGGTGGCCGCGTTCGAGAGCCGCGCGAAGGGCGTCATCGTCGACGATCCCGCCGCGGGCCAAATTGGCGACGATCGATCCGGGGCGCATCCGGGCCAACTCCGCCGCTCCGATCAGATGCCGGGTCTCATCGGTCAGCGGGGTATGCACCGTCAGGATATCGGCCACCTCGCACAGTCCGCCCAACGTCGTGATTCGGCCGGCCTGAAGGGCCAGAAAGCGCTCCTCGGACACGTAGGGGTCGTAGGCCAGGGCCTTCATGCCGAAGGCGCGGGCCCGGGTGGTGATTTCGCCCCCGATCCGGCCCAGCCCGACGACGCCCAACGTCCGGCCCTTGAGCTCGGTGCCGAGGAACCGGTCGCGCTCCCACCGCCCGGCCTGCATCGACGCGGTGGCCTGGGGCAGGTGCCGGAGGAGACTCAGCATCACCCCGAACCACAGCTCCGCGACCGCCACGGTGTTGCCGGCCGGGGCGTTGATGACCGCGATGCCGAGTTGGGTGGCGGTGTCGATGGCGACGTTGTCGACCCCCACCCCCGCCCGGCCGACGACCTTGAGGCGGCGGCCGGCCCGGAGCAGGGGCTCGGAAATCTTGGTGGCGCTCCGCCCGACGATGGCGTCGTAGTCGCCGATCCGGGCCAGCAGTTCGTCGGGCGGGAGAGTGGGCAGTTCGTCGACGACGAAGTCGGGGGCGGCGTGAAGAAGATCGATGCCCTCGCGATCGATCCCGTCGGTTACAAGGATGCGAAACGTCATTGGCGGAATCTAACGGGGCGGCTCGAAGCCCCCACGCCCCGTTACCGGGATGCGGGGCGCCGCCCTCTTTGGAGTGAGTGTCCCTCAACCGAACGAGCGATACCGCCGGCAGGGGGCGACCCCCCAACTTGAGGGCGGAGGAGGACATGTTGTTAACCCGTCATCAACAGGTACGCGCCGGAAAGCGTGGTTGGCGTCACGGCGGCGATTTCGTCAAGGACTCGCTGACGGGATGGCGCGTCCTGGGGCTCGGGCGACAGCCTCGAGGACGCCGCAGGGTTCGCCGGCTTCGAGGCGCCGTCATCCTCGCGCTGATCCCATTCGTGCTCCTGCTTCTCCTGCTGATCGCCCTCGGGTACCGGCTCTATTTCGACCAGCGCGACCTGCCGGACCCCCAGTCGATCATTCGGTTCGAGGTGCCCACCACCGGCCAGGTCTTCGACGCCCGGGGCAACGTCCTGATCGCCTTGGCGGTCGAACATCGACAGATGGTCTCGTACGACGACGTTCCGGTCATCCTGCGCCAGGCGATCTTGGCCGCCGAAGACAAGAACTTCTTCTCCCACTCCGGCATTGATTTCAGCGTCCTGCCCCGGGTGTTTCAGAAAACCGCCGCGCATACAGTGGATAGATGGCGGAGTGGAGACGAGGGCTTCCGGCTCCGGCTTGCTCAGGGCGGATCAACGCTGACGCAGCAACTCGTCCGCGGTTTTTTTCTCGGGGCACGGATGCGGCATGAGAACGACGACACGCTCTTCCGTCGCGGCCTCGCCCCGGGATTCCTGGCGGCGGCGCTGGGGGCACCGACGGCGAACAAGCTCCTTCGGAAGCTCGAAGAGGCGCGTTTGGCGCTCTGGGTCGAGCGGGAAATGGAGCGCCACTACGGATCGAAAGACCGAGCGAAACAGGAGATCTTTGCCCGGTACGCCAGCTACATCTATTTGGGCAACGGGCGGTACGGCTTCGCGGCCGCCTCGACCTACTACTTCGACAAGCCTCTGGCGACCTACACCCCGGACGACGCCGACCAGGCCGCGCTGCTCGCGGGGATCAGCAAGTCTCCCCGCGAATACGCTCCGGTCGCCGGCGCCCCGCGACCGCTCCGTCGCCGCAATGCGATCCTGGCCCTCATGGCACGCAACGGCTACGTCTCCCCAGATCTTGCCCGTCGCAGCCAGGCCAAGCCGATTCAGGTCACGGCGGTGAGTCCGGTCGGGACCCTGGCCCCCGCCGTGATCGCGCACGTCATCGACGAGTTGAAGGAGCACGGGGGGGACCGGTTCCAGCTCGACGATCTCTTTCGAGGCAAGATCTCGATCCACACCACCGTGGACGAGCGCGTCCAGGTCATCGTGAACGACGCCCTGGAGCACGGCCTGGCCCAATACGAGCGGCGGCACCCGGCGGCCCGAGGCAAAATCCAAGGCTCCGTGGTGGTGCTCCACAACTCGGACGCGGCGATCTTGGCCGAGGCGGGCGGGCGGCAGGTGTACCGAAACCGACCTAACGTCTATTCCGACTTCAACCGCGCCACCGGGGCGATGCGACAACCGGGGTCCGCCTGGAAGCCGCTGGTGTACTTGGCGGCGTTCCGCGAGGACATCGACCTCGATACGCCGGTACCCGACGAGCCGATCTCGGTACCCGGTGGCGCCGATGGCGCGACAAAATGGATCGTCAACTACGACCATCGGTTCAAAGGCCGAATCCCGGCCCGCCAAGCCCTGGCCGAATCCCGCAATACGGTGGCGGTATGGCTGACGCGCCGGATCGGCCTGGATCGGGTCATCGGGATGGCCCGGGAAATGGGAATTCGCTCCCCGGTGCAGCCCTTCATCAGCACGGCGCTCGGGGCGTCGGAGGTGCGCTTAGTGGAGCTGGCAAGCGTCTATCGCGCCATGGCGTCGGGTATCCGGGCCGAACCCCACATTATCGATCGGGTGACCGATGGCTCCGGAAGCGAAGTCTACCGGGTGGCGTCGCCAGCCGGCGAGGTCAGCTCCGCCGGACTCTACGAGATCCAGGATGGGCTCCGTGGGGTGATTCGAATTCCTGGTGGAACGGGGAACGCCCTTAATCGACAGGACTTCCCGATCCCAGTCATGGGCAAGACCGGCACGACCAACGACTTCCGCGACGCGCTGTTCGTCGGGTCCACCTACGGGGCCCTCGGAATCACGGTGGCCGTCCGGATCGGATTCGACGACAATCGGACCCTCGGAGCCCAAGAAACCGGGGGGCGGGCGGCCCTTCCGATCTTCCGCGAAATCATGCTCCGAGCCTACCAGAACCAAGTGGTGGGTCCGGTCCCGGCGTTCCCGTGGGTGATCGAGGAAGACATCGATGGCTACCTGGCAACCGCGGCGACGCGGGCGGCTGTCGCCGTGTCGACGTCGATCGGTGCCGCCGTCGCGGCGGAACGACCCGACTCTGGCCGTCCTCTGTAGAAGACCAACCGAACGGCGACAGGGGGGGCGAGTAGCCGATGGTGACTATCACCGGGCCGGTCGATCCCGTCGGTTACCAGAATCCGGCGCGTCATCAGGGGGATCTAACGGGCCGGGCCCGGTGAGCCGACCATGAAGGATTCTGTAGAAAAACGTGACCCTGCCGTGACGCAACCAGTTCAGTTTTCCGCCATGGATTCCCTGATTATCGAACTCGAGGCCTTGCGCCGGTCGATGCGAGCCCTGGAGTCCCGGTCGGAGGCCCTGCTCGCCGGCGTGCACCGAGCCTTTGCCGTGAGCGCCCGCAACTTGGTCCACTATCTCGCGATGCGAGGCCATGATGTTCGTACCCTCCAGCCGCGCCTGGCCGCGCTCGGCCTTTCATCGTTAGGTCGGGCCGAGTCGCATGTCTTGTCCACGGTCGATGCGGTTATCCGGGCCCTTCGGCTGATGGGCGGGGAGGACCAAAGCCCGCCCTCCGATCCGGCCGAACTCGATTTCGGGCAGGGGCGTGCGCTGCTCGACGAGCATACGATCGGATTGCTCGGGCCGGAACCGGCGGGCCGTTCGGTCCGGATCATGGTCACCATGCCGAGCGAAGCGGCCGACGACCCCCGCCTCGTCCATCGGTTGGTCGACGCCGGAATGGAGTGCATGCGGATCAACTGCGCCCATGACGACGACGCCGCGTGGGGCCGAATGATCCGACATCTTCGGGCTGCCGAGCGGGCATTGGGCAAGGAGTGCCGGATCAGCATGGACCTCGCGGGGCCCAAGATCCGGACCGGGCCGATCCAACCGGGGCCCGCCGTCATCAAAATCTCCCCGGCCCGCGATCCGTTCGGCCGCCTCAAGGCCCCGGCTCGAGTGTGGCTCACCCCGGAGGAAACGCCGGCCGCCCCGCCGACCCCGGCCGACGCCGTCATTCCGCTCACCGGCAGGTGGCTTGACGGGCTCGCCCTGAACGAACGGGTCAGCCTCACCGACGCCTCGGGCGCCCGTCGTCACCTCACGATCGTTCACCGAACCGATACCGGGGTCTGGGCCGAATGCCCGAAGACCATTTATTTGGTCCCGGGCATGACCCTCCGTCCGGAGGGCGAGGGGACGGGGAGCGCCGTGGTCGGGGAGTTGGAGCCCTCGGCCGGCAGGATTCCCGTGGCCGCGGACGATATGGTGATGGTCCGACGCGACCAGGCCCCGGGCACGGCCGCCGTCCGCGACAGCGCGGGCCGGGTCCTGGCGCCGGCATCGATCGGATGCACGCTCCCGGAAGCCTTCGAACATGTCGAAGCCGGGGAGTCGATCTGGTTCGACGATGGCCGGATCGGGGGCGTGGTGGAGCGAGTCTTCCCGTCTCATCTCGAGGTCCGGATCCGACAGGTCAAGGCCGGAGGTGACCGGCTTATGGCGGATAAGGGCATCAACCTGCCCGACAGCCGGATCACCATACCCGCACTCACCGACAAGGATCGCCGAGACCTGTCCTTCGCGGCCCGGCACGCCGACATGGTTGCCCTTTCGTTTGCTCAGGAAGCCGCCGACGTCGAGGCCCTCCGCCATGAACTTGCGGAGCGGGCTGCCGGCCCGGTCCCGGGCATCGTCCTCAAGATCGAGACCCGCCGGGGCTTCGAGAATCTTCCGGCCATGCTGCTCACGGCGATGAAGGGTCCGTCCGCCGGCGTGATGATCGCGCGGGGCGACCTGGCGGTCGAGTGCGGATTCGAGCGGCTCGCCGAAGTCCAGGAGGAGATTCTCTGGATTTCCGAGGCCGCGCATGTCCCGGTGATCTGGGCCACCCAGGTCCTCGAGTCCCTGGCCAAGACCGGGATGCCCTCCCGGGCCGAGATCACCGACGCGGCCATGGGGAACCGAGCCGAATGCGTGATGCTCAACAAAGGCCCGCACGTGGTCCAAGCCGTCCACGTCCTCGCCGATATCCTGAGCCGGATGTCGGCCCACCAGTCGAAGAAGTCGGCCATGCTCCGGGAGTTACATATCGCCCAGGCGTTCGAAAACGACCTGGCCCGGCCCTCGCACCCTGACGCCGAACCCAACCGCGCGTTGGGTAGTCCAAGGCGCTAGCTTCAGGGCAGACCACTGCCTCGGAGTTCCTTCATGTTTCGCCGCTTCCTTGCCACGGCGCTCGCCGCCGCTGGCTTCGTCACGCCGGTTACCGCGCAGGATAAGCCCGCCGAGAAACCGGCCGACAAGACCTGGGACGTGACCCTGGCCCGGGGAAAGACCCGCGACATCGACTTCACCACCTCCGAGGGCACCTGGATGACGGTGGATGCGAGCCCCGACGGGTCCTGGGTGATCTTCGATCTACTCGGACACCTCTACCGGATGCCGGCCACGGGTGGCGAGGCCACCGTCCTCACCCAGAACACCGGCGTCGCGGTCAACTACCAACCTCGGCTCTCCCCCGACGGTTCGTTGATTGCGTTCATCAGCGACCGAAAGGGCCAGAACAATCTCTGGGTCATGAACGCCGACGGCTCGAACCCGCGGGCGATCTACACCGATCCCGCGGCACAGGCGGCCCAACCCGCGTGGTCGCCGGACGGGCAGTACCTCTACGTCCAGCGGCCCGGCTCGCAGAGCGGCCCCGGCGGGATCTGGATGTACCACAAGGACGGCGGCGCCGGCGTCGAGATTCTCTCCGCCAAAGCCCAGCCGGGCGCCTCGTGGCCGGCGCCGTCGGCCGACGGGCGCTACCTCTATTTCCAAGTGTTCACCGGCGCCGGAATGGGCGAATACCCCGGGCGCGCCGACTTCCTGGCGGGCGCGGCCCAGGTCCGGCGGCTCGACCTTCGAACCGGCGAGATCGCCGCGATCTCGTCCGGCGAGCAGAACCAGCAAGTCCAATCCTCGAGCGGTGGGATGGCGGCGCCCGAAGTCTCGCCGGACGGGAAGTGGCTGGCCTTTGCCCGCCGGATTCCCGACGGGACGATCTCATGGAAGGGTCACACGTTCGGTCCCCGGACGGCGCTCTGGCTCCGGAACCTCGCCAACGGCCAGGAGCGGCTGCTCGTCGATCCGATCGAGCTCGACATGGTGGAGACCTTCAAGGTCACCCGCCCGCTCCCGGGATATTCGTGGTCCCGCGATGGGAAGACCATCACCATCGCCCAGGGCGGGAAGCTGGTCCGGGTCGATGTAGCGAGCGGCGCGGTCAGCCCGATCCCCTTCACCGCCAAAGTCCACCGGACCATCTCCGAGCAGGCCAACACCCAGGGGCGGCTCACCGACGACCCGTTCACGGTCAAGTTTGCCCGGTGGCAGACCGCCTCGCCCGACGGCAAGACGCTGGTGTTCCAATCGTTAGGCAGGCTCTGGACCATGGCGCTCCCGAACGGCACCCCCAAGCGGGTGACCGGCGAGGGCTTTGGGCCGTTCGAGTACGCGCCGGCGTGGTCGCCGGACGGACAGTGGATCGCCTTTACCAGTTGGGACGATGCGGCGGGCGGCCACCTCTGGAAAATCCGGGCGGCCGGGGGCGCCCCCGAGCAGCTCACCCGGGCGGCGGGCGAATACGTCCACCCGGCGTGGAGCCCCGACGGCCGCGAGATCGTCGTGGCGCAGGGCGCCGGCGAAACCGGCCATGGCCGGGGCCTCCTCTGGAACCCCTGGTTCGACCTGGTGCGGGTACCCGCGGCGGGCGGCGACGCGACCCCGGTCGTCCGGGTGACGCTTACCCCCGACGGCTCCGGCGGCGCGGCGTTCAACGCCATCCGCTCGCAGATCGTCCGGCCGACCTGGCTACCTAACGGCCGGATCTACTACCCCCACACCGGCACCGGCGAGACCACCCTCTACTCGATCCGCCCCGATGGCCTCGACCGCCGGGCCCACCTCACGTTCCCCTTCGCCGACGAGGCGTCACCGTCACCGGACGCCCGGTGGGTGGCGTTTCAGGAATCGGACAACGTCTACGTCACGCCGCTCCCCTCAGGAACCGGCGGCACCCCGGTCAAGATCGACCACAACCGGTCGAATCTGCCCGTCACCAAGCTCAGCACCACCGGCGGCCTGTTTCCGCGCTGGCGGGACGCGGGCACGGTCGAATTCGGAAGCGGGAACCAGTACTACGCCTGGCATCAGGCCACCCAGAAGACCGATACCGTCACCATCACCCTCGCCGCCAAGCGCGACGTCCCGGCGGGCGTCGTGGCGTTTACCGGCGCGCGGATCGTCACCCTCGCCAACCGCAAGGTGGTGAACGGCACGTTGGTGGTGACCGGGAGCCGGATTACCTGCGTCGGCTCGTGCCCGATTCCGAAGGGCGCCCGGGTCATCAGCGCGAGCGGCAAGACCATCATCCCCGGCTTCATCGACGTCCACTCGCACAACTATCGCGAGCACCGGGGCATCATCCCGCAACACAACTACGAGGGCGCGGTGTTCCTGGCGTACGGGATCACCAGCACGATGGACCCCTCGATGTGGTCGCAGAATCTCTTCCCCACCGCCGAAATGGTGGACGCGGGCGTCATCGTGGGGCCCCGGGTGTTCACCACCGGCGATCCGCTCTACGCCGGCGACGGCCTTCGCCAGGAAGAGTTCTCGAGCTACGAGGCTGCCGAGGCCGGGATTCGGAAGCTCCAGAACTGGGGCGCCGTGTCGCTCAAGCAGTACATGCAGCCCCGCCGCGAGCAGCGGCAGTGGGTGTCGGACATCGCCCGGAAGGTCGGGATCCAGGTCACCTCCGAGAACGACGACCTCGAATACACGCTCGGCATGATCATGGACGGGCAGACCGGCTTCGAGCATCCGCTGAGCTACCTCCCGCTCTACGGCGATGCCACCACCTTCCTCGGCAAGGCCCACGCCACCTACTCCCCGACCTTCATGGTGGGGGGAGCCGGGCCCTGGAACGAGGAATATTGGTATTCCGAGAGCGAGACGTGGAAAGACCCCAAGCTCCGCCGCTGGATGCCCTGGATGCAACAGATCCCGCAGACCCGCCGCCGGATGCTCCGGCCCGTGACCGACTACAGCTTTCCGTTCATCGCCCAATCGCTTCAGGATCTGATCGCGGCCGGCGGCTACGGCGCGATCGGCGCCCACGGCCAGCATAACGGTCCCGGGTCGCACTGGGAGGTCTGGATGGCGGCGTCCGCGCTCGGTCCGATGGGGGCGCTCGAGATCGCGAGCCCGCACGCGGCCCGGTTCATCGGCCGGGAGCAAGATCTCGGCACCCTCGAGCCGGGCAAGCTTGCCGACTTCATGGTACTGAACAGCAATCCGCTCGAGAACATCCGGAACACCTTGGACATCCAGTATGTCACCAAAGGCGGTGTGGTGTACCTGGGCGACACGCTGGACGAGGTGTGGCCGCGGCAACGGAAGTACGGGAATTACTTCTGGGTCAATCCGGACGCGCTCAAGACCGACGACCGGCCGGTCCGCTGACATGCCGACAAAACTGATGTGGCAGGCCGGAGCCGCGGTGGCGATGATCGTGCCGATGAAGGCACCGGCCCAGCCGCGGCCGGCGCCCGTCACCGTTCCGGTACCCCTCGACATTCGGGTGCCGAAAGCGCCGATGGTTGCGTCAGTTGGCGACTGGTCCCTCCTGGTGTACGAACTCCGGGTGACCAACCTGGGCCGCCGCGACCTGGCGATCCAGCGGCTCGACGTCTCGGGCGACGGCCAGCCGATCTCCGGATTCGAGGGTGACTCGCTCCTGAAGATGACGGTGCGAATGGCGGACAGTGGTGACGGCCGGGTGGTCCGGGCCGGCCGCCAGACGCTGGTCTACATCGCGATGATGGTGCCGAACGACCGGATCCCGGCCCGGCTCGATCACCGGTTGTTGCTGACGGCCCCGGACTCGATGGCGGGCACGGCGTCGGACACCTTGAGTGGATTTGAGGTGGCAGTGGACCGGCGGCCTGTCCTCGCGATTCAGTCGCCGCTCCGAGGCGGGCCGTGGCTCGCCGCCAACGGACCCGGCAACACCTCTCGCCATCGGCGGGCCAGCTACCCGCTCCAGGGCCAGGCCCGAATTTCCCAGCGGTACGCTGTGGATTGGCTGCTGTTCGGGCCGGATGGCAGGCTCTTCCACGGAGACTCGACCCGGAACGAGAACTGGTACGGCTACCGGCAACCGCTGCATGCGGTGGCCGTGGGGACGGTCGTGGTGGTCAAGGACGGGATTCCGGAAAACGTTCCCCTCGCGCCGGACCGCGCCGTGCCGGTCACGCTCGAGACGATCGCCGGGAATCAAGTCATCCTCGATCTGGGGGGAGGCCGCTATGCCTTCTACGCCCACTTGGTGCCGGGGTCGGTCCGGGTCAAGCTGGGCGACCGGGTCACCGCCGGTCAAGTGATCGGGCTGCTCGGCAATTCCGGCAACTCGGGGGCACCGCACCTCCACTTCCACGTGGGCGACCGTCCGTCAGCGTTAGGTGCTGAGGGCGTTCCCTACGGATTCGAACGGTACTTCGTGCTCGGGATGACGGCGGGTTTTCCCGCCCCGTGGAAGGGCGGAGGCACCCCGTCGCCCCGGCGCCGGGCAATGCCGCTCGACAACCAAGCGATTCAGTTTCAGCGCTGAGGACAGTACGCCCTCGCTCGACACCCGCCACGAGGATGGGTATCATGAGACATGCTCACCATCATCAGTTCCGCCCATAGCCCCGTTCGACGGGCCGTTGTTTCCCGCGCCACGGCGCTCACCTTGGCCGTTCTTGTCCCCACGGGCAGGCTCCCGGCGCAGGCCGCGCCGCAGCAACCGTCCAAGACCTACGCGAAGGCCCCGCTACTCCCCGACATGACGGGCAAGGTGGTCCTGGTCACCGGCTCCACCGACGGCCTCGGCCGCGACGTGGCGCGTCGGATTGCCGCGGCCGGTGCGCACGTGTTGGTCACCGGTCGGAGTGCCGCCCGCGGCGACTCGCTGGTCGCTGAAATCACCACAAGCGGCACGGGGAGCGCCAAGTTCTACCGCGCCGACCTCGCCTCGCTCGAGGAGACGCGGCGCCTCGCCGACGCCGTCATCCGCGACACCAAGCGCCTCGACGTCCTCATCAACAACGCCGGGGTCGGTTTCATCTTCGACACCACCCGGAAGTTCAGCGCCGAAGGGTACGAGATGCACTTCGCGGTGAACTACCTCGCCCACTACCTCCTGACCAAGCGGCTGCTTCCGCTGCTCGTCGCGAGCGCCCCGGCCCGGATCATCAACGTCTCATCAGGGTCTCAAGAGCCCATCGACTTCGCCGACGTGATGATCACGAAGGGGTACAACGGGGAGCGCGGCTATGCCCAGAGCAAGCTCGCGCAGGTGATGATGACGATCGACATGGCCCCCGCGCTCGAGAAGCAGGGCATCCTGACCTACTCGCTCCACCCGGCCACCACGATGGGCACCACGATGGCACTCGCCCTCAAGGTCACCCCACGTTCGACCATCGCGGAAGGGGTCGAGTCGGTGATCTACGCCATGACCACCACCGAGCCGACGGGAACGTTTTTCAATCAGCTCAAGCCGTGGAAGGCGCAGGCGCAGGCCTACGACGCCGAGGCCCGGGAGAAACTCCGGGTCTTGAGCGAGCAGCTGATCGGCAAGAAGTAGGATGCGAACCTGGCTCAACGTCCTGGCGTTGACGGGCTTCGCCGCGTCCTCGGCCGCCGCGCAACGACTCGGACCCCGCGACGTCGACACCTTGCCAAGCCGGCCACCCCAACTGCGCACGGCCTACGGAGCCGACTCGCTCCAGTTCGGCGAGCTTCGGCTGCCCAGCGGCTCCGGTCCGTTTCCGGTGGCCGTCGTCATCCATGGCGGGTGCTGGACGAAGGGTTTTGCCACGCTCAAGAACACCGCGGCGGTCGCGAGTGCCCTTCTCGACGACGGGATCGCGACCTGGAACATCGAGTATCGCCAGATGGGAGACCCCGGCGCCGGGTGGCCGAACTCGTTCACCGACGTGGGCGCCGGCATCGACTATCTCCGGACCCTCGCCTCGACCTACCCGCTCGATATCGGCAACGTGGTGGTGATCGGTCATTCAGCGGGAGCGCATCTCGCCCTCTGGGGGGCCGGACGTCCGCATCTCGCCGCCAAGAGCAGTATTCGGGGACAGAACCCGCTGGTCGTCCGCGCCGCGGTTGCGATCGATGGGCCGGGCGATCTCGGATCCCTGGTCGGACCCGATGCCCGGATCTGCGGCAAGTCCGTGATCGCGCCGTTCATGGGCGGAACCCCGGCTGAGGTGCCGGACCGGTATCGCGACGGCTCGCCCAAGGCGATGCTCCCGTTGGGGGCGCGGCAGTACCTGGTGAGCGCGGCGGTCCTCACGCTCGCGGACGCGCAGGCATACCAGACCGCGGCCCGGGCTCGCGGGGACCGCGCGGCGGGCCTGAACGTCACGACCGGCGGACACTTCGGCGTCATTGCCCCGGGCACGCCGTTCTGGCCACCGGTTCATCAGCTCATTCGTGAAGCCTTCGGATTACCCAGGCAAACCCCATGAATGTGTCGCGCCGAGGCTTCGTCGGAGGGCTCGCGGCGGGGGCAACCGGCTTTGGCCTCACGGCCCCCCAGATGGCAACACCCCCGAGCTACTCCCGCGGGCACGGGCCCGCCGGAGCCGGGATCGTCGAACTCAACTCCGACGGGATTCCCCTATCTCCCTCGGAATTCGCCGGGCTCCTGAACGAGCTGACCCAGAAGGCCACAGTGACGCCCGACGCCTATCTCCTCGGCGGCGAGGTCGAGCGCTTGGAACGGCATTGCGCCGAGTTGCTGGGCAAGGAGCGGGCGATCTTCATGCCGAGCGGCACGCTCGCCAATCAGCTCGCGATCCGCGCCCTGGCGAAGGACCGGCATCGGGTGGTAGTTCCGGAGATGAGCCACATCTACAACGACACCGGCGATGCCTGCCAGATCCTGGCCGGGATGAACCTCATCCCGCTCGCCCCCGGCAAGGCGACCTTTACCCGCGCCGAGGTCGAACAGGTGCTGGAGCGGACGGCCGGCGGTCGGGTGGCCGCCGAGGTCGGCGCCATCGTGGTCGAGAGCCCGGTCCGGCGGCTCTCCGGCGCGATGTTCGACTTCGAGGAAATGAAGCGGATCTCCACGTTAGGCCGAGAGCGCGGGATCGGGCTCCATCTCGACGGCGCCCGGCTGTTCATCGCCTCCGCCTACACCGGGATCCGGCCCGCCGAGTACGCGGCGCTGTTCGACACGGTGTACGTGTCGCTCTGGAAGTATTTCAACTGCGGGATCGGGGCCATCCTGGCCGGGCCGAAGAGCCTGCTCGACGGCATGTACCACGTCCGCCGGATGTATGGCGGAAATCTGTGGAACGCGTGGCCCGCGGCCCTGGTGGCCGGCCATTATATGGACGGCTTCGTCGACCGGCTCACGGCCGCGGTCCGGGTGTCCGAGGAGTTCTATACGGCGCTTGGACGGCAGAGCGAGTTTACAGTCGAGCGAATCCCGCACGGCACCAACATCGCCCGGATCAAGGTGCGGCATCCGGATCTCGCCGCCTTTCAGCGCCGGGTGGCCGGCGACGGCCTCGGGTTTTCCCAGCCGCCGCGGGATGGCGGGTTTACGGTCTTGGTGAACGAGACGTGGGGCCGGACCACTGCCGCCGCGCTGGTCGAGCGGTTCCGGCGGGCGCTCGGATGAATTCTACCAAGACGGTTATCCGCTCTTCCGAGCCCTGGCGTAAAGAGTCCGCTGGGTGGAGGTTGCACCGCTGACATCGAATCTCGAACGTCTCGCGGCCGCGGTGGCGGACCGGTATCGGATCGAGCGCGAGCTCGGCCAGGGCGGGATGGCGACGGTCTATCTGGCCGAAGATCTCAAGCACAAGCGCCGGGTCGCGCTCAAGGTTCTGAAACCAGAACTTGCGGCCGTACTGGGGGCCGAGCGGTTCGTCCAAGAGATCACCACGACGGCGGCGCTGCAGCACCCGCACATCCTGCCGCTGTTCGATTCGGGGACCGCGGACGGCTTCCTCTTCTACGTCATGCCGTTCATCGACGGCGAGACGCTCCGCGCCAGACTCGACCGGGAAACCCAGCTCGGGGTCGACGAGGCGGTGCGGATCGCGCGCGACGTGGCGGACGCGCTACAGTATGCCCATTCGCAGGGTGTCATTCATCGCGACATCAAGCCGGAGAACATCCTGCTGGCCAACGGGCGTCCGATGGTGGCCGACTTTGGTATCGCGCTGGCCCTCTCTGCCGCGGCCGGGGGCCGGATGACCGAGACCGGCCTTTCGTTAGGCACTCCGCACTACATGTCGCCGGAGCAAGCCACCGCGGAGAAAGACATCACCGCGCGCTCCGACATCTACTCGCTGGCGAGCGTGCTGTACGAGATGCTGGCCGGCCAGCCGCCCCACCTCGGCGGCTCGGCCCAGCAGATCATCATGAAGATCATCGCCGAGCCGGTGGAGCCGGTCACCCGGTACCGGAAATCGGTGCCGGCCAACGTGGCCGCCGCCGTGGCACAGGGGCTGGAAAAACTGCCGGCCGACCGGTTCGCCAGCGCGGCGGCCTTTGCCGCGGCGCTCGACGACCGTTCCTTTGCCAGGGCGGGGGCCGTCACGACGGTCGACGCCGCCCGCTCCTGGCGACGCTGGCTCTCCGACCCGCGCTCCTGGGCTGCACTGGCTACGATCGGTGCCGTGGCGGTGGTCGCGCTGATAGCGCGGACTCGGTCGCTCCCGGCCGCCCCGGCTCCCGACGTCATCCGGGCCACAATTACCGGTCCGGTCGACTCGTCCCTTCTTTCGATGTTGCCACAGGACCGAAATGGATTCGGCGCGCCGGTGGTCGCGCCGGACGGCCGCCACGTCGCGTTCGGCCTGCTCAAGTCGTCGGGCCCCACCGTGTACGTTCGGGCTCTCAACTCGACCGAGTTCCTCGAAATCCCCGGCGAACGGCCGTTCTTTTCCGTCGACGGTGCGACGGTCGGGATCCTGCGTGACGTGGAGGTGTGGACCCTGTCGCTCAGTGACCGAGTCCCCACCCGGGTCGGAGCGATTCCGGAGCTCAGTTGGGACCTGAGCTCGGCGGTCTGGCATCCGGACGGACGCATCCTCGTGACCGGCAGCCGCGGCGTGTGGGCCCTTCCGGCCCGTGGCGGCGACGCGAAGTTGATCCTCGCGGCCGACCTCTCGGCCGGCGAGCACTTCGACGATACCGGGCTCCTCCCCGACGGCCGGGTCCTGCTCACCGTCACCAGTGGGCCCGGGCAACATCTCGAGGTCCTCTCGCCCGACGCAACCAAGCGAATCCCGATCGTCCCGGGTGCCGAGCGCGGCTGGTTCGTCGACGACGTGCTGGTCTTCAGCCGGTCCGGGCAGCGCCGTGCCGCCCGGTTCGACCTCCGCCGCCTCGAGATCGTTGGGGAACCGGTGGCGGTACCGGAGATCCCGGCCCAACGCCTCGCGCGGTCGATCGCCTGGGTCGACTCGACCGACGTCGGCAGCCTCGCGCCGGTCTGGGTCTCGCGCGACGGACGGGTGACGCCGATCGGTTTGCCGCCAAACTCCTACCAATGGCCGAGAATCTCCCCCGCCGGTGGAGCGATGGTCGCCGGGATGAGAGCAGGGTCCACGACCGCTCGCATCCATGTCATCGAGCTGGGGCACCGGACCGCCGTGCGGCTTGGCGGATACACCGAACCCGTGTGGTCGGCGGACGGGCGGCGGGTCTTCATGTCGACCGGCAATCGGCCGCTGGGTGGTCTGGTCGAACAGGTCGCTGACGCGAGCCGGGGCATGGATACTCTGCTCGCTCTTGCCAAGGGCGATGCGTATCCGACGTCCGTCAGCCGGGACGGGGCGTGGCTGGCCTACTACGGAGCCACCCTCGGCAGCGGGACCGAGGGCGACGCCACCGATCCGAACGATCTGATGTTCCTGGACCTGCGCACTCGAGAGAGCCGGCGGGTCCGGCTTCCCGGTGGCCAGCGCGGGGCCCGGTTCTCGCCGGACGGGCGGTGGGTCGCGTACCAGTCGACCGAGAGCGGCCGGGGCGAGGTCCACATCCGGCCGTGGCCCGCAATGGACGCCAACTACCTGGTCTCGAGCGGAGGTGGCACCGAGCCCGTGTGGGCGGCCAACGGCCGTGAGCTCTTCTATCGGCATCAGAACGAGGTGATGGCGATGGCCGTCCTGGTCCGGGACGGCGCGATCGAGCGGGCCCCGGTCCGGCTGCTCTTTAGCGGAGCGTTCGGTCACGATCAGAGCGGCGACCAGAGCTGGGACATCGCGCCCGACGGCCGCTTTCTGATGCTCCGCCCGCAAGCGGGCGGACGAGTGTCCGTCCAGGTGGCGCTCAACTGGATCACCGAAGTCCGCGCTCGCCTGAACCGGGCCGCCCGATGACGAGCCCCAAGCCCCTGTGGAGCAGCTAATGCGATGCAGAACCGTCGTCATCTGGGCGTCCCTCCTGGTCCCGCCCGCGATGGTGAGGGCTCAGGAATCGCCCAAGGTTCACGAGCTCAAGGCCACCACCGCGACGGTCCATCGCAACTTCTTCGATGCCACGCTCAAGCCGGTCCTCACGATCGAGTCCGGCGACATCGTCCGGCTCGAAACGGCCACCGGCAATCCCCGATGGTTCGAGGACCTCGGGGTGCCCAAGGAGAAGATCCCGGCCGAGTTATATCCCATCTTCGACGGCGTCCCGGCCGACGACCGGGGCGATCACACGTTGAACGGCCCGATCGCGATCCGCGGGGCGGAACCCGGCGACGTGATCGAAATCCGGATCCGCGCCGTCGACCTGCGGTTGCCGATCGGGGGCCAGGGGTTCAGCCCGAACTCCGGGACGCTGCCCGAGGAGTTCCCCTATGAAAAGAACCGGGTCACCTGGATCGACGTGGCGAAGCGAGTCGTCCTGTTCGCCCCCGGGATCGAGATTCCGGCCCGGCCGTTTTGGGGCGTGATTGGGGTGGCGCCGCCGGCGGGCATGGGCCGGGTATCGAGCGGGCCGCCGAATGTCTTCGGTGGCAACTTCGACAACCCGGACCTGGGCGCGGGAAGTACGCTGTACTTGCCGGTCCATGTCGCCGGCGCCCTGTTGTCGATCGGCGACGGGCATGCGGCGCAGGGGTACGGCGAGGTGAGCGGAACGGCCGTGGAGACTTCGCTCAAAGGCGAGATCCAGGTCGTCTTGCACAAAAAAGCCCGGCTCCGTTGGCCACGTGCCGAAACGGCGACCCACTACATGACCATGGGCCTCGACAAGGATCTCGACCAAGCCGCGAAGATCGCCACCCGCGAGATGCTGGACTTTCTGGTTGAGACCAAGGGTCTGTCACGCGAGGAGGCCTACTTGCTGGCCAGCGTGGCGATGAACCTGATCGTGACGCAGGTCGTCGATGGCACCAAAGGCATTCACGCCATGATGCCGAAAACGATCTTCAAACGATAAAGGGCCGCGCGAAGGCAAGGATCTGACCGCATTCGACGCCGGGGCAGGACCGTTGCTACGGTGGCCTAACGTCTCGTGAGCACGTATCCGAAGCCCGCCAGCACCTGCATCCGGCCACTCCCATCGGGCTCGGCGAACCGGATTCGCTCGAGATAGGTGCCCGGCTTGCCCTTGAACTCGTCGTTCCCGATGAACTTGAGCTCGAGCAGCGGCGGCTCGGCGGTGACCGTGTTCTCGTACACCAGCGTCTTGATGGTGACGGCCGCGGCCAGCCCACCCTCGCGGGCAACTACCCGGAACCGGAGCATCACGCTCTCGTACACGCCGAGGTACGGTGCCGGATCGACCGCCGGCAGAGCCGGCGGCTCCGGCCGCTGCTGGGACCGGCCGGTCCAGGCCTCGAGCAGCGGTTCGATGAGGGACGGTCCGAGGGCCATGTGCTTGTCACAGTTGGTGAGCAGCGCCACGACGCGCCCAGTGGCCGGGTGGGCATAGAGAACCGAGCTCACGCCGGGACCGCCGCCGCCGTGATGGACCAGGCCGCCGGGCAACAGCATCCAGCCCAGGCCCCAGTGGTAATCGGCCGGCAGGATCATCGCCTTGGTCGGCCGGATCATCCGGTCGGCCGACTCGCGGGACAGAATCCGCCCGCCGCCCGGACCAACGCCGCCGTTCACCATGGCGCGCCCAAAGGTCACCAGGTCGGCCGCGGACATCATCAGGGTCGCGCCGGCCGGCGCCATGCTGAGCGGGAGGAACGGCCGGGTGGCCTGGACCATGGTTCCGGTCGCGGGGTCGGCAAGGTCACCGACGCTCACGCGAAACCGCGGAAGGTCCGTGAGGTCCGCGAGTGCGTGACGCATCTCGAGCGGTTCGAAGATCCGTTCCTTGACCAGCGTATACCAACTCTTGCCCCGGATCTTCTGCGCCAGGCAGCCCGCCACCACGACCGCCATGTTGCAATAGGACGGCCCCCCGCCGGGCGGATGCAGCTGGTCCAAGTCGGCGCATCGGGCCAGTGCGTCGACGAGGCGCTCCTGGTCCGGGCCGAAGTCCGGCAGAAAGACCCCATCGATTCCGCTGGTGTGATTGAGCAGCATCCCGCAGGTGATCCGGGCGCGCGCGGCCTCGTCCCGAATCCGAAACTCGGGGAGGTGCTCGATCACCGGATCGTCCAATGAGATCAACCCGTCGTCCACCAGCTGCATCACCAGAACCGCGTTGAAGATCTTGGTGATCGAGCCGATGTGCATCACGGTGTCGGCGGTGACGGGATCGCCGGTGACGCTGTTGCGGACGCCCGCCACCGCGGTGGCCAGGGCCGCGCCGTCCCATATGGCCATTGATGCGCCGGTGACACCGGCGGCGGCCCGGGCCGCCTCGAGAATTGGATTCGTGATCGGCATGGTCATCGCGGGCCGACGAGCCGACCGCCCTTGATCAGTTGGACGATATCCCGGAGGTGACGGATGTCCCGCGTGGGATCGCTGCCAAGGACGACCAGATCAGCGATCTTGCCTGCCTCGAGCGGCGTGAGACCCACGTCCTTCACCAACACCTCGAGCTCCGCCAAGACCGCCGGATACGCGTCCACGAAGTGGCCCCGGTCGGTACCGGCCGCGAGCGGGATGCCCATCCGGTGCGCCAGCGCCGTCACCCGGACTGCCCAGGCGAAGGCCGCCTCCGACACCGAACCCCGAATGGTCGACACCGTCGCGTCGAGGATGGTGCCCCGGTCGCGCATAGCCTCGAGCACCCGCCTCACGCTCGGTCCGTCGGGCGGCACGGTGGCATAGGGTGCGGGCGGGCCGAACGGATTGAACGGATGACCCCGGTCGTAGTCGCTCGGCAAGGTATCGGCGCCTTCCCAGACGAGGAGGTTGGCGTGGGAGATCACGTCGACCCCGGCGGCGACCACGACCGACGGCCGGGTCGGGAAGACCACGGGATGGCTCCAAACCCGCATCCCCTGCGCGTGGGCTTCCGCGGTGATCGCGGCCACCAGCTGCGGCGTGAGATTGGAGTAGATCTTGATGCCCGTCGCACCGCTCGCCTTCGCGGCCCGGACCGCGGCGGGCAGGTCGGTCGAGGTGTCGACGCCTAAGAACCAGGGCAGCTTCCCCGCTCGCGGGGTCGAGGAGACCCGCGGATCGACGGCGAAGAAGACCGAGTCGGCCCAGAAGGCGGAGTAGAAGAGGCGGGGCATCCGGGTCGAGTCGGCCTCGGAGTCGAGCCCCTGATAGAGATCGGCGCAGCAGGCCATTTCTCGGGCCGAGGTCACGCCGTCCCGGAGCAGCGAATCGAGGATCGGGCGGAGCGTCGCCGCATCCTGGCCCACATGCAGGTGGGAATCGATCAGGCCGGGGATGACGAATCGGGCGGCCCCAGCCGGGCTCATTTCCCCAGGGCGAGCGGCCCGAATCGCGGCGATCTTCCCGTTCCGGATCTCGATGGTCCGACCCGGCACGGGAACTCCGCCCAACCCGTCGATCACCGTCACGTTCGCGACGACCAGATCGGGGACCGGCTCCGCGACGGGCCGGCAGGCCGCCACGCCGAACAGTGCCGACCACACGATCACTCGGGCCCGATTTCCTGTTGCCATGGAGAAGGATAGCGAGGCCTCCACCCCGCAGACAGACATCCCGACCGTGCTTGGGTGGACCCGACGCCGTCCGAACCACCGGTTCATGATGCTCGGCGCCGAGTGGGATGGCAGGTTGAATCGTCGGTCTCGTCATTTCTTCGGGGTTTTCCGTTGTGCCAGCATGGCGACGAGGGCCTCGATCTTCCGGGCCCGCCCCGCGGCGGTCTTCATGTTGTTGGTCCGAAACGTAAGGGCAAACAGCTCCATCTTCCCGAGCGCGGGGTAAACCTGGCGGGCCCGCGGATTCGCCTCGATGGCGGCCCGGAGGTCAGCCGGGACGGTCATGTGGGACGCACTCCGAATCGGAGCGTAGGCGGCATCCCACCGGCCATCCGCCTTGGCCGCATCCACCTGCCGCTGCCCGTGCGGCGTCATCCGGCCACTGGACCCGAGCCGCGCGATGTGGTCGCGATTGACCTGGCTCCAGATACTCTTGGGCCGGCGCGGCGTGAACCGCTGCAAGAACGATCGGTCGTCGAATGATTTGCGGATCCCGTCGATCCACCCCCAACACAAGGCGACGTCCAGGGCCTCCGGATAGGTCACCGTGGGGAGTCCGGAGTCCTTCTTGTGGATCTTGAGCCAGAGTTCCGGCGCCCGCGCATGGTTCGCGGCCAGCCACTTCTCGAAGGCCGCCTCCGACCGGAAGGCCCGGATTCTGGCCGGGTCGGGAATGATGGGAGGCACGTCAAGCCGCTCCAGAGAGATGCGGGAATCTAAGCCGGACCCCTTCGAGACGGCATCGCTCGACACTTCCGCTGCCATGCCCTGTGCGGGTAACGCGGAAGGCTTGACTTTTCGAGGGCCGACTTCAAGTTCAAACGGATGCTGACTCCGATCCTGCTGGCCGTGATGTTCCAGACCAAACCACCCGTCCCCAAACCGATGTGGACCGGTGAACTCACCCTCACGCTCAAGGGCAACGGCACGATCGAGGAGCCATATCCGAAAATCGGCAAGCGGCGAGTCACCTGGAAGGTCGATCGAACCGCTCGAGGGTGGGTCGTCCTCGATCATAAGTTCAAAGGCGGAGGGATCGCGGGGACGCCGAGCACCCGCGATACCGTCCGGTACGAAACCTGGATCGCCGACGCCGCCCAACCGCTCGACCTGCAGGTGAGCGACACCGGGACCTACTACGGACCCACGCCGAGCGGCGCGATCGCTCTCGACCTGATCCGGATCACCTGTCCCACCACGACACCGAAGGCCCGGCCGGGGCAGATCCGGTCATCGATTCTCCAGTTCGATTACGAAAAAGGCACCTACAGCTGGGAAACCCCCCGGCTCTTCACGACCTGCGATCAGTCGCATTTGCGAACCCTCTTGGAAGACCCGAACCGGAAGCCGTTCGAATTGGTCTCGGGTCCGGTGGCCCTCGAATACGAAATCGTCAATCAACACGACCCGCTCGAAGCTTGGTCTCACGTCACCGGAACCTTCAAGAAGGGGGATACCGAGATCGTGTTGAGCAGGACCTTCGAGTTCAGATGGCAACATCCCATCGTTGCGAAGGCTCCGGTCAAGGCGGAACTGGTCCTGGTCCTCCGAAAGACACCCTGACTATCGAATCCATATCATAGGATGACGGTTGCGATCCGGTACCGGAAGTTGACCGGCCCAAACGAGAAACTACCCGGCCGATGCACGCTCCAGGCACCGGTGTTCCCGAACACCGACGCCACCACGAAACCGTCCACGGTCGAAATGATCGGGGTGTCGCCGTCGCCGAGCAACTCCGCGTTGGCGTCGCCGCTGGTGTCTCGCTCCTCCGACACTACATAGAAATCACCCATGGGATTGACGGGGTCGGCCTTCAAGAACACCGAGGGTGTCAGGAACATGTACCCGTAGCTGGCGGTCGGGTCGAGGTAGTCGGGTCCACCCGGTACGGTCCGGATGGTGGCGCTTGCCACGGCGACATCGCGCACCGCGTCGATGATCCGGAGTCGGTGCGTCGTCTTGGCCGGATCGGGGTTGGTACCATTGTTCGGAGCCAGAAACCTCCCCAACGCACAGACCTCGAGAACGGTAGCGGGGTTCGCCCCCAGCTGGATTTTCATCCCGACGAACCCGACCGGCTTCGCTGTGAGGACGAGGCTCCCTTGGGGCACGCTGACGAACGGTCGGGCCAATCGCGTATTGCCGCAGACCGTCGCCGAGTAGTCACTGGTGGCGCCGTTGGTGAGTCGAACCCGGACCCGATAGCACGGATTGGCCTGGGGGCCTGGAATCACGTCCGAATCCGAGAATGACGTGGCGCTGCCACTCCAGATCGGTGTCAGCCCTTTGTCGGTCCGAATCACGTCGTAGTGGGCGGCGTTGGGCACCGCGGTCCATGAGATCTCGACCCGGGCGTCACACTGGCCCACGACCGTGAGGTCTTTGGGCGGCGTGGCCCGGTCGAAGCCCACCCGGCAGCCGACGAAGACCAACAATCCAACGACGAATACCAAGAGGATGGGCGTGAGCAACAGGAATCGGTCTGCCATGGAGTGGTCCCCCTACTTTGGCCAGCGGATGTGAAGTTCGAATAACGAGAGCACGACGAGCGCCAGTGAGATGGCATGATGAAGAGTGAAGCGGGCGGCGCTGGGTTCCGACTCCCGGGTGGATTGGAGCACCAGACGGCCGGCACCATACCCGGCACCACTCACCAGTGCCAGCGCGCCCGGAAATGGCAACGACCCCCACATCGTCACCGCGAACAGCAGCAGCCCCGCACAGCAGGTCGCTTCCAGCAGCGGCGTCGGGAGCCGTCGCTCCCACACCCCAGCCGCATTCGGCAGTCTGACGCCAATGAACGAGCGGGACGGACGTCCGGAACAGCAGCCGTGCAGCAGGCAGCCGAACCGGGCGAAGATCAGCAGCACCAGGGTGGTGAACACCATGGTGTCCCAGAAGACGGCGAAGGGGAGCCGCAGCACGGCCAGCAACGGGATCGACAGCGGCAGCATCACCAAGAATCCACCGTACATCGCCGTCCCGCCCTCGGACCGATTCCAGAAGTGGCCCGGGTGGGAACGATACCACCGCCATCGCCGCGCGACGTGGAACAGACGACCGCCGATCAAGCCCGCCACCAGCAGGGTCAGGGTGGCGCAGTACGCCCGAAACGGATCGAGCCCGCCGGCGTGGGCGGCCGCATTGCCCGCGAGGATCCCCGTGAGGAGACCGAGATAGAGCATCGCGGGATAGCTCCAGATGACAAAGCCTCGCCATTGAAGCAGAATCGGCCTCATGGGCTCACCAGGTCGAAGACCGCCGTTGGCCGACCGGCGAGGAATGCGAGCAGTAGGCCCGAGATGATCGCGGCGTCCGCCACATTGAACACGGTCCATCCGCCGAGGTCGATGAAATCGACAATCGAGTGCCGTCGGACCACGTCGAGCAGGTTTCCCGCAGCGCCGCCGAATGCGAGGCCGAGACCGACCTGGGCCCCATCAGTCAGAAACCACCCGTCCCGGCGGAGGAGCATCGCGGCGACCAAGGCAACGAGCCAGGTCAGGGCCAACAGGACTCGGGCCGCGGCGTGGTGGAACATCGGTCGTCGATGGGCCGAAAGCAGAAGGCGGAGGACTCGAGTTCGGGGAACGCCAGGCTCCGAGGCATAGAGCAAAGCCAAGCGCTTGCTCCATTGATCGGCCACCAGGGCCCCACCGGCCGTGAGTAGAGCAATCAAAAGGCTGGCTCCAGTGAGGGGATGGGGGAACAGCCGTCACCACAACATACCGGCCGGGCGGCATGACGGCTATCAGCGCGCTCTACCATGGATCGGAAAACCGGTCCCCAACCCGACACGACGGGTTCCGCCAGGCCGGTCGCCGTCGTACCGCAGACCGGGTAGGTTGGACCGGACATGATCACCTTCACCCCCACCCCGCCCGCGACCGACCTCCCGACCCGGTTTCCGAGCCCGTTCGACCGCTCGGCCGTCCACCCCCTCGCCCGGCGCGCCGCCGAGGATCTGCTCGCGACCCTCAGCTCGCCGGACGGCGAGCAATTTGGACTGGACCGGCCCGGCGCCGGCAAGATGTTCGGGGTCCTCGTGGTCGAAGCCCCCGACCAAACGATCGGGTATCTGCGGGCGTTCTCGGGGATGCTCGACGGGCGCTGGGACATTGCCGACTGGGCCCCGCCGGCCTTCGACGCCGCCGCACGGGACGGAGTCTGGATCGACGGTGAGACGGCCCTGCTGGCGACGCCTGACGACGCCCGCCCCGCCCTGTCGCGCGAGCTGCTCCCGCGGATCCAGAACGCCTATCAATTCGCTAACGCCCACGGACAGATCCGTTCCCTCCGCGATTTGTTCGCGCCGGGAGAGCCGCCCGGCGGCGCCGGCGATTGCGCCGGGCCGAAGCTGCTCGCGCACGCCTACCGGCTTGGCCTTCGCCCGCTCGCGCTCGCCGAGGTGTGGTGGGGCGCCCCGCCCCGCTCCGGGGATCGCCACGCGGGATCGTACTACCCGGCCTGCCGGGGCAAATGCGGTCCGATCCTGGCCCACATGCTGCTCGGATTGCCGGCCGATCCGCCGCCGGTGTTCGGCGCGGACCGGATTGCCGCGTCAGAGCCGGTGGTCGTGTACGAGGACGACCGGATCGTGATCGTCGACAAACCGTGCGGGCTGCTGTCGGTACCGGGGCGGAGCGGGCTGCTCCACGACTCCGTGATGACCCGCCTCCGCGCCCGGTATCCCGACGCGACCGGCCAACTCGTCGTCCACCGACTCGATCTCGATACCTCCGGCCTGCTGCTCGCCGCCAAGGACCAGACCACGTTCTCAGCCCTTCAGCGACTCTTTTCGTTGCGGGCGATCACCAAGCGATACATCGCATGGCTCGACGGGGAGGTGACAGGGGAGCACGGCGTGATTGACCTGCCGCTCCGCCTCGATATCGAGGACCGGCCGCGCCAAATCCACGACCCGGAGTTTGGCAAACCCGCGGTCACCTCCTGGCAGGTCGTGGAGCGCGCCCCGGGACGGACCAAGGTGGCGCTGGCACCCGTGACGGGCCGCACCCATCAGTTACGGGTCCACGCCTCGCATCCGCTCGGGCTCGATGCCCCGATCCTTGGTGACCGCCTCTACGGGCGCCACCCGCCGGAACCTGGCGCCCGCCTGATGCTGCACGCCGAGCTGCTGGCGTTTGTCCATCCGGGGTCTGGGGCCGAGCTCCGGGTAGAGCGGCCGGCGCCGTTCTGACCGGTCAGCGCTGCCGCTGTCCGGTCACCGTTCCGGTGAGGGCCCCATTGTAGAGGACCGTACCCCGGATACTCTCCCCCTCGAGCCGAAGCCGGTACGCGAACAGGTCACCGTCCTGAGAGGTCAGGACGTCGAGCGAGTCGGCGGTGCCCTTGGCCGACAGGATCTTGGCCTCCAGAGCACCGACCTGCAACGAAACCGTCGGCGGCAGAGCATCGACGTCGACCGCGAACGTTCCGGTAAAGGCCTTGCCCGGGATGTTGACCTGGAGGTCGTACACCCGCGGGTGGGCAGCCGGCGGGGTGGTACCCAGGCCGACGAACAACAGGACATGGCACAGTCGTAGCATGAGCCCCTCTCGATGAACTGGCGCTTGATCCGATCGCCAGGCCCGAATGATACTTCAGCATCCCCCCAACCGATTGGCCCATGCGAACCTCTCTTGGCGTCCTCGCCGTCGTCCTCTTGGTGTCACCAGTGGTGGCCCAGCGGCGTCCTGCCGCTGCCGTCCCAGCCAGCCCGCCGGCCGATACCACGGGGTTGACCAGCGGCCTCCTCAGCGGACTCACGTTTCGGAACATCGGGCCGGCGGTGACCGGTGGCCGGATCGGGGAAATCGTGGTCCACCCGACCGACCGGAGCACGTGGTACCTCGCCGTTCATTCGGCGGGAGTTTGGAAGACCACCAACGCCGGCACGACCTGGACCCCGATCTTCGACGGCGAGGGCGCCTATTCCATCGGCTACCTCGCGCTCGACCCAAGCAACCCGCTCACGATGTGGGTCGGCACCGGCGAGAACAACAGCCAACGGAGCGTCGGCTACGGCAACGGGGTCTACAAATCGACCGACGGCGGCCGGAGTTGGACGAATATGGGGCTCAAGACCTCGAACCACATCGGGAAAGTGGTGGTCGATCCCCGGAAGAGCGATGTGGTCTATGTCGCCGCCACCGGATCATTGTGGTCCTCAGGCGGCGACCGGGGAGTATATAAGACCACCGACGGCGGTAAGACCTGGAGCCAGGTCCTCAAGCCGGACAACGAATGGACCGGGGCCCAGTCACTCGAGATCGATCCCAAGAACCCCGATGTGCTCTACGCGAGCCTCCACCAGCGGACCCGCCGGCAATGGGGCTTCATCAACGGCGGGCCCGGGTCCTCGGTCTACAAAACGACCGACGCCGGCGCCACCTGGACCAAGATCGTCAAAGGCCTCCCGAACGAAGAGCTCGGCAAGATCGGTCTGGCGGTTTCGCCGGTGAACCATCAGATCATCTACGCGGTGGTCGAGGCCGCCAATCAGAGCAACGGGATCTACCGGTCGGGCGACGCCGGCCAAAATTGGGAGAAGATGAGCGGGTGGAGCTCGACGAGCCCGATGTACTACGGCAAACTGTACGCCGACCCGACCCGGCTCGACCGGATCTATCTCATGGACACCCAGCTTCAGGTCAGCGACGACGGCGGCCGGACCATCCGGTCGATCCAGGGCAAGACAGTGCACGTCGACAATCACGCCCTCTGGGTCGACCCGGCCAACGGCGCCCATCTGCTCAACGGGAACGACGGCGGACTCTACGAATCGTTCGACGCCGGCGCCACCTGGAACTTCCGGGGCAACCTCTCGCTGACCCAGTTCTACAAAGTCGAGGTCGACAACGCCCTGCCCTTCTACAACGTCTGCGGCGGCACCCAGGACAACGCGTCGCTCTGCGGACCGTCCCGGACCATCAACGGCCACGGCCAAACCAACGCGGACTGGTTCGTGATCGTCGGCGGCGATGGCTTTCAACCCCGGGTCGACCCGTCCAACCCCGACCTGATCTACGGCCAGTGGCAGCACGGGGAACTGGTCCGGCTCGACAAGAAGACCGGCGAGCGGGTCGAGATTCAACCCCAGGCCGAACCTGGCGATCCGCCGCTCAAATGGCACTGGGATTCCCCGCTGATCATCAGCCCGCACGCCAACACCCGGCTCTACTTCGCCGCCCAACGCCTGTTCCGAAGCGATGACCGGGGCGACACCTGGCGCGCGGTGAGCGGCGACCTGACCCGCCAGATCGACCGGAACAAGCTCCCGATGATGGGCCGGGTCTGGAGTATGGATGCCATCGCCAAGAACAACTCGACTTCCCTTTATGGGACCATCGTCAGTCTGTCGGAGTCGCCGAAGCAGGAGGGCCTCCTCTACGCCGGCACCGACGATGGGCTCATTCAGGTGACCGAGGACGGCGGCACCACCTGGCGGAAAGCCGGGGCGATTCCAGGCTTTCCCGACACGACCTTCGTGTCCGATCTCGAGGCCTCACGCCACGACCCAGCCACCGTCTACGCCACGGTCAACCACCACAAGGCCGGCGATCTCAAGCCCTATGTGGCTCGAAGCACCGACCGGGGCCGGACCTGGACCTCGATCACCGGCAACCTGCCCGAGCGCGGCTCGGTATGGACCATCGTCGAGGACCACGTCGACCCCAAGCTCCTGTTCGTCGGCACCGAGTTCGGGCTCTATGTCACGCTCGATGGCGGAGCCAAGTGGATCCAGCTGAAAGGCGGGCTCCCCACCATTCAGATCCGCGACTTAGCCATTCAGCGGCGCGAGAACGACCTGGTCGTCGCCACGTTTGGGCGAGGGTTCTACGTCCTCCACGACTACACCCCGCTCCGGAGGGCGGCGGCGGCCGTCGACACTCCGGCGGCGTTGTTTCCGGTCAAGGACGCCATGATGTACGTCGAGGCCCAGCCGTTAGGCGGAGGGCCCAAGGGCTCCTTGGGCGACGCGCTCTGGACCGCGCCCAACCCGCCGATCGGCGCGGTCTTCAGCTACTATCTCAAAGAGGCACCGAAGACCCGGAAGGCCAAACGGCAGGCTGCCGAGAAGGACGCCGCGAAGAAAGGGGCGGACGCCCCGGTTCCGTCCTGGGAGGAACTCCGGAAGGAAGACCAAGAGGAGGCGCCCACCGTCATCTTCACCGTGACCGATGGCGACGGCCGAGTGGTCCGCCGGCTCGGCAGCCCGGCCACCGCCGGGATCCAACGCGCCACGTGGGACCTCCGCTACCCGCCGGCCGATCCGATCACCGGCGCGCCCCCCCGCCCTCGCGACGACGGTGACGACGGCCCGACCGGCCCGATGGCGGCCCCCGGCACCTACCGGGTCCAGATGGCCCTCCGGGTCGACGGGGTGGAAAGCCCGGTCGGACCGGCCCAATCCTTCGACGCCCGGCCGCTCGGCCAGGGCACCTTGCCGGCACCGGACCGGGCCCAAGTCGCGGAGTTCAACCAAGGCGCCGCGCGGCTCCAACGGGCCGCGATGGGAACCGGCTCGGCGTTAGGCGAACTCGAAAATCGGCTTCGGCTCCTGGCCCAGGCAATCGAACCGACCCCGCGGGCGGCGGCAGCCCTCCGTGACAGCGTCCGCTCGGTGCGGGCGGCGGCGGTTGGCCTGCGGGCGGAGTTCTCCGGCGATGCCACCATCGCCCGGCGGAACGAGGCCGTCCCCGTCACCATCATGGAGCGGGTCAGCCGAGTGGTCCAGTCGCTCTGGTCGAACACCGCCGCACCGACCGCCACTCACCGGCGGTCGCTGACGGTCGCGTCCGAGCAACTGGGCTCGTTCGTACCGAAGCTCAAGGCCCTGGCCGACCAGCTGAAACGATTGGAGGACCAGGCCGAAGCCGCCGGAGCCCCGTGGACGCCGGGCCGGATTCCCGCCTGGCCGCCGACGTGACCGCGGGCCGGTTAGGTTTGGTCGTCGCATCCCCCCACCCCTCAACTGGAGTTGTGCTCATGCGCCTGTCGTCCCTCATCGGGTTGGCCTTGCTGGCCGCCGCCTGTACTCCGAAGTCCGAAGCTCCAGTTGCCGCCGTGCCGGTGGCCCTGTCGGCCGCTGAACTCGAGGCCGTGAAGGCCGTCGATGCCGCGTTCGCGGCGGGCATGAACGCCAAGGATACCGCGGCGGTGTTCGCGGTCTACGCCGAGGATGCCAAGCTGATGCCCCCCGATTCGCCGATCCTGGACGGAGCCGCGGGGCATCCGGTCGTGACCGGCCTCCTGGCCGCCGGCGCGAGCAATTTCGTCTTGACCTCGACCACCGCCTACGGGATCGGTGACTTGGCCTATATGGTCGGGACGGCCACGTTCACCATGGGCGGCGTTCCCGAGACGGTGAAGTACGCGGAAGTGCTCCGTAAGGGTGCCGACGGCAAGTGGCGTTATGTCGTCGACATGTTCAGCGCGGTCGCGCCGGCGGCGGCACCGGCTAAGGCCAAGTAGTTCGTGCCGTTTACGGGTGCACGCTTGGTGATTCTGGGTATCCTCGGCGTCGCTGCGGCCTGCGGTGGGCCGCTGCGGCCGGGCCTGGCCGACGCGATGCCGATGATTGACTTCTCCGACGTGCCGTTTTGCAAAGAGCTACCGCCGGTACTGCCGCCGGCGTGGCGGCGGGCAAGTCGCCCATCGGCATCTGCCGATTCCATGGTGCGACTTGTGGTTGAGGTGCGGCAACCGTCCGGTACGACCCTGGCGAGGAGTCTGGCACGATCGGATTCCGGCGCGGCGGCATCAGTCGACTCCACGGGGGCGGCTGTCCTGCGCTTGCGCCCGAATCAGGAGACCGTGGATGTGTTAGCCATCGGGTACGAAAGAGCTCGAGTTCCCCTGAGCCTCAGACCGGGCTTCGTGGATACCGTTGCCGTTTCCATGCGGCCGTTCTGCGTGGAGGGTGAGCCATTACGCTCGGGAGCCGGTTGATTTTGTTTCACTGGGATGGCCGCCGTCAGGTGCGGTTCTCGCTTGGGAAGTGCCAGGCTTCGGCCTATGTGATCGCCACCCTCGCCGGCTGCAGTGGCCAGTGGACTGCAGTCTGCCCTAAGCCTGCTGGTTCGTACCGGCCCGGTGTGGTTACCCAAGGAAAGACCTCGCTGAGTGGCCGGATTGAACTCGAGGTCTTCGACGCCAGGAGGGGGACGCAGCTCACGACGTTTCGCGTACGCATCGATGACCGGACGGATCTTCGACCCGATTCGACCGGTCGCGTCCGAACGGGGACGCTAGCCCCGGGAATCGTCCGTTTCCGCCTTGTTGCTCTCGGGTACCGGTCGATTCGTGATTCGACAACTGTCACAGGCGCCGGCGGCGTACGGATTCGAGCGTCGATGGAGCCAGAGTGGGTATGCCTAGACGAGATTTCGCCGGGCGCCACTCCAAGCCCAGAACCGCCGTTGATTCCACCGCCAATTCGGTGACCCCCCTCCTATCCCTTGATCCGGTACCTCACCACGTACGATTCATCCAACCCCCCGCGGAGCACCGCCCACACCACATCGCCCGTCGACGCGCGTACCGTTCCCTTGAGCGGCAAGGTCAGCCGCCCAAGCAACGCTCCATCCGGCCTGAACACGTCGTACACCGGCGGTTCGATCCAGGTGATCACGGGCACCTTGACCCCGTTCACCACCCGCGGTTCCGGCGGGTTGGGATCCTTCACCGCCACCGTGGCGACCGCGACCCAGATCCGGCCGTCGCGATCGGCGAGGAGGTCTCGATACGGCGCTTTCGGACTCACGACCTTCGGCACCGGCCGGTCCTTGTTGGAGCCGCTCAACCTGGCCCGCCAGACTGCCAGGAATTGGTCCCAGTCCGCCCGTTCCTCGGCGCCGACGGCCACCGGCGCGCTGCGGCGCTCGATTCGGAGGACGGCCTTCGGGCCCTGCCGGAGATCCACGGCGTACCGGTCGGAATACCCGGTCACGAAGTAGCCGAGCGGGCTGAAGACCTGGAATTTCTGGGGCCCGAATCGGTTGTCCTCTGATGCCGGACCGGGAACCTCGGGCACCGGGATGGTGTCCCGGCGGGCCGACTCGGGATAGACCCGGGTGAAGCCGAATTTCCAGTCCCGATCCGGCTCCGGCGGCGCCAGGAGTACCTTGACGAATAAGGCGCCGCGGGCGTCCCGAATCAACGACTGGGGGGCAAACAGCCCGGCCGGTACCCGCACCGGCGGCAGCGGCTTGCCGTCGGCGCCGTAATGGTTGAGCCGAGCGTTCCGGGGGTCGTACATCCAGAGGGTTCCGTCCGGGTCGGCGATGAGACCGAGGCAGGCGTCGCGATACTCGCCGGGGCCGGCCCCGGCGCCGCCTAACGTACGGACGAAACGGCCGGTGGGGTCGTACACCCGGAGAGCCGGGACCGAGCCGTCGAACACGGCCACGCCGCCGTCGGCCAGCGGTTCGACACACTCGAGAGCGCCGAATTCATATTCAGACCCGCCCGTTTCCCGGCCGATCCGGACCTCTTCCACCAAGCGAACCCCATCGGCCCAGACGGCGCCGCCGACGGTGGTGTCGCCGCGGGTGAGGCGGGTGGATTTCCAGGTGCCGTTCGGCGGAGCTTGGCCCCAAGCCGCCGGCAAGCCGAGGCTGATCGTGGCGATCAGCCTAACGGCGGCGACGAGGTGGCGGGATGACGGCGTTCGGGTCGTTGGCGGCATGGGTCCCTCGAGTTGCGGTCCCTCAACGCAAGCCTTCGGGGGGAAAGTACTCCGGCCCGTCAGGCAGGGGAACCTGGCAACGGGGTGGCGCTGTCGTGGTTCCAGGCGCACCTGGTCGCATCGGATTGGAGTCGATGCTGCACACCCCTAGCGCGGCGAAGGTTGTAGCCTCAGAGGCGCGCGGAAAGACCCGCTCTGTGATCGCGATCACATACGTTCCTCAGCGGAGATCTCATCTTAGGACTCAATGCAACGGTCCCGAGCTACGCCGGTCTGTTCTGAAGCCGCACTTTGCCGTACGCTGGTGGGCGCCATTGCGCTCGTGATCCTCGGCTGCGCCAGTTCGCTCGACCCTCTCACCCCCGACGCCGTGCCACCGCCGTCGCGGCCGTCGATCGCCTGGGTGACAATGGTCCCCAACGACGCCGCGGTGGCGGTCGGCGATACCATTCGGGTTCGCGTGGTGGAGACGAACATTGGCCCGGTGGCCCGAATCGCCTGGCAGACGTCAGATACCGGGCGAGCCGTCGTTGACTCGGCGGGGCTGGTGCTTGCCAAAGCGGCTGGTGCGGTGGCGGTCCGGGCAACCGCCTACTCAGCGGCGGGGAATGCCGCGAGCGGGGCCGTAACGCTTCGAATCGAGTAGTGCGTGCACCGACGCCTCGGACTAGCCGCCCAACCCGGCCTTGAACTGGGCGGGCGACCGGGCTCTCGCTTCTGATCGACGCGGAGGCCGGGAACGCCTAACGCCCAGACGGGCGGGGAAAGCGGAGCCGCGCGAGCAGTGCCTCGAAGCGGGGGTCGCCCCGGATCGGCGCCATCAGCGGGTCGACGAGGAGGTCGGCCACGAGGGGGTCGCGGAGCCTGACCGCCTCGTCGAGCGCGGCGAACGCGCTGTCACGCTGTCCAAGCGCGGCGAACGACAGGCTTCGGAAGTATGGCCACGCCGCCGGCAAGGTAGCGAGGAGACGACGCGCCGAGTCGGGCCGGCCGGTCTTGACCGCCAGGATGATTCTGACGAGGAGCCCGCTCGTGGCGTCGGAGCCGGCTTGGGATCCAAGGACCGCGGCCTCCTGGTAACGTCCGGCCGCCAGGTAGGCCTCCGCCGTCCAGCCCGCCCAGGTCCGGCTGCCGTGGTTGGGGTCGGCATTCGAGAGCCGGATCGCCTCCTCGAAATCGTGGGCGAAGTAGGCGATCCGGCCGAGGGCCAGGGGCTGCCCGGCGCCGATGGGGTCGAGCGCGGCAGCCCGCATCAACTCCGCCCTCGACTCGGCGAACCGGGCCATGGACCGCAGGAACCGGGCATAGTCGACATGCGCCTCGGCCAGGCTGGGGTTGATGGCGATGGCCCGGCGGAACGCGGCTTCGGCGGCCGGCCAGTCCAAGTCGTACCGGAACCGGGTCCGTCCGAGCGCCACCTGGACCTCTGACGACAGGCTGTCCAGCTGGACGGCCCGTTCAACGGCCAGCCGGGTGGAGTCCTGGGCTCCGACGTCGACTTCCCGGAACAGGCCGGTGTTGAAGTGGAGCCGCGAGAGCGTGACCCACGCGGCGGCGTACGTCGAGTCGATCCCGATGGCCTGGCGGACCAGCCGAAGCCCCTCTTGGTTCCCGGTCGGGGTGGCGAGGCGGAGGGCGAACCGGGCCTGGAGCAGGAGGTCATGCGCGACGGGGTTGACCGTGCGATCGCGGATCAATTGTCTCCCGGCCCCGGTCAGAGTGATCCGGAGGCCGTCGATCACGGCCCGGGCGATGTCCTCCTGAACCCGGAAGACTTCAGCGGCCGGCCGCTCGAACACCTGATTGAAGAGCTGCTTCTGGGTCCGGACGTCGTCGAGGTGGACGGTCACGCGCACCATGCCACCCTCCCGCCGGACTCCGCCGGCGAGCAGCGCATCGACGCCGAGCCGGGCCCCGGCCGTGCTCAAGTCGACGTTCGGCGGGAAGGAGAACGAGGCGCTGCGGGCCGCCACGGTCACCTCCCGGACCTCCCCTAACGCGGTGAGGATTTCGTCCGCCATCCCTTCGGCGAAGTACCGGTCGGTCGAGTCGGGGCCGACGTTCTCGAAGCGGAGGACCGCGATCGACGCGGGCGGCAGGAGCGGGTGCGACCGCGTGGCGACGTAGATGCCGGCGGCGGCGAGCACCGCGACGGCTGCGACAATGCCAAGCCCCACCGCCCGTCGATTCGCGGGGTGCGGCCGCGGGGCCGCCGTGGTGGCGGTCTTGATGGCGCGGGCGAAGGCCTCGACGCTGTCGAACCGGTCGGCGGGCGTGCGGGCCATCGCCCGGGTCACCGCCGCCGCCAAGCCCTCGGGCAGCTCGGTCCGGACTCGGGTCAGGGGCCGTGGTGTCTCGGTGAGCGAGCGCGCCAATACCGCCTGAGCCGTCGGCCCGACGAAGGGTGGTTCCCCCGCGAGCAGTTCGTAGAGGACGCAGCCCAGGCTGTAGGTGTCGGACCGGCCGTCGAGTTCGCGCTCGCCGGACGCTTGTTCCGGGCTCATGTAGCCGGCGGTGCCCAGGGCAAGGCCGGTTTCGGTCAGGCGGTCGGACACCGAGCTGCCGAAGGCCCTGGCGATGCCGAAGTCGGCAATGACCGGATCGTCGCCGTTGACGAGGATGTTCTCGGGCTTGATGTCGCGGTGGATGATGTTCTGCCGGTGCGCGTAGTTGAGCCCGGCCGCAACGCCCGCGACAATCGCCACGGCCGATTCGACCACCAGCTGTTTCTCCCGTTCGAGACGGGCCCGGAGCGACTCCCCCGCCACGAACGGCATGGAGTACCAGAGGTGGCCACCGTCCTCGCCGGAATCAAGGACGGGAAGGATATTGGGATGTTGGAGCCGGGCGGCAATCCGGATCTCCCGGAGGAAGCGGTCGGCGCCGAAGGCGGCGGAGATCTGAGGATGGACGACCTTGATCGCAACGTCCCGCCCGTGGCGGAGGTCCGCGGCCAGGAAAACCGTAGCCATGCCGCCCCGGCCGACTTCGCGGATCGGCTGGTATCGATCGCCGAGCTGCCGCCAGAGGGCATCGAACGGTGAAGCCACGGGTTCGTTCATAGAGTGGATGGAATGTGATTCCCCAGGGCCGGTCGCGCCACTCCGCCCGGCCCCTCACGGCGCCACCGAGGCGCCTAAACTCCCCCTGATCGCCATGGCCGGATCGACTGCGGCCCCGCTCGTCCATTCGGGCTCACCTCATCACCGCCTCGACCGGTCTCCGGGCCGAATAGGGCAGGGCCGCACCACGTCCGAAGCGCAGGACCAGGTCCGGGCGCCGCCCCGGCAGACCAACTAGCGCCGCCAGATCGGCGCGGAGCCCCGGCACCTCGACGGGTTGGTTCAGAAACGAGCATTTCAAGCCGAGCGCCGTGGCCTGTAGGGCAAACCGCTGGCAGGCCCGCCCCACCTGGACCCAGTGGGCCGGGTCGGCCGCGGCCCCGACGAACACCGCGATCCCGGCGGACGAAGCGATCTGCCCTGAGTATCGCGTCGTCTCGGCCTTCACGGTAAAGACCCGGTCGAACAGCCAGGGCCCCATCCACTCCGGCAACGCCGGATTGCCGCTGGCGACGCTGAACAGCCCGTCGCCCGTGCGGATGGCGTTGTTCGGGCTGAACCGGAGCCAATGCTTGAGCTCGGCCACGAACCCCGGATCGCCGATCTGCGCGGTGTTGCCCGCGACGATCAGATCGCGGAGCCGGTCCATTTGCGGTCGCTCGGTCGTCAACACGAGGTCGACCCCCGGCATCGCTGCCGCCGCGACGAGCAGGCGCAACTCTGCCACGCCGACGGTCGATCCGTCAAAGTCGGCCCGCGTCGATTGGCGGTGAGGGATGGCATCGAACAAGGCCCGCTCGCCGCCGTTGCCCGTCCCGAAGTCGAACCGTACCGCCCCGTCGCCGGATGGATCGAAGGTGATCTCACCGGCCCGGCCCGCCACACCGGCCGCAAGGGCCAGATTCTCAGCGGCACAGCCCAGCGACACGAACACGTGGTGATCGTCGGGATCGACGACGGGAGTGCGACGGTCGAAGTCCGGCAGGATCGTAATCCCGTGCTCGTCGGGGCGAAACAGCCAGGGCTGGGTGTTGTGCCCGTTCGGTGCCAGGGTCGCGTACCGGACCAGATCTCGGGTCTCGGGTGCCGTGGCCGGGATCCGGCGGATCTCGGCCACCGCCGTGTTGTAATCGGCCATCGAGCCCATCCGGCGCCGAACGGCCCATGCCGCACCGCCAAGCCCCGCCACGGCGGCGCCGGCCCCCAGCAAAAGACGCCTTCGGTGTACCATCGCGATCCCTTCGTGTGGTCTTGCCCGGATTCAAAGCAGGTGAAACGTAGGGACGAGTGGTTGCCCGACGGATGGCTCGAAAGGATGAGTAGCGAGGATCGTTACCGGGTCGCCCGCGGCGAACCCTGTCAAACCCGGTGCGCCCGATGGGCTAACTTGCCCGGAGCGCGATGGCCGGATCGATTCGCGCCGCTCGGAGCGCTGGAATCCAACAGGCCAGGACCCCGATCAGCACCATGATCCCCGCCACGATCAGGAGGGTCAAAGGGTCCGACGGGGCCACGCCGAACAACAGCCCTCGCATCATCCGACTGGTCACGATCGAACCAACGATCCCCAACCCGAGGCCCAGCCCGAGGAGCACCCCGCCCTCCCCAAGGATCATCCGTTCGACCTGACGACTGGCCGCGCCGAGACTCATCCGAATCCCGATCTCATTGGTGCGCGCGCTGACCGAGAACGCCAGCACCCCGGCAATCCCCACCGCCGCGATGATCACCGCCAAGGCGCCAAACAGTCCCACGAGCACCGCGTTGAGCCGGCGCGGCGCCACGCTCTCGGCCTTGATTTGGCTGACCGTGAGCACGTTCTCGATCGGCGATTGCGGGTCGATGTTGCGGACGACCTTCGTGGCCGCGCCGGCAAGGGCGGTGGGATCCTGCCGGGCCCGAATGACGAAGCCACCCGTCGGGAAATCACCCTGGGCATACGGCATATAGACGACCAAGCCGGGATCGACATCGAGACCATCGTCCTTGGTGTCGCCCACCACACCGACGATGGTGCGCCAAGTATTTTCGCTCATCCCGATGAATCGGAGGACATCGCCGGTCCAGGCGACGCGTTGTCCGATCGGGTTCTTGTCGGGAAAGAGCCGTCGAGCCAGGGTCTCGTTGACGATGACGACGGGGTGGGTGCCGCGCTGATCGGTTGAGGCGAACGGCCGCCCGGCCTTGAGGGGCACGCCGGCCGCCTCGAAGAACTCCGGGCTGGCGGTGCGATAGTCCGCGCGGGGGATCGCCTCACCGGACTGGACCGGCCTCCCCTCGGCTTTGAGTTCGAGTTGAATCCGCTGGCCGCTCCGGAGCGGGATCGTCGAGCCGAGCCCGACGTGGGTTACTCCGGGAAGGGCCACCAGCTCACCCTGCATCCGCAGATACAGGTTGACCATGTCGCTCGGCGCCCGCCCGCTGGTGAAGTCCATGGGGACTTCCATGGTCAGGACATCCTCGGACTGGTATCCGGTGTCAACATCGGAAAGCCGCAGCGTGGTCCGAATCAGGAGCCCCGCACCGGTGAGCAAGATCACCGAGACGGCGATCTGCGCCACCACCAAGGCCCGTTGGAGCCCAAGCCGCCGCCGGCTGGCCGTCGATTTGCCGGCGCCGGTGAGCCAGGCGCCTAACGCGGACTCCTTGACGAATTGGGGCGCATAGGCGAGGATCACGGCCACCGCCAACGCCACCACGAGGGCAAAGACCAGGACCACCCCGTCGACTCGGATCTCGCCCGCCCTCGGCGACACTTGGGCCGCGAAAGACGCCAGGAGCCCGACGCCGGCAAAGGCCACGGCCAAACCGAGGACCCCTCCGATCAGGGCCAGAATCAGGTTCTCGGCCAGCAGCAGCTTCCGGAGGATCCCGGTCCCGGCGCCTAACGCCGACCGGATGACCAACTCTTGCTCCCGGCGGACCCCGCGCATCAGGGTCAGGTTGGCCACGTTGGCGCAGGCGATGATCAGGACGAACGCCGCGGCACCCATCAGGAGCCAGAGGGTGAGTCGGGCGCGCTCGCCCAACACTTCCTGGAAGGGAGTGGCCGTGACCTGGTAGTTGGAGCCCGGATCGTACGCGTCAGGGAACTCCGCCTGGACCTTCTTCCGGATATCGGCCACCTCGCCCTGGGCCTGGGCTACGGAGGCACCGGGGGCCAGGCGGGCGATCATATCGGTCATCCGGTGGGTTCGGCCCTGGACCATGAGGGCGCTGGTATGGTGCTCGCTGATGACCATGTTCATCAGGGCATCCATCCGTTCGGGAAACGTCGGGGCGGGCTCTGCCACCCCGACGATCGTGACGGCCTGATTGCTGACCCGAATGGTTTTGCCCACCACACCGCTGTCGCCGCCGAACCGCCGGAGCCAGAAGTCGTGGGTCAGCACCATCACGGGCGGGACCCCGGTGCCGTCATCGGCCGAGGAGGTGAGCCGGCCCAGCACCGCGGAGAGGCCCATGACCGAGAAGTAGTTCCCGGTCACCAGGCCCACGGTGATCCGGGTCGGGTTGTCGTTCTCGGCCATCGTCAGGGTGAGGCCGGAGTATTCCGCGATCCCGGCCAAGGACTTCGCATTCTCCCGGAAGTCGAGGATCTCGGGGACCGAGAACCTGATGTTCTCGCCGCCGGGACCGCCGACCGATTGCTTGAGGTAGAGGAGCCGGTCGCCGTCGCGATGGGGGAGCGGCTTGAGGAGGACGCCGCGGACCACGGAGAAGATGGCCGTCGTGGCTCCGATCCCGAGGCCCAAGGTCAGGATCACGGCGATCGCAAATCCCGGGACTCGCCGGAGCGAACGGATGGCGTAGCGCAGGTCTTTCAGCACGGAACCTCCCAGGACGTGCGGGGCGTAGATCTTATTGCCTCGACTGCCGATGCGCCACGGGGCTGAACATGAAACCCCGGATCAGCGGCTGCGGAGGGCCTCTCACTTGCCCTGGCTCGGCTCGGCCGGCATCGGAAAAAGCTCCTCGATCCACGCCTGCCACCGCGGCGTTTCGCGGGCCACGGCTTCGGCCGCCTGGTCACCGTAGAGGTAGAAGGTCAACGTCGCCATCACGGTGTCGCCGAACTCAATGGTGCCGAAGCCGGCGGTGCCGGGTACCGGCTGGTCAAGCCGCACCAGGGCGCCGTATGGGCTGTCGCTGATGTACTCGAGCACGCCGCCAAGCACCGGAACGCCTGCCGGAGCGGCCCAGCCCTGTCCGACGCTCGCGCCGTTCAACTCGAGGGCGGCGGTCAGCGTCGCCCAGGCTTCTGCCGCCGTGCCCGGCACGGGAACCATGACCTGCATGATCGCCGAGCGCTGCCCGCGGAAGTGGGTGAGATAGAGGCGCAGGATCCGGAAGATCCCGGGCCAGCCCTCTTCGGCGCCGGTCAGTTGCCCGTCCCAGTCATCCGTGCTGGCGAAGAGGCTCTGCACAACGCGAACGACGCAGACGCCGCCGGCCCGCGCTTCGACGCTGAACTCGGTTGCGAGCGGTGGCGAGCCCGGGACCCAGCCTTCGCCCGTCCTGCTGAACGTCCGGGGCGGGTCCCACACCGTCACGGTCGAGCGGGAGTCCATGCCGGGGCCGAAGTCCAGCGTCACCGCGACGGGTTTGCCGTCCTTCTCCTCGAACACCGCCGGCACGAACCAGGATGAAAGGCCCGGCCCGGTGGCGATGGCCTGCCAGACCTCCTCCGGCGTGCCGGGGACCTCGACTTCGACCTGAACGGAACGGCGTCCGGAGGCTTCTTTCTTCACGCTCATGAGGGGTCCTTGGGTTCGGATTTCGGGGGTAGGGGGTGCGCCACGACCACCAGGCGATGGGTGCGGCCGTTCGGGGCAGATTGATCGTGATACTTCGCGACGAGGGTCGCGATGGCTTCGGTGAGTTCCTGGCTGAACGCGGCCCGCTCGGTGCCCGACCGGAATCGAACCTCGGTATCCACGGCCAGGGTCGCCAGGCGTTTGCCCGTGTCTTTCGCACGACGAACGAGGTCGCCAACTTCGCGGATGACCCGGGCGCCGAGGGCGATGAGGTAGCTCGCGGACAGCCGGTCGACTTCCCGATTCGGGTCGATGGCGACCGGGCCCAAGGCGCTCGGCGACACGACGTAGGAGGCGGCCGTGGCGACGAGCAGCCGTTCGGTCAGCCCACCCCATTTGCGTTGCTCGGCCAGCCGCACCAACCCATGCGCTTCCAGCGCGCGCAGGTGGTAGTTGACCTTCTGCCGAGCCAATCCGACCCGGGTGGCGAGCGTCGCCGCCGAGGCGGGCGCGGCGAGTTCGGAGAGCAGCCGGCTTCGGGTCGGCTCCAGGGCCACCGTCGCAGCCGCTGGATCACCGATGACTTGGATGTCGAGCATGGGGGAGATTCTATCATTGACAACTATTGTTGTCAAGACTCCCGTTCTTCCCACCCCAGCCTTAAACTGGACGGACTGCCCTCAAACGTCCGGGTGCCAATGAACGCACGATTGCTCTTACTCGCTATCCTCGGTACGAATTCGCCCTCCGACCCCATCGTCACGCCAGCCAAACCGGTCGTGGCCATCATCGGGACCGGCACCCTCGCGGAAACGCTGGGGCCGGTGATCGGGGCGCGAGGCTATCGCGTCATCTACGGGAGCCGCGACCCGGCCCGCGCATCGGTTCGCGCCTTGGTCGCGCGGACCGGCTCAGAGGCCTCGGCTGTCGGCCAACGGGAAGCGGCAGAGCGAGCCGAGATCATCCTGCTCGCGGTGCCCGGGGAGGTGGTGGAAGACGTCGCGAACAATCTCGGTGACCTCGCCGGGAAGATCGTGATCGACGTGAGTGGTGGCGCCAAACGGGTCGCACCGGACGGTTACCTCGAACTGGTGTCCGACAGCACGCGTGCCGAGCGGATTCAGTCCAAGCACTCCACCATGCGGGTGGTGAGGATCAACCTCCCGAGCATGGTCCTGTTTCTGAACCCGGTACTCCTCGGGAGCCGGCCCACCGTGCCGGTCGCCGGCAACGATCCGCGTGCCAGAGAAGCCGTCGCCGGCATCCTGTTTGACCTGGGAGTCGACCCTTGGGACGCCGGTCCGCTTCGTTTCTCTCGAACGTTCGACGCGATGAACGTGATGGGATTGATCCCCGCGCAGCAGGGACGTCCTGAAACGTACGATCTCAAGCTGCTGCCGAGCGTTCCCTTGTCGTGCTTCGTGGACGTGGCCGCGCTCTTCGGATTCGGCAAGCCCTATGACCTGAACGTATTGCCCAAGTTTCCGCGCCGCGAGCCGGTGATTGCCTGCGACGAATGGCAACGCCGCCTCGGCGAGGGCCCGAAGCAGTGAGGCACGAACTCGGACGCGTCGGTGAACTGGCGCGGTATCCCATCAAGTCGATGGCCGGGATCACGACAGAATCGGCCGGGCTCGGCCGGCACGGTCTGGCCGGCGACCGGCGCTTCGCCTTCCGGCGGTTGGGAGACGACAGCGGGTTCCCGTGGCTTACGGCAAGCCGCCTGGCCGAGCTGCTATTGTATCACCGGCCGAAGCTGCTACAGGATCACTGGTCGGTTCCCCAGCTCGTCCGAATTCGAGGTGCCGTCGGACGGGAACTCGCGGACCAGGATAGCACTGATCGCCTCGACCCCGGCGATGGCGGCGGCCTGGTAGGCGCCCGCGACGAAATGCTTCTGCATCAAGGCGCAAACCGCGTCCCACTCGGTCTGATCAACCGAGGCCGCGACCGCGCGGTCAGCGATGATCTCGATCGCATGATCGGCGAGCAGAATGTAGACCAGGACGCCGGTGTTCCGGGTGGTGTCCCAGACCCGTAGGTGCGCGAAGACCTCCTCTGCCCGGTCGCGCGCGGTCCGGCCGCGCAGGACGTCGCCGAACGCGAGTCGTCCCTCGACCGCGAAGCAGACTTCACCGAGGTGACGGCGTTCGCTGGCGGCGATGGCGTGCTGAACCGCATCGAGCGTGGGGGCCGGGAAGTGGCGCCTCGCCGGCGACGAGTCGACCAGGTGTCGGAACCAGCGCATGGTCACCACCGCCCTGAGGCGCCGCCGCCGGCAAATCCCCCGCCGCCGCCGGAGAATCCGCCGCCGCCCCCGAAGCCACCGCCGCCAAATCCGCCGCCGCCGAAACCGCCCCAACCGCTGCGCTTGGCAAAGGCACCACCGCCGCCGCCCAGCAGGCCGAAGATCAAGCCGAGGAGGCCGACCCCGATCCCAAGCAGGAACCATCCGCTGACGACCCAGCCGATCAGCCCGCTCCCCACGCCGACGAGGCCGGCCCGCGGAACACTCGGCACCCGTCCGAACAGTCCCCGCAGAAACACCGCCACGAACCAGGCCGCCAGCAGGGAAGAAGTGAACCGGTTCGTCCCATCGCCGTCGCCGGGTTCATCGGTGAGCGGCGGCGGCAACGGTTCGTCGTTGATCAGCTTGGTCAGTGCGGCCGTCGCGTCGTGAATCCCGCCGTAGTAGTCGCCTCCGCGAAACCGCGGGGTGAGGTATTCCCGGATCACTCGGGCCGCGGCGGCGTCGGGAATCGCGCCTTCGAGGCCGCGGCCGACCTCGATCCGAACCCGACGGTCGTCCTTGGCAACGATCAAGATGACGCCGTCATCGGTGCCGGCGCGGCCGAGCTTCCAGGCCTCGGCGACTCGGATCCCGAACGCGGCGATATCCTCGGGCTCGGTGGTCGCCACGATGAGCACGGCCACCTGCGATCCCTTGGATTGCTCCAGGGCTTTGAGTTCGTTTTCCAGGGTCTGGATCTGTTGCGGGTCGAGGGTGCCGGTCAGGTCGGTGACGTGCGCCGTCAGCGGCGGGACCGGCTGCTGATCGGATTGGGCGGTGAAGGCCGGCGCCAGAACGCCGCCGCTCGCGAGAACGGCCAGCAGGGTCCAGCGGAGAGTCAGGCTCACGGCAATCGCCGTGCTGGCCAAAACCGCCTAACGTTCCGGCTTTGGTGGTGTCGCCGGCTTGCTGAAATCGACGGTGGGGGCGGTCGAGACCTCTTTTTCGTTCTCAACCGTGAAATTCGCCTTCGTCTTGTAGCCGAAGATCTTGGCGGTCAGGTTGGTGGGGAAGGACCGGATGTAGGTGTTGTAGTCCTGCACGACCTGGATCGAGCGATTGCGGGCCACCGTGACCCGGTTCTCGGTTCCCTCCAATTGCGCCTGCAGGTTTTGAAACAGCGCGTCGGCCTTCAGCTGCGGATAGGCCTCGGACACCGCCATCAAGCGGGACAGCGCGCTGGAGAGTTCGCCTTGGGCCGCCTGAAACTGCTTCAGTTTGGCCTCGTCGTTGAGATCTTCCGCCGAGATCGTAATCTTGCCGACCTGCGCCCGGGCTTCGGCGACCTTGATGAACACGGCTTCCTCATGGGCGGCATAGCCCTTCACCGTATTGACCAGATTCGGCACCAGGTCGGCCCGGCGTTGGTACTGGTTCACCACCTCCGACCACGCCGCCGTGACGGCTTCGTCCTTGGACTGGATCGCGTTGTAGCCGCAACTGCTCAGGGTCGTGATCAGCAACGGAAGGGACAGCAATCGGATCGCGCGCATAACTCCTCCGGGCCCAGCGAGGGCGGCCCGCCTCGGGCCGGTACTTCGGAACTGTACGCCCGGACGCCGCCGCCGTGCAAGCGCCAACTGGTCGCCGAATCGATCGATACTCTTTTGGGCTAGATCGAAGTCCGCCGAACGGCTGATGGGCGCCGCTCCATCAATGGAGTAGGCTTGTCGAGCCCCACGAGGGAGTTTGTCGAGGGCTGTGCCTGAACCTTCCCCCGCGCACCGGGCGGCGGCAGATTTGCAGGCATGACCGACGAGAGCCCCGACCCGATCCTCCTTCTCCAGCAGCTCGTCGCGATCGACTCGGTCAACCCCGATCTCGTGCCCGGGGCGCCGGGCGAGGCGGCGATGGCGGCCTACTGCGCCGAATGGCTCGCCCGGCACGGGTTCGAGGTCCACCGGCTCGAATCGCGTCCGGGCCGGCCGTCGGTGGTCGGGATCGCCCGCGGATCGGGGGGCGGCCGGTCGCTGATGCTGAACGGTCACCTCGATACCGTTTCCCACGCCGGCTACGAGGGCGATCCGCTCGCCGCCGACCGGCGCGAGGGCAAGGTCTTCGGCCGCGGCGCGTTCGACATGAAGAGCGGACTCGCCGCCATCATGGTGGCGGCGGTTCGGGCCCGGCGGGCCGGCCTCCGCGGCGACGTCCTGGTCACCTGCGTCGCCGACGAGGAGTTTGGAAGCCTCGGCACCGAGGAAGTCCTCACCCGGTTCCGGGCGGATGCCGCGATCGTTGCCGAGCCGAGCGGATTGGAGCTCACGCTGGCCCACCGGGGATTCGCCTGGTTCGAGGTGATGCTCACCGGCCGCGCGGCGCATGGTTCGATGCCGCATCAGGGCATCGATGCCATCGCCCACGCGGGCAAGCTCCTCACGGCGCTCGAGCGACTGCAGGAGCGGCTCGAGGCCGCGCCGTCGCATCCGACGCTCGGACATGGCGCGGTCCGAGTCGCCCGGATCCACGGGGGTGGAGACGCCGCGACGGTCGCGGCCGAGTGTCGCCTCACCCTCGAACGACGAATGCTCCCCGGCGAGCCACCGGACGCGGTCGAGGCCGAGCTTCGGTCGATTCTCGATGGGCTGGTGGCGACGGTGACCGATTTCCGATACTCGCTCCGGCGGCTGGTGGCACGAAGCGGGTTCGAAGCCGACCCGACGTGGCCGATCGTGTCGACCGTGGCCGCGCAGGCGACCCGCGTCCTCGGTCGCCCGCCGACCACCCATGGCGAACCGTTCTGGACCGATGCCGGGCTCATCGCCGACGCCGGGATTCCCTGTCTCCTCTTCGGGGTGACCGGCGGCGGAGCCCACGCCGCCGTCGAATGGGTGCTGGAGTCGTCGATTCATCAAGTCACTGACATTCTCACGGGAACCATCGCCGAGTTCTCTGGATGACCCGCTCCATGCCTCTCCGACGGCTCTCCCTATTGGCGGGACTCCTGACCGCCTCGGCCGCCGGCGCTCAGCCGAGCCCGAAGGCACTGGTCGACCGCGCCATCGCGGCCACCGGGGGGCGCCCGACGCTGACCCGGTTCCGTGCCTTCGAATGGGACGGTCGGGCCACCGTGCATGCCGGCGGTCAGGACATCGCGATCGCGGGAACCTGGTGGGTGGCGCCGCCCGATACGGCGGTCCTTGCGACGTACGAGGTGGCGCGGGGCCCCGGGTCCACCCGGCGGGTCAGCCTACAGGGATCCGAGGGATGGATCGAGCGCGACTCCCTGCGGGTTCCGATGGCGGCCGCGACGGTAGTGGAGGAGCGCCACCAGTTCTACCTCTACTCGCTGCTCCGGCTGGTGCCGCTCGAGGACGCCGAGGTGACGCTCGTCGCGATCGAAGCCGACACCGCCGGCCGGCCGGGCATCCGGGTGGAGCGACCGGGCCGTCTTCCCGTTTCCGTCTACTTTGCCCCGTCGGGCCGAGTGGCGCGGATGGTGACCCGCTTCGCCACTCTGAGCGGCGCAGGCGGGGATAGCCAGGAGGTCGAATTCGCCGGGTCGATATTCGTCGCCGGGGTCACTTGGTCCCGTACCATGCGGATCAGGCGGAACGGCATTCCTTACTTCGACCTCGAGCTGACGCGCCTCGCACGCCGCGATCCCTGATGACTCGATGCGGCTACTCAGTGCAACGCTTCGATCGGATCGAGCCAATCACCGACGGGGATTGTGGGGAGGCGTGGCCTTCCACGGAGGACGCCCCCCACAGTGAAGGGTCATGACTTCTCGGCGAGCTGGCCGACCAGCGGCATCACCGTTTCTGCGAACCGCTCCATTTCCTCGAGCTGCGGGCTCGATTGGAGGAGGAGCACGTCGACGCCCGCGGCCGCGAACTCTCCGACCCGCTCGGCCACCTGGTCGGCGGTTCCGACCAGGCCGGCCCGGAGCCCCCGGTTGGACACCGAGTAGTCCTCGAGTGAAACCCGGCTTTCGAGCTGGGTATTGGCAATCCAGTCCTGATAGTTGCCGTACCCGGCCGACCCGTGGGCCACGTTGGTGATCCGCGTCAGCTCGCGCTCGGCTTCGTGCTCGGTGCCGCGGACGATCGCGTAGCCGGCCATGCCGTAACTCTGCGGCGGGAGGCCGAGCCGGTCGCGGCGAGCGCTCATGTCGGCAATCTTCCGGGCGATCACGTCCGGGGCGTCGCCGTGCATGACATAGGCGTCGCAGGTCCGCGCGATGAGTTCCTTGGCCGCCTCCGATTCGCCCCCGGCGTAGATCGGAGGCCGCGGCCGCCGGACCGGCTTGGGCTCGAGCACCGTCTCGCTGACTTGGTAGTAGGTCCCGCTGAAAGAAAAGGCCGGCTCCCGCCAGACGCCGTCGACCACCGTCAGCCACTCCTCGGTCCGGGCGTAGCGATCGTCGTGCCGGTCGAACTGGACGCCGTAGCGCCGCGCCTCATCCGACCACCATGAGGAGACGACATTGAGGGCCACCCGGCCGCCGGAAATGTGGTCGATGGCGGCGGCCTGTTTGGCGAGGATGGCGGGCGGATGAAAGGTGGGCCGCACCGCGACCAAGAGTTCGAGGCGGGTGGTGACCGCCGCCAGCGCCGCGGCGGTCGACCAGGCGTCGAGCGACGGGGCCTCGATGCCCTTGATGTCGTTCAGGAACAATTCGGCGATCAGCGTGAGGTCGTACCCGATCGCCTCGCTCCGTTGCGCCAGGCGGCGGACGTAGTCCCACGTCGGCTCCATGCCCTCGTCGGCAACGTTGCGGAGCCAACCGCCGAACACCGGGAGCCAGTACCCGTAGCGCATCAGCACGCCACGCCGGCTGGAATCCGGAGGCCGGCGCGTTCCTCGAGGTAGTCGGCCAACCGTTCGAACGGGTCGAATCCGATCACGTTCGGCGCGTCGGCCACGAAGTTGGAGAGGGCGTTGATGTCGTACACGTAGGCCTCCCCGTCGCGTTCGTCGATCAGATACTCGATCCCGCCCACGTCGAGCTCGACCTGTCGGGCGATCCGCTCGACGGCCGCGATGATGGCGGCAGGGGGATCGGCCTGCTCGACCCGCATCCCGGTTTTCGGCGCATCGGCGGCGCAGAAGGTCCGTTCGAGGGACCGGCCATCGGTGGTGTGGCAGAGGTCGGCGGGGCAGAGATTGAACGACTCGCCCGACGGATAGACGTTGATGGCGTACAGGAATTTGCGGTCGAGCACCTCGACCCGGGTGATCCGGCCGCCGCCTAACGGTGCGAGTTCTTGGACGAGGGCGGCGCGATCGACGCCGAGATCCACGGTGCCCGCGAGGACCGCCGCCGCCAGGTCCGATTCGCGGTCATACCGGGTGATCCCGGCCCCGCTTCCGCCGATGTTGGCCTTGACGACGATCGGATAGCGCAGGCCGCGGGCCGCCGGCACGGCCTGGCTCGGATGGTTGATGACCCGGGCCTTCGGGTACTTGATGCCCAGTTCGGACAACACTTGGAGTTGCCGGGCCTTCGAAATCTCGACGCCGTAGACACCGGCTCCGTTGACGACCGGGACCCCGATCCGATCGAGATACCGAAGCCAATCCAGAGTGTAGAACGTCGCTTGCCCGTGGCCGCGGAGGTAGGCGGACGGGCTGGCCCGGTTGACCACCAGCGAATACCGGGGGGTCAGATCGGCCGGGTCGTACCAATGGGATTCGGCCGCGAGCCGGGTGAACGAGATGCCCCGGCGATCGAGCTCGGCGAAAAGGGGCCGGAACCAATCCGGATGCTCGTGGTAGATGGCGATCGGCAACGGGTGCTTGGTGGTCATGGTGACGTTCTTCCAGGGCTTAGGGACAAAACAAAGCGGCCGCGAATCTCGGGGAGTCGCGGCCGCTGTCTGGGTTCGGGATCGCTCGGAGGTCTATCCTCGATCACCGGTGCCATAGGCGTGGCCGTCTCCCGACGACATCGGGCGACAACAACAACACATGGCCATCAAGGGCGAGGACGACATCATGAAGCGAATTCTAGGCTCGGCGGACCGGGCGGCGCAAGGCCGGGGGATTCCCCCGGCAGGCGCTGAAGCCTCTCAGCGCGACCCCGTCGGTTTCGGATCCGGGACCCGCCGGAACTCCGCCGTCCCCGCCATATCGAGCAGCACCGATTCCACTTTCCCCGACCCGCCGATCCGAAACGTCACCGGCACCGGCGGCAGCACCGGCGTGTCGAACCGGGCGCGGAACGATTCCAGGTGATAGTGCTCGAGGTCCGCCTTCCAGTTCGGCCCGAAGGTCAGGTGGAGCTTCCCGGCGTCCTCCCGGACGACCACGTCGCCATAGAGTGAATCGGCGTAGGTCCCCGCGTAAGCCGCCAGGGGCAGCGACGGCTTGGTCCCGGCCAGCCGCCCCGCCTCGGCCTTCTTCTGGGCCTCGAGGCCCCGAGCCCGCTGGGCCTCGAGCCGCTTGAAACTGTCGCCGGCCCAATCTTTTGCCGGTCCGCCGAGCTGGTGATCGAACACCCGGTGGAGGATGGCGTTAGGCAGGCCGCTCCCGTTCTGGCTGGTCAGGATCACCACGCCGAACCGATTCTCCGGCATCATTCCGACCAGGGCACTGAACCCGTCGACGTTGCCACCGTGGTGGACCACCAGCCGGCCCCGGTAATCCTCCAGGAACCAGCCCAGGCCGTAGGCCTGCAAGTGGGTATCGGGGTTATTGGCCTTCGCGGCCGAATCCGTCCGGATCACGGTCTGGGCCTGGTGCATCTCGTCGGCGGACCGGGGCGAGATCAGAGTCTTCCCGCCGTAGCTCCCCCGACCCAACTGGAGCCGCACCCACTGGGCCATCTCGACCGCATTCGAGTTGATCGATCCGGCCGGCCCGGCGTTGTCGATGTCCCGCCACGGAATGACCCTGACCGTGTCGTTCACCGTGGCGTGGGGGGAGGACACGTTCGGCTGGCCCCGGACACCCTGGATGCTGGTGGTGCTCGCAGTCATACCCAGCGGAGTGAAGATCCGGTCGCGAACGAAATCGTCCCAGGTGCGGCCCGACACTTTGGCAACGACTTGGCCGGCGGTGATGTACATGATGTTCTGGTAGCCGAATTGCGACCGGAACGACCAGGACGGGGTCAGAAACCGGACCCGCCGAACGATCTCATCCCGGTCGAAGCCGGACCCGTACCAGGCCAACTCCCCGCGGGCGAGGCCGCTCCGATGGCTCAGCAGATCCCGCACGGTGAGTTCCCGGGTGGCGTAGGGATCGTAGAGCTGGAACCCCGGGAGGTAGAGCGACGGATTGGCGTCGAGCGAGACCTTCTTCTCATCCACCAGCATCGCGATGGCGGCGGCGGTGAAGGCCTTCGACGCGGACCCGATCGCGAAGATGGTCCGTTCGTCGACCCGTTCGGGCCGGCCGAGTTCGCGCACGCCGTAGCCGCGGGCATAGATCACCGAATCGTTCCGGACCACCGCCAAGCCCAGGCCGGGCACCTGCCAGGTCCGCATGGCGGCTTCGATGTAGGCGTCGAGGCCCGCCCATGGCTCCTTGCCTTGTGCCGCGGCCCAGGTCGGGGCCGATCCGGCGAGGAGCGCGAACAACGCGACCGTCAGGCGACGGCAGGGGACGAGGAACATCGGAATCTCCTGGGGGATGGATCGAGTGCAACATAACCGAACCGCGACGTTCGGCATCAATGGCCGATCGCCCGCCAGAACCACGCGGCCCGCTTTGCCGGCCGGCCTGACCGGGCCTCGGCCCGATCGGAGGACCCAAACAGCCGAGTCACCGCGTTGACCCCGATCCACCGAAACGGTTCGATTTCCCACCGCGGCGACCGCCGCCCCACGAACGGCAAGCCGGTGAGTTCCGACTCGGTGTCGGTGATCAAATCGGCCATCGCCCGCCCCGCCACGTTCGAGAGCGCCACCCCGTCGCCCACGTACCCACCGGCGGTGCCGATCCCGGTGGTCCGATCATAGGACACCGACGGAAACCAGTCGCGGGGCACTCCCAGGTTCCCGCCCCACGCATGGGTGAACCGGACCTCGCGCGGTAACCCGGGCAACAGATCCAGCAGGACGCGCCGGAGCATCGCGTGGACCGCGGGATCGGTGTCGAACGCCGGCCTCACCCGAGAGCCAAAGTGGTACGGGGCGCCCCGCCCCCCGAACGCGATCCGGCCGTCGGCGGTCCGCTGGCCATAGATCCGGAGATGGCGTTTGTCGCTGAACGTTTCGCGGTGATCGAGGCCGATCCGATCCCATACCGAGTCGGCGAGCGGTTCGGTCGCCACCATCAGCGAATACATCGGGACCAGGTCCCGGTGCCGGCCCGGCAGGTCCGGGGTATAGCCTTCGGTGGCCACGACGATCGACCCCGCCGACACCGACCCGTGCCCCGTCGTGACCCGGCCCGGCGCGATGGCGGTGACGGCCGTCTGCTCATAGATGACCGCGCCCCGGGCCTCGACCGCCCGGGCCAGGCCGCGCACCAGCCGGGCCGGCTGAATCGCGGCACATTGCGGTGCGAAGGTCCCGCCCAGCACACCGCTGGCGTGGAGCCGGCGCTCCGCCTCGGCCTTGGACAGGATACCTAACGTCGCTTCGCCCACCCCCCACCGGCGCGCGCTGTCGACCTCCGCCTGGGCCCGGGCCCATTGGGCCTCGTTCCGGGCCACCGACACGTAGCCACCCTTCTGGAACTCGCAGTCGATCCCTTCGGCCGCCGCGGTTGCCCCCACTTCGTCGACGGACTGGTCGAGCACGGACTGGAGTCGCCCGACTGCCTCGGGTCCGCTTTCCTGGGCGATCCGCCGCCAACTGGCCGGGAAGATGCTCGAGCACCACCCGCCATTCCGGCCCGAGGCGCCGAACCCGGCGACCTCGCGCTCGAGCAGCGCGATCCGGAGCGAGGGCCGCCGCCGGAGGAGAGCATGAGCCGTCCAGAGTCCGGTGTACCCGGCTCCGACGATCGCGACATCGGCGGTCCGGTCTCCCGGGAGGCTCGGGCGGGGCGACCAATCGCCGGCGGCGGCGCGCCACAGGCAGTCGTTCATTTGGAAGAGGTTTCCTTGGCTAGGACTTCCGCTTGAGGTCCATGGTCCAGAGCACTTTCCACTCGGTGCCCTTCTTCTCGCCGACGGAGACCCGGTAGCTCTGGGCATCGGGCCGAGTCCAGACCGATTTCATCTCGACGGTCCCGGCGGCCGATTCGAGCTTCTGGGGAAAGACCAGCCCCTCGGGCGTTTCCTCTACCGTGCCCGTCGTGAGCTGGCCGGCGCTGCTCCAGTAGGAGAACGAGATCCGCTTCGCCTTGGGATCCCAGGCATAGAGCGATTCACCCTCGTAGGGCTCGCCCCCGCGAACCACGTGCTTGTCGCGGACGAATTTGCGGTCGAACACCCATTCAAAGCAGTGTTCGTCGGTCACCTTGCCGCCGGGGAAGGCGCCAACCCAGCAGTGACCGACGAGGAATTCGAGCGGGCGGAAGTTGGTTGGGGTTTGCGCGGGAAGAGCGGGCGCGAAAGACACCGCGGCGGCGATGGCAACAAGAGGAAGTTTCAGCATGGCGGCAAACCTATCCCCCCGGCGATCGAACCAATAGAAGATTTGCTACCGAGCCTCTTCGAGGAGCGCGGTATTGTCCGGAGACCGTTTGGCGAGGAACTCGGTTGGGCTGGCGCCGGCGACCCGGCGGAAATCGCGAACCAGATGCGATTGATCGGCGTAGCCCGCGTTCATGGCGAGTTTGGCCCAGTTGACCGACTGGCGGGCCCGGAGGTGGGCCAGCGTCGTGATGAAGCGGCGCACCTGAGCGTACGCCTTGGGCGGCATCCCGATTTCACGACCGAAGGTGACGGTCAGGTGTTTGCGGCTCACACCGAGGCTCGCGTGGAGGGTCGAGACCTTCGCGGTGCCATGGGTCCGGTCGATCGCTTCGAGCGCGGCGGCCACGAAGCCGGACGGCGAGGTCGCCTCAGGCAGACGATCGCGGAGGAAGCGATCGAGCAGCCCGAAACGGACCTCGGCCGTCGGCGCCGCCAGCAACTCGGTGCGGAGGTTCCCCGCCGCGGGCCCGGCGAGCACGGCGAGGTCCACGACGCGATTGGCGGCGGCGGGGGCACTCGGTCCGAAGAGCCGCCAGGCGCCAAGCGGCGTTAGGCGTGCCGACACGAGATGGGTCCCGTGCTCCGACTGAATCTCGATGGACCGCTCGTGAAGCCCGGAAAACCAGGAATGTTCCCACACGGTACGCCGGCGGCCCTCGATCAGCACGTGGGGCGGCCCGAGATCGACCATCATCTCGAGGCATCCGTTGGGCAGGATCTTCTCCCGAAACGGAGCCAGGCGGCCCTCGACCTCCCAGTACTCGGCCACCGTGCCGGCCAGGTCGGCGTCCGGTGCGGCGGTCGCAAAGCGCCACCGTCCGACGAAGGCCGCCAACTCCCGCTCGTAGGTAGGTCCGGGCATCCCGGAAGCTACACTGAGGGGGCCTCGGGGCGCGGCGGCTCCCGGCTTGAACGATCTGGCTGAGGGATCTCGCCGGCGGCCTCCGGGGCCAGTGGACCTCGCGCCGCCGACGGCGTAGGTTGGAGGGCGACGCACCTTCCTATTCCTAAGGACAACCTTGGACTTCACGGGTAAGCGTGTCTTGGTCACTGGGAGCAGTCGCGGTATCGGCTTTGCCATTGCTCGGGCATTTCTTGAAGCGGGCGCTCGGGTCGCGATCAACGGCAGTTCAGAACAGTCTGTTACCACCGCAATGGAACTCCTTGGCGATCCGGAACACACGGTTGCGGCCCCCGGCAACATTGGAACCGTTGCCGGTTGCGAGTCAGTGGTGGCGACGGCGATCACGGCGTTCGGGGGCCTCGACATTCTGGTGAACAACGCCGGGGTTGGCGCCGGCCGGCCCATTGCGGCTTGTGACGAGGCGATGTGGGACGCGCATGCCAACGTCAATCTGAAGGGCTTGTTTTTCTGCTGTCGCGCCGCGATTCCTGAGTTGCAAAGGTCCAACGGCAATATCGTCAATATCGCGTCGGATGCCGGCTTGATGGGGGTGCCGGGTATTACCGTTTACTGCGGTACCAAGGGCGGCGTGATCAACATGTCGCGGGCGATGGCCTTGGAAATCGCGCCTGACGTGCGGGTCAATTGCGTCTGCCCTGGCTACATCGACACCGACATGATCCGCCTGAGCAATAAGAAGAAGGCCGACCCCGTCGCGGCCTGGCAAAAAATGGTCGACTACGCACCGCTGAAGCGGATCGGGTCGCCGGACGAGATCGCCCACGCGGTCCTCTACCTGGCGTCATATCAAGCCCGCTTCATTACGGGAACCGCCCTGGCGATTGACGGCGGCACGACAGCCGGCCGCTAGGAGCCAGATCAACCGAGGCCGCCTTCGGCCCTTTGGCGACTCTACATTATGGAAGGGGAGACCTTGTGATTCCTACCGTACTCGGACTGGAAGACATCAAGCGGCTGATCACGATTCCACCATTGATCCAGGCGATCGAAGCCGGTTTCGTTCTCTACTCCGACGGCAAGGTCGTCGTTCCGCCGGTTGGCTTCCTGCACTTTGACCAGCCACCGGGCGATGTGCACATCAAATACGGCTACGTCAGAGGCGACGACGTCTACGTCCTGAAAATGGCGTCGGGGTTCTATGACAACGCCAAGCTGGGCGTACCGGTTGCCGACGGCGTCATTCTGGTTTTCAGCCAGCACACCGGGCACTTGAAGATGGTACTGCATGATGAGTGTTGGCTCACCGACATGCGCACGGCCGCGGCCGGCGCGGTTGCCGCGCGCCACCTGGCCCCGAAAACGGTTCGTCACATCGGCATCGTCGGCACCGGTGTTCAAGCCCGGATGCAACTCAAGCTCTTGGGGAGTGTGGTCGACTGTCACAGCTGTTTCGTTTGGGGCAGGGACGCGGACAAAGTGCAGACGATGATCGCCGACCTCCGCGCCGACCCCTCGATTCAGGACTGGGGCTTGGAGGTCAAAGCGGCCGGCGATATCGACGAATTGGCTTCCAAGTGCAACCTCATCGTGACCACGACATCGGCCAGAGAGGCGCTGATTCGCGCCGATCAGGTCCGGCCGGGGACCCACATCACCGCCATGGGTTCGGACGATCACGGCAAACAGGAATTGGAGGCCGCCCTGCTCGGGAAAGCTGATCGGGTCGTCGCCGACAGCATTGCCCAATGCGTCGATCACGGCGAGTGCTTCCATGCCGTGAAACACGGCACCATCCAGGAGAGCTCCATTCTCGAGTTGGGCAACGTCATCAAGACGCCGGGCCTGGGTCGAACGAACGACCAGCAGATTACGGTGGCGGATTTGACCGGGGTTGCGATCCAGGATATTCAGATTGCCAAGATGGTGAGTGGCGCGAACAGCAAGGGAGGTCTCCGTGTTGGTTGAACACCAGGAGGATCTTGACGTACCGACGCTGGTACAGCAGGCGTACGAGAGAACCAGAGACTACTTATCTCCGACACCGCTCGAGTTTTCACGCTACCTCAGCGACCGGATCGAGGGCGAGGTCTGGCTGAAGTTGGATTTGGTGCAAAAAACCGGGTCCTTCAAGTATCGCGGAGCGATCAACAAGGTCCTGTCCTTGACGGAAGCCGAGTTGGACCGAGGGGTCGTTTCGGCGTCCACCGGCAACTACGCCCTCGCGGTCGCCGAAGCGATGCGGCAGCGAGGCCGCCGTGCCACGGTCTACGTCGCCCGCGACATGGACGAATCCCGCTTGCATATCCTCCGGGAGGCGGGTCTCGACTTAGTGATTTTTGGCGACCTCGCATGGGATGCCGAGGAAGAAGCCCGCCGGGTGGGAGACGCGGAGGGCAAAGTCTATGTGTCGCCCTACAACGATCCGTTGGTTGTGGGCGGTCAGGGCACCTGCGGCTACGAGATCTCGAAGCAACTGCCGGATCTGGACGCGGCCTTCTTTGCCTGCGGTGCGGGGGGATTGCTGACCGGGTCGGCGGGTTGGCTCAAATCCCATAACCCCGAGATCGAAGCGTATGGCGTGTCGCCGGCGAACTCACCGGTGATGCATGAGTCGATGCGAGCCAACAAGATCGTCCGAACGGAGATGTACCCGACACTGGCGGACACCTGTGCCGGGAGCGTCGACCCTGACAGCATCACGCTCGAACTGTGCCGGCGATCGGTGAAAGAGATCGTCCTGCTGTCCGAGCCGGAGATCGAGGCGTCCATCCGACTGCTGTTCGAGCACCATCGACTGGTGTCGGAAGGGTCTGGGGCGTTGGGTGTTGGAGGTCTCCTCAAGCGCAAAGAGCGCTTCAAAGGCAAGAAAGTCGTCGCGGTCGTCTGTGGACGGAACATCGATCTGGAAGTGTTCAAGAGAATCGTCGCTTAAGCGTCGCTGGCCCCGTTCACGGTACTCCGGCCACGCCAATAGAACGCCAGGCCGATCCCGAGCAGGAGCAGGCACCCTCCTGCCACCTTGAGCAGGAACAGCCGCGGATTGGGGTCGTTGGCGGGCGGCACCATCGAGAAGATGATACCCAGCAAAGTCGTGGCAAAACCGACGGCACCGGCTAGCCAGCAGCGGAGGTTGCCAAGCCGTGATGGAGCAGCAGCGGGATCCGAGCCGCCGGCCCGGTGCCGCAACAGTGGAAAGGCCGCGAAGATGTACAGCAGGGGCAGCAGGGAGAGGATAATCGTCATGTCGACCAAGACGACGAAGGCTTGGTGCACCGTCGCGCCTGACATCGACGCCGCGAGCACGAGGGTGGCAAAGAAGCTCTGGGTCAGCAGCGCGACATAGGGCGAGCCGTGGCGCGGATGCAATCGCGCGAACGCCTTGGGCAGGTAGCGATCGACGCCCAGTACGAACGGCAGGCGGGCCGTGCCGGCCAGAAAGGCGCCAAACGTCCCGACGCTCGCAAGCGCCAGCAATCCGGCCGTCAGCGCTCCAAAGAACGGCAACCCGATCCGCTCGCCGATCGCGGCAAGGGCTTGCGGAATTCCGGCGATCAGGTCAATGGTGGCCGTCGGCAACGCCACCAGCAACGAGGCCGTGCCGGCCATGTAGATGATCGTGATGATGACGCCGGCGATCAGCGCGGCCCGGCGCAATTGCCGCGCCGGATCGCGGATCTCGCCACCCATGATCGGGCCGAGTTCGAGCCCCTGCAACGCGCCGGCGATAATCGCGAACGTCGCATAGGTCGACCGGGCGCCGAAATCAGGCATCAGGCTGACCGCGGTGAAAGGCGTCGCCGGACCAAACCGATACCAGGCTATGGCACCCGCGCCGATCACCAGGGTGGCCACCGTCCAGGTCGCCATTCCGCCAATGTTCTGGAGCCACTTCGCCCGCTTCAGGCCGAGGATATTCAGGCCGGTGGCCACCCACAGGATGGTGAGGCAGTAGACACTGTTATAGGCGACGCTGCTCGAATGGGCCAGCCACCGCTCACCACCCACCCGGAGGAACACACCGGCGCTGAACAACAGCACGGACGGGAAGTACACCACGTTGACGACCCAGTACGACCAGCCGGCGACGAAGCCGTGGACGTCACCAAAGCCGGCTTTGGCCCACAGGTAGAGTCCGCCTTCGCCGGGAACCCGGGCACTCAGGTCCAGGACCGCGAATGCCAGCGGGATGAAGAAGAGCAACAAGCCCATCGTCCAGAGCACCAGGCTCGAAGGGCCGATTTGTGCCGCCGTCGACAGCCAGCGCAGCACGACGGTGGCGGCGATGTTGAGGAGCACCAAGTCCCACGTGCCCAGGACGCGGTGCAGTTGGCTGGCGGCTCCAGGTTTGCCCATTTTCCAATCTACCCCCTCCTCGGCACGACAACTCGTCACGGAAGAGGTTGGGCCGGCCCTGCTTGACAGGCGCCCGTCCACGGCGGAGGTTGCTACGTACGGCGATGATCGCTTTGACACCCGTTTTACGCATTGCCCGGTAGACCACCATGACACCCGACGACGCCCGGGCCATCGCCGCCCCCACTGCCGCCGAACGCGCTGCGCGCCCGGCCGCGCCGCCGCCACTGGCGCTCGCCACTGCGTGCCCCCGCTGCGGGGCGGCGGTGCCAAGCCAGGGTAGCGATTTCTGCGAAGCCTGCTCCGCCCATCTCTATCCCGGGCATTGTGTCTTCTGCCTCGAGCCCGTCGTCACCGGCCACCAGTACTGTCGCCGCTGCGGCCTCCCGCCCGAGGGTGTGGTCTGCGGCGCGTGCGGCACCTTCAGCCGGTTCGACTTCTGCCCCAACCCCGACTGCGGCGCCGGGCTCACCCCGCGGGCGGCCGCCGAGTTGGCGCGAGTGGAAGCCGATCCGGAGGTCCTCGAAGCCTTCGCCGACCTCGACGAGATCGCCGCCGTCATCGCGGCGACCGAGGCGGACACGCCCCTGCCACCACCCGTGGCCGCTCCAGCGGCGGCCTCGGCGGCGGCCGCCCCGCGCCCCTCCCTGGCCTCGCTCCGCGCCGCGGCGCAAGGCGCGAAGACCGCCGAGGACCGGGCCCGGGTCCGGAAGCTCGCCGAGCAGGCGGCGCAAGACGCACTCAACGCCGTGTCGTCCCGCCCGTTTCCCACGGCCCAGGAGGCGCGGGCCGCCGGGACCGCATTGCAGGTAGCGCTCCGCTGCCGGGTCGTCACCGAGCGGCTGGAGACGATCGCCTGGCGGTGTAACCGATTTGGCGTCGAGCATCCGGAGCCCGGTGGCATGAGTCTATGTTCCGATCCCGCCAGCGGAGGCGTGCCGATCATGCGGGTCATCACCCAAATCGACGACCGGTCCACGGAGTTCACGGCATGAGCGGCAACGACCCGATCCCGCCAGCCCACGCCGGCGTCCCGACCACCGCCATGCCGGCCCATGTGGCCGTGCCGACCACCGCCGTCCCGGCCCACTCAGGGATCGCGACCACCGCGATGCCGGCCCTTGGAAGCGGCTCGGCGCCCGCCTCCGTTCGCTCGCGACAGGCCAGTTACGACGCCGGCGAGACGATCCAGGTCGGGCCGCACCAGTTGGTGATTGACCGGCTGCTCTTCGTCGGAGGCCAAGCGGAATTGTATCTCGTCCACGGCGGCCCGGTGCCGGTGGCCGTGCTCAAGCTCTACACCCACGGGGCCCGACCGAAGGCCGATGTGCTGGCCCGGTGGCGGCTCCTCCCGCCGACCGCGGTGATCGGCCTGATCGACGCCGACCCGCACGCGGAACCGCGGGCCTGGGAGCTCCTGGTCTACGCGGAGGGAGGGACGCTCTCGCCCCCGGGCCCGATGCGGGACCCGGCCCGGCTCCGGCTCGTGACCCTGCAGGCGGCCGATGCGCTCCACGTCCTCCACACCGTCGGAAGCGCCGTGCACCGCGATGTCTCGCCCGACAATTTCCTCTGGCTCGACGCCGCCCACACCCGGCTGGTCCTGGCCGACCTGGGCTCCTCCTCGATCATGAGCGAAGGCGCCGCCCGGAGCGTCACGATCCGGGGCAAGCTCCCGTTCATGGCGCCGGAGGAATTGCTCCCGATGGGCGACGGGGTGGTGGTCGGCGAAGCCGCCGACTTCTATGCCCTCGGCATCATGGTCCTGACGTTGTGGGCCGGTCACCATCCGTTCGTCGGACGCGAGGCCGACCAGATCGCCCTCAAGTCGCGCGGGGCGGTGCCGATGCCCGATGACCTGCCGCCGGATTTCCGGAGCTTGGTCGAGGCGTTGCTGCTGCCGGCCAACATTCGCTTGAGCTACGACGGGATCAAGCGGTGGGCGGCCGGCGAGGCGATCCCCCGGACCACCACGGTCCGCTCGGTCAGCTATCCCCGCCTAACGGTCAGGCCGGCGCAGGGCAATCCGTACGACGTGGAGACGCCGGCCGCACTCGCCCGCTTCCTGCGGGACGAACCGGTGGCCGGCGAGCGGTTCCTCTATGCCTGGAACATGCGGGAGTGGGCCAGCTCCGACGCCGGGATGGTCGCCGACCTGACCGATATCGTCGAGAAAGAGTTTCCCAAGAACCGCGCGGCGGGGCGACAAAAAGCCGCCTACCTGCTCGACGCGACGCTCCCTTTTGCGGCACCGGACGGCACTGAGTGCCGCGACTACGCGGCACTGAGTGCCTGGCTGGAGGGCGATGAGTCGCGTCCCAAAGGACTCACCGATCCGGCCCATCCGCTCTGGCTCTACCTGGCAACCCGTCCGGAGAACGAACTCCGCGAGGCCATGGCCGAGATCCACGGTGACATCCGCGAGGGCAAGCCGGAGGCCACGGCGCTGATCCGCCACTACTTGATGCAGTACGCCACCGCCGGATCGTGGCGGGACAGCGACGGAACGGTGGTCACTGACCTCGGCGCCTTCATTGCCCGGCTCGCGGCTCGGGCCGCGCCCCTGTTCCAGAAACTGCTCGATGCGGCCGATCCGCTCCTGCTCTGGCTCGAGACCCAGCGCCCGGGCTCGGCTGCACGGGGCGGCCGGTTGCGGGCGCTGAGTGCCCCGGTCATCGCCAAGGTGGCAGCGGTCGACTGGATCGCCTGCGTCCTCAACCAAGTGCCGGCCGTGCTTGGCGCGCCGATGGTCAACCCCGAGGACAGCTGGCGCGACGAGATCTGGCCGCCGGCCCAGAAGGCGACCACCGAGCAGATCCGCAAGTTCCTCGATGCCTGGTGGCGGGTGGTGGAAGACCAGCGTTTCGAGCCGGCGGCGCTGGCCTGGCTCGCCGGCAGCCCCTCGACCGGCGCCCGCCGACCGGTGGTGTGCGCGCTCCTCGGCGCCGAGTGGGAGGTAACGCAGCAACCCCTGAGCGCCGTGCTGACCACCTGCTTCACCGCGCTTCCCGCCTACTCCGGTGACCCGGGCGATGTCGCCGTGCTCGATGCCGCCGACAAAGCCTTCACCGAGCGACTGAACGCGATCCGAAGCTCTGCCCCCAAGGATCAGGACACGCTGGTCCAACTGGAGGCCGCAACCGCCCTCGCGGTGGCCGCCGCGGCGGCCCGGGCCTCGGCGCCGGCTTGGTGGGACGCACTGCTCGCCCGGATCGGGGCCCAGCTGGCCAACACGCTGCAGATCGCCTTCTTCCACCACAAGAAAGCGCCGAACGTCCTGTCCGAACTGATCGCCCGGCGGGGCGACATCCGGCGGGCCTTGGCCGCCTTTCGGGTGCCCGCCCTGGCCCGGTGGACCGCGGAGGACACCCGGCTGGAGGTGCTCGGGCGAGAGTTGGTCGCCGCCGAAGCCAAGACCCGCGACGCCCGGCTCAAGGCCATTGCCGATAAGGCCATCTCGCTCCGCGGCACCCCCCACGTCCAGATCCTGACGGACCTCCCCAAGGGCCTGCCACCCGCCGAGAAACGGTGGCTCACCCGGGCCAACTACCTGTTCTATTGGACGGCGGGCATCGGGCTCCTCTCGGCGATCCCGTTTGATCCGTCGACCGGGCGGATCGACGTCGTGAGCGGCGGGATCGCCGCGGTACTCACGGCGATCATCGGGTGGCTCGCCACCCGCCGAAAGCTCGTCGCGGTCGGGGGCCTCTTTTTTGGAGGTGCGGTGCTGGCGACGTCGGTTCCGGTCTGGGCGAGCCCCTCCAACCGAATGGTCATCGGACTGCTGGTGTCCGCGGCGCTCGGCCTGGCGCTCCTGGTCCGGCGCCGTCATGCCCGTCGCGTCGTCGCTAACGCCGAGGCGGAGCAGCAACAAATGCCGCCCGACCTCGCGGCCTCGGTTCGGAAGGCGGGCGCGGAGGCCGAGTCACACGCTTGCGCCTCATTCACCGAGCGGTGGCTGATGATGCACGCCCTCGTCGCAACGGCCGCCGACCCCGGTCAGGTGAAGCTCGAGGACATCCCCGGCGGAGTCACGGCGGCCGCGGCATGACGAGCGTGACGCCCCCGCCCCCCGACTGTCCCCGCTGCTCCACCGGCAATCGCGATGAGGCGCGGTTCTGCAAGGGGTGCGGCGACCGGTTGGCCATCCGGGGCGACCCGTTCGGCGACCTGGTCGGCATCGGCGAACTGGGCCAGACCATCCGGGACCAACTCCGCGATGGCATCGTCGTCCGCCAACAAGGCCACGCCGCCAAGTCGCATCGCCTCATCCTCAGCTCGCCGGGAGCGGGCACGACGCGGCTGGCCCGCGCCATTGCCGATTGCGCTGAGCAGGAGGGACTGACCCGGCGCGGCGCCACGATCGTGACCGCCCGCGAGATCCGGTCGCAGAAACCCGAGGACTTGCTGGCCTCGGCGGCCGGTGGGACGCTGATCGTCGACCAAGCTCACCGTCTTCTCCCGGCGCCGGACGTCCCGAGCGGCGGGGAGCAAGCGCTGTTCGACCTGCTCGACGCCCTGGCCAATCGGGGCGACGGGAGCGATCCGCTGGTGTTGGTCACCGGCGTGCCGGGCCCCTTCGCTTCTTTCCTCCGCGGCGATTCCCCGCTCCCGCGGCATTTCAGTGAAGTGATCCGGCTCGACGACTGGTCCGCCGAGACGTTGGCCGCGGTGAGTCGCGCCCGGCTGACCCAACTCGGCTGGACGATCGACGACGCAACCGGCGACCGGCTGGCCGCGCGGTGCCGGTTCCTCGTGAACGCGGTCGACCTGCCCCGGCGTCACGGCCACGCCGCCGAGGAGTTGGTACGGCAGACCACCCAGGCCGCGCGGACCCGGCTGGCCCAGGCGGGCGAGCGGGGACAGGTGCTCGCACCCGAGGACATCGCGGGGCCGGTGGACGAACCGGTATCGCTGGACGAGTTGTTTGCCCAACTCGACGCACTCCAGGGCATCGACGCCGTGCGCGAGCAGCTCAAGCAGATCATCCGGGCCTCGCAGGAGCGGAAAGCCCGTGACCCCAAGCGGCCGGTGCTCGACGGCCACCTGATGCTGATGGGCAATGCCGGCACCGGCAAGACCACGATTGCCAAGCTGCTGCCCAAACTGCTCTGCCGGGCCGGGATTCTTCCCACCGAGCGGATGGTGGAGTTCGCCAACCCGGCGTCGCTCCAGTCGGGCTACGTGGGCCAGACGTCGGGCAAGGTGAACGAGGCCATCGACAAGGCGCGGGGCGGCGTGCTCTTCCTCGACGAAGCCCACCAGATGGCCGACTCCGGTGGGCACAACTACCAACGCGAGATCCTCAATACCCTATTGCCGCGGCTGGAGAATGAGCGGGGCCAGTTCCTCTGCGTGTTAGGCGGGTACACCAGCAGTCTCCCCGCGGTCCTCGCCCTCGACCAAGGAATGCCGAGCCGGTTTCCCGAGCACTATCGGGTCCTGTTGAAGAACTACGACGCCGACACGCTCTCCTCGATCTTCCTCACCATGGCGGCCGACGCCGGGAAGACCCTCACCCCCGGGGCCGAGCACCGGATGCGGCAACTGATGCGCCTGTTGCGGCGGTGGGCCCTGCCGGCGTTCGCCAATGCCCGGGGCGCCCGCGAGTTCTTGAGCGCGTGCATCGCCAACCAAGTGGCGCGGACCGGTGCCGATCCGGCCGCCGATCCGGCCGTGCTCGTCGAGAGTGACATCCTCCTGCCCCGGGCGGCCACCAGCCAGACGCCCGAAGCCGCCCTGGCGGAGGCCGAGGCGAAGCTGGGTGCCCTGATGGGGCAGCCCCGGTTGGCCGAGGTGATCAGTCGGTTGCGGGGCAACCTCCTGCTCTGGCGCGCCGAGCTCGAGGAGGGGGCCGATGTCGCGCCCCCGCTCGAGCACATCCTGCTCCAGGGGAGCCCCGGCACCGGCAAGACCACCGTGGCCCGGATCATGGGGTCGCTGCTCTATGGTCTTGGGATGTTGCCGCGCCCGCACGTCGAGGAAGTCCGCGGAACCGAATTGATCAAGGGGATCCAGGGCGCGGCCGCTCAGGCGGTGCGAGAGTTGGTGGAGCGGGCCATCGGCGGGGTCCTCTTTCTCGACGAAGTGTCGGGGTTGCTCGGCCAGCCGCAGGGAGTCGACGTGGCCCGCGAACTTCTGCCGCACCTGGTTGACGCCAAGGGCCGGTTCGTGATGATCGTCGCCGGGTATCCGCATGTGATCGACGGCTTCCTGGCCTTGGATGACGGCCTGGCCCGCCGGTTCGGCACGGTGCTCGAGTTGCAGGACTACAGCCCCGAGGACGTCCACTCGATTACCCGCCAAGTCATCCGCGGAGCGGGACTCACGCTCACGCCGGAGGCCGACGCCGCGGTGCTGGCGCTGCTCCGGGGCCCGGCGGCCGGGCAACTCCTCCCGAGCCGGAACGCCAGCATGGCGCAGGTGATCTCGTCGGCCATCCGCGACCGGCTGGCCAGCCGCCTCGCCCCACGGTTGAGCCGGGATCTGGCCAGTGTCTCCGCCGAGGAGCGCCGCTTGGTGCTGGCGGAGGACATCCCGACCTCGTTCGATGCCCGGGGGAACGCCTGCTGACGCTCGCCCCCTGTCCTCACTGCGCCGCGCGAGTGCCGGCCGACGGCGCGTTCTGCGACACCTGCGGCCGGCCGCTGGCCGCCTGCCCGACC
>JANMHX010000261.1:0-3710 GCA_031375485.1 Gemmatimonadota bacterium | reverse complement strand
CGGTGAGCCCCGCTTCGAGGGCCACGATTTCGGTCCGGGGCGTCATGACGTCTTGGGCGGTTTTTTCGGTGAACTCGAAGACCCCCTCGAGGAGCCTGGCGTCCTGTTGGCCGAGTTGGCCGCCCTCCTGGCTCTGCTCCACCAGCATCCGGATCTCCTCCGGCGAGTGGAGCCGCTCATGGGAGCCGGTGGTCTTGATGCCCATCAGCCGGAGGAGCCAATTGGCGGTGTTGTTGAGGATCCGAATCGGCACCGCCATCACCCAGGCGAACGCGATCAGCGGCGCCGCCATCCAACTGGCCATGACCTCGGGGTAGCGGAGCGCCAAGGCCTTCGGCAGCAACTCGCCGAGGATGATCAGGGTGTAGGTAATGACCCCGAAGCTGATGACCGTCGCGATCGTTTCGGTCTGGACCGGCCCGATCCGGTCCGGCAGGGCCTGGAATGCCTTGAGGATCAGGGCGGATAGCGCCGGCTCCCCGACCCAGCCAAGACCCAGGGAGCAGAGGGTAATGCCCAACTGGGTGGCGGAGATGTACCGGCCGAGCGATTGATGGACGCGGCTGGCCAGCATAGCTTTGCGGTCGCCGTCGCGGGCCAGTTCATCGAGCCGGGTCTTTCGGGCCCCGACCAGGGCAAATTCCGCGGCCACGAAGAAGGCGTTGGCCCCGATCAGGGCCAGGACCGCCGCCAGACCCAGCAACAGGGTCCCGGCTTGGGGAGGTTCCATAGGCACCAACGTTAGTCACCCGGTGGCCTCGGAGCGAGAGGCGGTCTCCCGGAAGCTGATCCTCGTCCTCATCCTGACCGCGATCTTCATGGTGGTCGAGGCGGTGGCCGGCTGGGTCAGCGGCTCCCTCGCGCTGTTGGCGGATGCCGGTCACATGTTGATCGACGTCGCCGCGTTGGCCTTGTCGGCGTTTACGGCCTGGCTGGTTCGGCAGCCCGCCTCGCCGTCGAAGACTTACGGGTACCTCCGGATGGAGATCCTGGCGGCCGTGGTCAACGGGGCCGCCCTGATCGGGATTGCCGCGGCCGTGATCGTGGAGGCCTTCGACCGGTTGGGCGACCCCCAGCCGATTCGGGTGGACATCTTCCTGGTGGCGGCCTTGGCGGGGCTCCTGATCAACGTGACCAGCCTGCGGCTCCTCCACACCCACCGGCATGGCGGCCTCAATATTCGGGGGGCCTACCTCCACGTCCTCGGCGACACCCTGGGTTCAGTCGGCGCGCTGATCGCGGCCGTGGTGGTCAAATACTCCGGCTGGACGTTGATCGATCCGATCATGTCGATCCTGCTGTCGCTGCTGATTCTGGGCGGGGCTTGGCAGCTCCTCAAGGAGAGCACCCAGATCCTCCTGGAGGCGGCCCCGCCGCACCTGCCGATGAACGAGGTCCGGAGCCGGCTATTGGCCGTGGCCGGGGTCGAGGACGTGCACGACCTGCATGTCTGGACCGTTACCAGCGGGGTGGTGGCCATGAGCGGCCATGTGGTGGTGCCGGAGCTGACCAGCCATCCGGCCGCCCTGACCCAACTCCTGGCGGAGCTCAAAACCCTCGGAATCCAGCATTCGACCCTCCAACTGGAGGTCCAGGATCATTGCGAGGGGCTCGATTGCTTGCGGCGGGGGGAGACCGGCCCAATTCATAGCCATGAAGCCCACGCCCACCCCCACGGCCACCACCACCACTAAGGTGGGTGGGCGGCTTTTGGCCCCCTCCTTGCGCGGGTCCGGCTCCCCGATCTATATATGGCCCGCCGAAGGGGGCTAAAGCTGTGCAGATTCGTAACATTGCTATCATTGCGCACGTCGACCACGGGAAGACCACATTGGTGGACCAGATGCTCCGCCAAGCGGGGGTCTTCCGCGAGAATCAGCACGTCGAAGAGCGGGTGATGGACTCCAATCCCCTTGAGAAGGAACGTGGCATCACGATCCTGGCCAAGAACACGTCGGTGCATTGGGGTGACACCAAGATCAACATCGTGGACACGCCGGGGCACGCGGATTTCGGCGGCGAAGTCGAGCGGATTCTTCGAATGGTCGATGGGGTTTTGATCCTGGTCGACGCCGCTGAGGGCCCGATGCCCCAGACCCGGTTTGTGACCCGAAAGGCGCTGGCGCTCGGTCTCAAGCCGATCGTGGCCATCAACAAGATCGACCGGCCGGACGCCGAGCCGTACCGGGTGCATGATGAGGTCCTCGGGCTCTTCATCGACCTCGAGGCCACCCACGAGCAACTCGAGGCGCCCTTCCTCTATACCTCGAGCCGTCATGGGCACGCGACGACCGAGCTCGACAAAGTGGGCACGACCCTCGGCCCGTTGTTCGATTCGATCGTGGCCAACGTTCCGGCGCCGACCGGCGATCCGGATGGCCCGTTCCAGATGTTGATCTCGACCCTCGATCACTCGTCGTTCCTCGGCCGCCTCGGCATTGGCCGGATCGAACGCGGCCGCTTGAAGCTCGGCGACAGCGTCGCGGTGCTTCCGCTCGGCGAGCCCGGCATGGTCGCCCCGGACGAGATCATCGGTCGTGGCCGAGTGACCCGGCTGTACCAGTTCGAGGGGCTGGCCCGGGTGGAAGTGCCCGAGGCCGAGGCCGGCGATATCGTGGTGGTGTCGGGCTTCGACGGGATCGAAATCGGGAAGACCCTGACCCAGGTCGAGTGCCCGGAACGACTCCTGGGCATCGCGGTGGAAGAGCCCACGATTTCGGTCGATTTTTCCCTGAACAACTCACCGTTCTCCGGCCGGGAAGGGAAGTTCGTCACCAGCCGCCAGGTCCGGGATCGGTTATTCAGGGAACTCGAGCGGAACGTGGCGCTCAAGGTCGAGGAGACCGATTCGCCGGACACCCTGGCGGTCAGCGGCCGCGGCGAGCTCCACTTGGGCATCTTGATGGAGACGATGCGGCGCGAGGGGTACGAATTCCAGGTGTCCCGGCCCCGGGTCATTACCCGGGAGGGCGCCGATGGCGAGCGACTCGAGCCGTACGAGGAGCTGCTGGTCGATGTGCCTGAAAGCTTCATGGGCGCCGTCATGGAAAAGCTCGGCCCCCGGCGGGCCGAGCTGACCGAAATGCGGAACCCGGGCCAAGGCACCCTTCGGATGGTGTTCCGGATCCCGTCTCGGGGCCTATTCGGCTACCGGTCGGAGTTCCTGACCGATACCCGGGGCACCGGGACGCTGCACCACCGGTTCCTCGACTACGGGCCGTGGGCTGGTCCGCTGGCGGGCCGGAAGCGCGGGGTTTTGGTGGCGGACCGCGAGGGTGAGGCGGTTGGCTTTGCCTTGGCGAACCTGCAGGAGCGGGCTCAGTTGTTCGTGGCCCCGGGCGAGGCGGTCTACGAGGGTATGGTCGTCGGCGAAAATTCCCGCCCCGAGGACATGGACGTCAACGTGGCCAAGGAAAAGAAGCTGACGAACATGCGGACCACCGCCACCGACGACAACATCATGTTGGAGCCGCCCCGGGTGATTACGTTGGAATACGCCCTCGAATACATCGAGGATGACGAGTTGATTGAAGTCACGCCGGAGTCGATCCGCTTGCGCAAGCGGGCGCTTCAGCAAAATGAGCGCAGGAAAACCGCCCGGGCTACGGCTCGGGCCAATGCGTCGAACTGACGCGAACCGCACCTCATTCCTAGGAAGGTGGAGAAACCCATGTCGGCCCTGGTGGCGTTGTACGGAGAAGTCGAGATGC
>JANMHX010000255.1:0-13738 GCA_031375485.1 Gemmatimonadota bacterium | reverse complement strand
GTCACCGCCGTCCAGGGCCGCGGGGTCCACGCCCACCCCTCCCGAAACGCCTGAATCGCCGATGGCCTGGCAATGCCCGGCCCGGCCGTCTCGAGCGGCCGCACCAACTCGGGCGCTACATGCAGCATGACACTGGTCTCGAGTTCGCCGGCGTGATCGCCCGGCTCGGCGAAGAACGGCCGGGGATCGACGACCGCATACCAGTTGACCTGACACAGCAGGACCGAAGTGCCCGCCGAGAGTTCGCGGATGATCTGCCGAAAATCGTTGCCGCCGTGCCCGTTCAAGATCACCAGTTTCTCGATCCCGTGCTGCTCGAGACTCGGCAACAGGTCCCCGATGATCGCCGCCTGGGTGCTCGGGTTGAGGTTCAAGCAGAACGGAATATCGCTCTGGCCGGTCTGGACTCCGAAGGGGACCGTGGGGAGTACCAGCACCTTGGCCCCCGAAGCGAACGCCCGGCCCGCGGCGAGGGCCGCGATGGCGTCGGATTGGATCGTGTCGGTGGCGTAGGGCAGGTGCCGGTTGTGGGCTTCAGTGGCCCCCCATGGCAACACCGCCACCCGATACCCGGCCGACCTGACGGTTTCCCAGGTAGACTCGGCAAGCAGATAGGGTCGGCTCATGGCCCGCCAAGATCGCCGCTCAAGGCTCCTCGGGCAACTCGGACCAAAATTGGACGGGGGTCCGGAAGTTGCTTTTTGACCGGCAAAGGCAGGGCTGATCTAGGGGCATTCGGCCCCTAGATCCGGGGGCACCCGAGGGGGAGAACACCGTTTGAGACGCTCCGGTTCGAGGCTGCAAGTCGTTGTATTTGTGTGGCTTGCGCTGCTCGGCGTCGGCTGGACTTCGCCCCTGTTCGGGCAGGCCAGCTCGTTCGAGTCCTACTTCCATCGCGTCATTGATCGGGACGCCGGTTTGCCGGAAACCCAGGTCAATGCGGTGGCCCAAACCGCCGACGGCTACCTCTGGCTCGGCACCCGCCGAGGCCTGGTCCGGTATGACGGGCTTCGATTCCAACTGTGGGCCGATGCCGACAGCGGCGCGATGGCCTCCGCATGGATCAATAGCCTGGCCGTGGACCGCCGTGGCCGGCTCTGGGCTGGAACCGCGCTCGGCCTGCTCCGATTTGATCCTGGGGCTTCGAAGCCGGTTCAGAACCCCACCATCACGGCTGACAACGTCTGGTCGGTGTTGGAGGATCGGGCGGGCCGAATCTGGGTCGGTACCGCGACCGCACTCTATCGTTCAGACGGCGCCGGCTTTCGCCGGATCACCGGAACCACCGGCGAAGCCATCTACGCACTCGGTCAGGATTCTGCCGGTCGGATCTGGTTTGGCGGGCTGGGTCAGTTCGGCGTGGTCACCGCCGATTCGGCGATCCTATTCCCAGCCGAGGAGGAACGGTTCGGCCAGACGGTGTTGGCGATGGCCAACGACCGCCTGGGCGGCTTCTGGGTCGGGACCCGCGATGGCATTTACCGGGTTCGCATCGACTCCGCCGGCCACCCGGACATCGGGGCGCTGATCCCGACCGGCGACCAAGAATCGGCTCGTCCAGTCTCGGCCCTGGCCACCACTCGGGAGGGCTACGTCTGGGCGGGAACCACCTCCGGCGGCGTGATGACCTGGGACGGCAAGTCGTTGAGTCGTTTCGGGGTCCGCGAGGGGTTGGGATCCCGGCAGATCCTCGGGCTCTTCGTTGATTCGCGAGATCGCGTCTGGGCGGGGACCGGCGCCGGCCTGGACCGGTTCCAACGGACCGCCTTCACCACCTTCGGCGCCGAACAGGGACTTCGGGAACAATCGATCTGGGCGGTCTACGGCCGGGGCCGCTCGGTCTGGGCGACCGCCTTCGACGGCAGCGTCCACCAATACACCGGTGGCAAGTTCACCCCCCTGGTGCGATCGACCGAACCGGATTCGGGGTCGATTCCAGTCTGGCCCACCCGGGATGGATCGCTTCTGGTCGCGGAAGAATCCCGGCGGATCGTCCGCCAATCGGCTCGCGGGCGCGAGGATTTGAGCGCTCGGCTCCGGTTGCCCAATGAGTCCGTGTTAGGCCTCTTCGAAGACCGTTTTGGCGCACTCTGGTTTTCCACCCGGGGCGGACTCTATCGGTCCACCGGCGGCGGCGCCGCCGAGCCGATGTCCGCCCGCCTCGGGCTGCCGCCGGGGCGGGGCCCCCGGGTGATGACCGAGGACAGTGCCGGCCGCCTGATTCTGGGCCGGCCGGGGCTCACCATCGTAGCCGGCGACTCGATCCGCCGATTTGGGGCGGCCGACGGGTTCCTGGCCCCTCAAATCTATGCCCTCCTGCCCGATGGCCCGAATCTCTGGATCGGCACCGCCGATAGTGGGCTCTACGTCCTTCGCCATGGGCGGATCAGCCACCTTGGCCTCCAGGATCGGCGGCTCGGGATTGAAACATTGGGTATCGTGGCCGACGATCTCGGCTACCTCTGGCTGACATCGAGCTACGGGTTGCTGCGGGTGGCGCGGTCAGAGCTTGAGGCGGCCGCCGATGGCCGCGGCGGTCCGCTGGCGATTCGGAGCTTCGATCGCAACGACGGTCTCCCAACCACCGAATTCAACGGGGCCAACCAATCGACCTTGTTCAAAGACCCGGATGGGCGCCTGTGGCTCCCGAGCTATGCCGGCGTCGTCCGGGTCGATCCCAACGAGCTCAGGGCCGACTCACTCCCGCCTCAAGTTCTGATCGAACGGGTCGTGGTCGACGGGGTGGTCCGCGACCCGGCCGGGTCCCTTTCGTTTCCGCCCCGGGTTGGGCGGCTCGAGGTAGCCTTCACGGCTACCGAGGCGCTGGTCCCGGCGCGGGTCCGGATTCAGTACCGGCTCGTGGGGGTGGATCGCGATTGGGTCGAGGCGGGCGACCGGCGAACCACCTCGTACGGTCCTCTTGAGGGCGGGAACTACCGGTTTGTCGTCCGGGCCGCCAACGAGGACGGGCATTGGAATCCGACCGAGGTCGGCTTCAGCTTCGGCGTAGCCTATCCGCTGTACGACCGGCCCTGGTTCTTCCCGGTGATCTTGCTGATGGGTGCGGTCGCGGCCGTGGCGTTCAACCGGATGCGGGTCCGCCAGATGCAGGTCCGGCAACGCGAGCTCTGCGATCAGGTCGACGACCGGACCCGCGACTTGATCGCGGCCCGCGCCAACCTCGAACTCCGGGTAGAACAGCGAACTGCCCAGCTCGCCGACGAACTGGCCGAGCGGAAACGCCTCGAGCACCAGCTGTTGCAGGCGCAAAAGCTCGAGAGCATCGGCCGCCTCGCGGGCGGTGTGGCGCACGAGATCAACAACATGATGACCGGCGTGCTCGGTTTTGCCGAGATGGCCGAGGCTGCCGCCAGCGACCGGCCCGACATTCTGGCCGATCTTCAGCAGATCCGCCAAGCCGGCGAACGCGCCGCGCTCGTCACCAAACAGCTGCTCGTGTTTGCCCGGCGGCAGCAAGCCCAGCGCTCAGCCGTTCGCGTGGCCGATGTGATGACCGACCTGGAGCGTTTCCTCCACCGGGTCGGCGGCGACCACGTGAGTCTGTCGATCGAGTTGCCGGATGACTTGGCCCCGGTCAGTGCCGACCGGACCCAACTCGAACAGCTGATCACCAACCTCACCATGAACGCCCGGGACGCCATGCCGTCCGGCGGGCGGGTCACGATTCGGGGCTCCAACGTGGCGCTCGGCGTGATCACCTCGGTCGGGAGCACTGAGCTCCTCCCCGGTGATTACGTCAAACTCGAGGTCGAGGACCAGGGCATCGGGATTTCGCCGGAAGTAAGAGCCAGGCTGTTCGAGCCGTTCTTCACCACGAAGGACATCAATCGGGGCACCGGCCTCGGCCTGGCGGTGTGCTACGGCATTGCGGTCCAGCATGGCGGGGCGATCGCGGTCGAATCGGCGCCGGGGAAGGGCAGCCGCTTCGAAGTGTGGCTGCCCGTTGGGATCGTGGTGGACGAATCGCCCGCCCGAGTCACTGACGAGGCGCCCCGTGGGTCCGAGACCGTGCTGGTCGTCGAGGACGAGCCCGCGGTTCGGTTGGTGGCCGTTCGGGCCCTGACCAATCTCGGCTACCGGGTGCTCGAAGCACCAGACGGGGGGGCCGCACTCAAGGAATTTGGTCCCCGGCTGTTCGAGATCGACTTGCTGCTCACCGACGTCTTGATGCCGAATCTGGGCGGGGTGGAACTGGCCCGGGCCTGTCGAGCGCTGCGGCCCGATCTGCCGATCGTCTTCATGTCAGGGTTTGCCGGTCGCGATTCGGCGTGGGCCGGTGAGGATGCGCTCCTCGGCCCGATGTTGGCCAAGCCGTTTACGAGAGCCGGCCTGGCGAACGCGGTGCGGACCCGCTTGGACCGCACCCGCTCACTGAGCCCCGCGCCGCGCTAACGGGTCCACATCACGATCGCGCCGCAGCTGTTGTCCCGGTACTCCGGGGGAATCAACGTCTGGCGCTGGTACACCTCGATGGCTTCGATATCCGACGGCGTGATCAGCGGGAGTACCTCACCAACGTTGCCGGTCATCTTCTGGCCGTCGATCCAGACGCTGACGTTGAACGACTGGCAGTTGAGGAACGACACGTCCTCGGGCTCTCCTGGCGCGATGAAACTCGACCGCACCCCGGGAATACCTCGCAGGAGTTCGGAAATCCGCCCGGCGGCAAGCTTGTCGATCTCTTCACGGGTCAGGAACTTGCCGACCCGCTTGGACCGGCGCCGGTAGAACTCATCGTATTTGGCCGTGTTGGCGTATTGGGGCGGCTTGCCGTACTTCCCAATCACCAGGATATCGCCGAGGAACTGGGGCAACCGCCGAATCGCGATCTTCCCCTCCCACTGCTGTCCCCCCGCCAGGCGGATCGTAAAGTACTGGGCCTTGTACCCCACCTTCCGGACCCGCGCGATCTGAAGCCCCGGGGTCAGGCCGTCCATGGCGAACCGGCCGTTCCGGTCGCTCTGGGTTTGAAACTCCGTGCCCATGATCAAGACTTCGGCATCCGGAACCGGATAGCCCAGGGTGTCGGTGACCAGCCCTTCGAGCCGGGCGACCCGTTCGCGGATCGCCCGTTCTTGCCCGATGATCGCTTGGGCGGTTGCCACCCGGTCCGTGGTGTCGACCGTGGATGCGACCCCGACGACCTCCGCGCCGACCTCACGAAAATGCCGGAACTTCCCGCGGGCCCGATCGACGACCGGCGTCCGTTGGTACCAGAACCTGGTCACCCAGAATCCGGCCTCCGATCGGTGGAATTCCGCCGAGCCGCCCAAGCGATCCGGGCGCCACTCCACCGGTGCACTGGTGAAGCGATAGTCGATGACCTTGAGCTCCCGGGACAGCGGATCGAGCCACATCGTTCCGGCCACGTCGACCCGGTCCGACGCCACGGGCTCGAACCGGAGGCCGACGAATCCTGATCGGTTGTCGGTTCCGCTGACCACGCCAAAGCAGTGGCCGGCGGTGAACTCAGGCGATGCGAATATCGTGACGTCCGGGGTTGACCAGAGATTGTCCGCCCGGACCAGGTACCCCAGACGGGCCCGCTCCGCGGGCGAGGCGGTCTCGCTGGGCCGGTTGGATGCGCTGAGGAGCGTGTTGAGATCTTCCGATTCGATCTTGAGGGACCCGGACACCACCCGTTCGAAGGCGGCCAGGCTTTGGGTCGTCGCGGCCCGGTCTTCGGTCGTTGCCACGGTCCGGAGCATCACGTGGGCCGCGGCCCAATGCTCCGCGACGGCCTCAGTGAGGCCCGGCGTCCGGCACGCGGCCGGTATCGCCACCAAGCGAGTCGGGAATCCGGCCCGGCGGGCGGCATGGCCGATCGTTAGGCTGTCGAGCGCCGGCGTGACGGCGACCGCGGCGGTGGTGTCGGCAAAGCCGGGGCGTTCAACTCGAAGGAGATACGGCCCCGCCGGCGCCATCAGCCGGACCCGGCCGAAATCGCTGGTCACGCCGCGGGCCGCGATGGATCCATCCGCCCGTTCGAGTGAGACCAGGACGCCGACGGCCAGGTTCGGCCCCCCAGGCTCCGAGACCCGGACCCGAATTTCCTGGGCCGACAACCAGCCGGCGCTCCCGAGCAGGGTTAAACCAGCGTGAACGGCTCGAACGATCGCGGATTTCATGGCGCTCCGAATCTAGCCACCCGAAGGCCCTGCGGCGCGACCTCGATTCGAAACGGCGGAAACCCGAAACCGAGTTCGCCGTCGATCTCGAAATGCTCGGGGCCGTTCGTCTGAATCTCGAGCTGCCTGACCGGACGGCTGGTCACGGCGGGGTGGGCGAGGTGGCCGCCCCAATAGATCTTCGGGAAGACGCCGAGCATCGCTAATCGGGACACCCGGCTGAGCCACACCAGGTCGAGGTGTCCGTCATCGACCCGGGCCGTCGGGGTAATCCGCATCCCGGCGCCGAACGTCGGGCCGTTCGTGACCGAAATCAGCCGGCAAGGACCCGGGTCGACCGTGGCACCGTCGATCGTGAACCGGGCTCCGATCGCCTGGTGGCGGGCCATCGCCCGCACGGCGCCGAGAAAGTAGCTGAGCGGACCGCCGAGCCGCTTCCCTTCTCGGACCACGATGCCGAGGACGTCGGCACTGAGGCCGAGGGTGAAGGAGTTGCCGAACCAGAGGCTCCGCACCCCTCCGTCCCGGTCGCGGTACTCAACCCGGCCGACATCGATCGCGGCCGGTCGGTAACTCCGATAGACGGCGACCGGACCGGTTCCGCTCCGGGGAACCCCCATGGTGCGCGCCAAGTCGTTGCCCGATCCGATCGGAATCCAGCCCATGGTGGCGACGGGGGGTCCGGCTTCCAGCAGGCCGTTGAGCACCTCGTGCGAGGTGCCGTCCCCGCCGGCCGCCAAGACCAGGCCGTCGCGGTGGCGGAGCCCGGCCGCGATCCGCCGGAGGTCGCCCGCGGCTTGGCTCTCGTGAACCTGCATGCTGGGGAAGAGCTCCCTGGCCGCCGGCTCGAGGTCCCGCCAGCGCCGCCGGGCCCGTCCCTCGCCGCTCGCGGGGTTGAGCAAGACGTGGACCTCAACGGGTCCGGCGGGCCTAACGCTCGAGCTCGGCGCCAAGGGGTGTCCCGGCCAGGGGGTTCCGTCCGCGACGTTCGAGGTCGAGGAGGAATTTCTTTCGCTCCAAGCCGCCTCCGTAACCCCGGAGCCCGCCCGCTCGTTCGATGACCCGGTGGCAGGGGATCACGATGGCGATCCGGTTCTGGCCGTTGGCAAGTCCCACCGCCCGTTGTCCGTTCCGGCGGCCCAGCCGCTCGGCAATGTCCGAATAGGCACAGGTCGTTCCGTACGGAATGGTCAGGAGCGCCCGCCAGACGTCCTCTTGGAACGGGGTGCCGCTGATCACGAGCGGGATCTCGAACTCGCGGCGGGTGCCCGCGAAGTACTCCCAGAGTTCGGTCGTGATTCGGTCGAGCATTGGATGGCGGCCGAACCCGGTCGCGCCGAACCGCCGCCGGAGCGTGGCCAGTTGGGGATCGAGCCGCGCGGGGTCGCTGAACTCGAGCAGCACCAGCCCGGCGTCAGTCACGCCGGCGGTCAACGGGCCGACGGCTGAGTCGATGACCGCGACGGTGACCGGGGGAGAGGCCATGGCTCAAATCTAGTCGGCTATCTAGCTTCTGATCGGCTCTCCCCAAGGGTTTCCCGGTTGCAATCGTTTCTGAAGGCCACGAAAGCCGTGGTCCTGGCCCGCGGACTCGGGAGCCGGATGCGCCGGCTCACGTCCGACGTGGCCCTGCCGCCGGATCAGGACCGGATCGCGAGCCAAGGCATCAAAGGCCTGGTGGACGTTGGCCGCCCGTTGCTCGACTACGCCCTGTCGAACCTGGCCGACGCCGGGATCGAGCAGGTCTGCCTCGTCGTCGGCCCCGAGCACGATGCCATCATCCATCGCTACCGCGACACCCTCCGCCCCGCCCGCCTCACGATCACGTTCGCCGTGCAGCCCGAGCCCCGCGGCACCGCTGACGCCGTCCTCGCCGCCGCCGGCTTCGCCGGCCCCGATCCGTTCCTCGTCGTCAACTCGGACAACATCTACTCGGTCGCCGCCCTGTCCGCCCTGGTCTCGTTAGGCGCCCCCGGCCTGATCGGCTACGACGCCACCGCCCTGATCGCCGAGAGCAACATCGACCCCGCCCGGATCGCCCAGTTCGCCCTGATCCAAACCACCCCAGACGCCCTCCTCTCCCACATTCATGAAAAACCGAGCGCCGAGCGCCGAGCGCCGAGTGCCGAGTGCCGAGTCTCGATGAACTCCTGGCGCTTCAGCCCGAAGATCTTCGACGCCTGTCGGTTGGTCACCCCGTCGCCCCGGGGCGAACTGGAACTCCAAGACGCGGTCATGATCGCCATGGCCCGATTCGGGGAACGGTTCCAGGTGATTCCGTTTGCCGGAGGCGTTCTCGACTTGTCGAGCCGCGCCGACATCGCCGCCGTCACCGACCGGCTCCGGGGCCACCAGGTTCGGCTCTAGCGTGTCGGTCCGCGCCTCCCTCCTCCGGCACGGATTCGACGCCGCCGAAACGTCGCGACGGCTCTCCCTGTTTGGGTTGACCCAGTCGGCCGGGCTCGAGGGCAGCCGTCGCTATCATGTGCCCGGCCGAATCGAAGTCCTCGGCAAACACACCGACTACGCCGGGGGCCGGAGCCTGGTCTGCGCCACCGAACAGGGTTTCGCGGTGGAAGCGGCCCCGCGCGCCGATCGTACCGTCCGGGTCGTCGATGCGGTGGCGAAGGAAGTGCGGGAGTTTCCGGCCGCGGCCACCCTGACGCCTCCCCGCGGCGATTGGGCCAACTATCCGATGACCGTGGTGTCGCGCCTCGTTCGGGATTTCGGCCCGAGGATCGGCGGGTTCGATCTCGTCTTTGCCGGTGATATCCCGATCGCCGCGGGCGTCAGCAGCTCCTCGGCGCTGGTGGTTGCGGTGGCGATGGCCGCCATCGACCTCTTCCAACTGGAAGAGACAGAGGCCTACCGCGCCAACCTCACCTCACCGGAGGACGTGGCCGGCTATCTGGGGGCGGTGGAAAACGGCCGCCCATTCCGCGGGTTCGGAGCCACCGGCGGTGTGGGCACGTTGGGCGGGAGCCAGGATCACACCTCGATTCTCTGCTCGACGCCCAATGCCCTGACCCAGGTTCGCTTTGATCCGGTGACGGTCGAGAAGCGGGTGCCTTGGCCCGCCGATTTCCGGTTCGTCATCGCCTCGAGCGGGGTCACGGCGGAAAAGACCGGACCGGCGTTGGAGCACTACAACGACCTGGCCCGGATGACCGAACGGCTCCGGGTGCTGGTGGTGGGGTCCGAGTCCCGCTCGACGTTAGGTCGGGCCATCATCGAGGGCTCGGTGGCCGGCCTGCCGCCCGGGATCGATCGCGATCCGGCGGACGCCGCCCGGCTCGCCAGGCGGCTGGCCCAACTCACCGCCGAGTGCCGGTGGTTGATTCCCGGCGTAGTCGACGCGCTGGCCAAGGGGCAATTCGGTCGGCTTGGCGAACTGGTGGCGGCGTCGCAGCAGGGTGCGGAACTGGGGCTCGAGAATCAGATTCCGGAAACGATCGCGCTGGTCGAGTCCGCTCGGCGGTTGGGTGCGGTCGCGGCGTCAGCCTTTGGCGCCGGGTTCGGCGGCAGCGTGTGGGCCATGGTTCAAAGCGGCTTGGTCGAGCGGTTTGCCGAAGGATGGGCGGCCGAGTACCGGCGGGCGTTTCCGGACCGGTCGTTGGCCCGGTTCTTCACGACCAGACCGGCCCCCGCGGCCGGGCGGCTCGCGGGGGAGGGTTTGCCTCCGGCCTAACGCCGTAGCTTGCGGAGCAGCCGGAGAATTTCGAGATAGAGCCAAACCAGCGTCACCGTGACCGCCGTCGCAAAGGCCCACTCGTAGGCCTCGGGGGCCCCGGCGGCGACCCCATCCTCGATCGACCGGAAGTCGAGCAACAAATTCACGGCGGCCAAGCCGGTGACGAACAGACTGAACCCAATGCCGAGGGGACCGCTCTCAACCAGAAACGGAATGGTGTAGCCCCCGAAGAGCTGCAGCCCGAGTGAAATCAAATAGAACACGAAGATGCCGCCGGTCAGCCCGACGACGATGGCCTTGAACCGGTCGGTGACCTTGATCAGGCCGCTCCGGTACGCGCCCAACATGACCCAGAACGTTCCGGTCGTAAGCCCCACTGCCAGCATCGGCAGCCCCTTGTACTGGGTATTGATCGCGGCGGAAATGAGGCCCAGGGCCGTGCCCTGGCACACCGCGTAAAGCGGGCCCGCCCAACTCGCGGTGAGCGGCCGAAAGGCCACCAACAGGCTCAAGCCCAAGCCCACCACCACCGAGCCGATCATTACCGGCACGAGCATCTCGACCGGGAACCGGCCGGCGCCCAGCGACCACCACGCCGCGGCCCCGGTGGCCACGACCAACCCGAGCAGGATTGCCGTCTTCCGGACCGTCCCGGCCACCGTCATCGGCACCGCGGAGGCGACGGCCCCGGCCGAGGCCTCGATCCGGCGAATCATCGGGTTGTTGGAGGCTGTGGTGCTCGACATTGATCCACCTCGGAAAGGGATGAGGAAAGCTAAGGCCTGGTCTGCTCAAAGGCATAGGCCAGCTGGAGGACCCCGAAATCGTCCCGGTGGCGGCCCACGATCTGGAGGCCGATCGGGAGGCCGCCCGGCCCGAATCCCGCCGGGACCGAAATGGCCGGACACCCGGTGGCCGAAATCAGGTAGCAGGACTTCATCCAGTCGATATACGTGGTCATGGGGACCCCGCTGATCTCCCGGGGGTACTCGACCTCGATGTCGAACGGCATGACTTGGGTGACCGGCAGGACCAGGAAATCGTACCGTTCGAAGAACTTCCGAACCCGGTGGTAGAGCGCCGTCCGCTGCAGCTCGGCCCTGCCGAGGTCCTGGCCCGAGAGCGCGAGACCCCGTTCGATGTTCCAGACCACGGTGTCCTTCAACTGGGTCCGGTGGCGGAGCCAAGCGTCGTGATGGGTGGTGGCGAAGTGCCAGGCCCTGAGGGTCTTGAACACCTCGTCGGCCTCGTCGACGTTCGGCTCGGCGTCCTCGACCACGCATCCCAAGGCCTCGAACCGGGGTCGTTGGGCCTCGATCTGGGCCGGGATCGCCGGCTGGTACGGCAATCCCCCGAATCGGGGCGCCCAGGCAATCCGAACCCCGTGCCAATCTCTGCCTAACGGTTCCGCGAACCGCGCCCCCGGTTCCTCCAGTGCGATCGGCGACCGCCGATCCGGGCCGGCAATGGCCGCCAGCATCAAGGCCGTGTCGGCCACGGTTCGGGCCATCGGACCGGGGACGCCGAGCCCGAAGCCGGCCAAGCGGTCGGGCCAGCTCGGCACCCGGCCCGGCGAGGGCCGGAGCCCCACCACGTTGCAAAACGCGGCCGGGTTTCGGAGCGATCCCCCCATGTCGCTGCCGTCGGCGAGCGGGACCATCCCCGCCGCGAGCGCGACGGCCGCCCCCCCGCTCGACCCGCCGCACGTCTTGGTCCGGTCGTACGGATTCCGGGTGGCGCCGAACACCGGATTGAACGTGTGGGAGCCGGCTCCCCATTCCGGGGTGTTGGTTTTGCCGACCGAAATGGCGCCGGCCGCCTTCAATCGCTCGACGATCAGGGCGTCCGCCGTGGGGACATGGCTCGCGTACAGCGGCGAGCCATAGGTGGTCCGCATCCCGCGGGTGTCGAAGAGGTCCTTGTGAGCGACCGGCAACCCGTGCAGCAGCCCCAGCGGTTCGTTCCGCGCTTGCCGCTCGTCCGCCCGCGTCGCCTCGGCCATCGCGGCCTCGGCGGCCAGCGTCACGATCGCGTTCAAGTCCGGATTGGTGCGTTCGATCCGCGCGAGATGGGCATCCATTGCGTCCCGCGCTGAGATCTCCCGGCGGGCGATCCGGTTTCGTAGCTCGATGGCGGTCAAATCACAGAGCGGCTCGGTCATCGGTCGAGATAGTCCTGATAGGTCAATTGCGACAGGGCTCGGCCGAGTGTGAGATCGCGATCGGTCGTCGAACCCCGGGCGGCAATCAGACGGCGCGCCAAATGGTCGTACATCAGCGCTCCCCGGTCGGTCACGAGGCCAAAGCCGGTTTCGAAGCCATAGTAGGCAAAGGGCGACGGATTGGCATCGATCAACGATCCGCCGTAGCGATAGGGACGCGCCGGCGTAAGCCCGACCGCGCCGACCAGGGTCGGCGCGATGTCGGTTTGCGACCCGACCCGATCCGACACCGAGTCGGCCACCGCCAAAGCGCCACCGAGCCAGAGCATGGGAATCCGGAACTTGGCGTGGTCGTCGGGATCGGGTCGTTGATCTTCGAGCGGGATGACCCGCCGCCCGTGGTCGGCGACGATGACCACCAAGGTCCGGCTCCACCACGGACTGGTCCGAGCCCGGTCGATGAACCGGCCGATCACTTGGTCGGTATAGGCCATCGAATTGAAATACCGGCTTTGCCAATCGGTGCCGGGGATCCGGGGCGGATCGGGGGTCTCGAACGGCTCGTGGCTCGAGAGGGTGAGCCAGACGGAAAAGAACGGCTCGGTCTCTCGGTTGAGGTCGGCCAACACCCGGTCGGCCACCGCCCCATCGTGGGCGCCCCATTTGGAGAGCCAGCTCGCGGGGGGAAAGTCGGCTTTCCCGACGACCCGCTGGTATCCGGCGTTCACCAAATAGGCCTGGAGCGAGGCGAACTCGAGCTCCCCGCCGTAGTAGAACGAGGATCGATACCCGGCCGCCTCGAAGTCCGCATTGAGGAAGGGCAACGCCCGGGTCTTGTCGCTCACCTTGAGGATCGACCCCCGGGGGAGCCCGGGGAATCCGCTCAGCACCGCCGCGACGCCCTTGTCGGTGCGATCGCCGGACGCATAGATCCGGCGGAACCACAGCCCCTGGCGGGTCAGGCTGTCGGTCCTGGGGGTGACACCGGGCTGCCCGCCTAACGACCCGAACGCGCTGGCGCTCGCGCTTTCCCAGAGAATGACCAGCACGTTCGGCCGCGGGGTCGTCAGGAGTCCGGTCGGCGCCCGCGGGGCCGGCCGGGCCGCGATCGTCGCGGCCTCCGTCGGGTCCATGGTCACGAAAGGATTGGCCCGGTCGTAGAGCCCCCGGTACACCGAATCGAAGAAGCCCCAGGATGCATTCTCGGCCGATCGATTGACGAACGGATCGGCGGACCGATAGGCGCTGCTGCCCGTGAGCGGCCAGGTTTGAATGCCCCCGCGGGCTGGGACGACCAGGACGCCGATCAAGAGCACCAGCGGGGCCGCCAACCAGACGGACGCCGGTTCCAGCCGGTCGAGGTCCGACCCAACGAATCGCCGGAAGACCAGAATCGCCGCCGCCGCGAGGACCACGGCCACCGTTGTGAGCCAGAGGCGCGGGGCTCCCCCGGTCGAAGCCCAGGCCTCCGCCGGAGTGGCGAGGTACCACAGCACCGAGGCGTCGATTCGCTTGTCCCACTGACGAAAGAGCCCGAGATCGGCCGCCACCAACACCGACAACGCCGCCACGGCTGCGACCATCCAGATGGCGACTGCCCAGCGGACCCAGGGGAGCAGCGCCCGGATCGGGGAGACGACCAGCAGGGCCGCCGGGACCGCCGTCAGATACGCGGCGGCCGAAAGGTCGAGCCGGAACCCGGATCCGAACGTGCCGAGCAGAGCGAGGAGCGGGCGG
>JANMHX010000193.1:0-3032 GCA_031375485.1 Gemmatimonadota bacterium | reverse complement strand
CTTCGGCGCTCGGCGCTCGGCACTCGGCGCTCGGCGGGGAGCAGGTGGATGTCGGGGGGCGGGGGTGGCGGCAGGTGGTGGCGAATGGCGGGGTCGCGGCGGGGGGGGCGGTGCTCGAGTTTTGGGTCCCTGGCATCGGGATTTGGCTCCTCACGATCGTGCTGGCGGCGGCGGGGGCGGATACTTGGGCTACGTCCTTTGGGTGATGGAGTCGGCGGCCGCCACGGGACATTCTCCGGTTCACCCTGGTAGAGCCGGGGACGAGTGGCGGGATCACGTGGGTTGGAACGATGGGCGGGGTCATGGGGGCTGGTTTCATCGGAGCCGTGGGCGGGGTGGCGAGCCAGAGCGTGACGCTCGGGGTCACTGCGGCCGTGATCGGGGTCCTCGGGATGCTGCTTGATTCGGTCCTCGGCTCGGCCCTTCAGGGCCGGTTCTGGTGCGATGCGTGTCAGGAACCAACCGAGCGGCGGGTCCATCGCTGCAGCACCCGGACCGTCCGAAGGGCGGGGTGGGCGTGGCTCGACAACGACCTCGTCAACTTCACCACGACGCTGGCGGCCTTCGGGGCCGGATTGGCATTGTGGTCGACGTCCTGATCGTCGGCCTCGGGCCTGGTGGCGCCGCCGCCGCCATTCGGTTGGCCCAGGCAGGGCTCCGGGTGGTTGCGGTGGACCGGGCGGTGTTTCCCCGCGAAAAGACCTGCTCGGAATTCATGAGCCCCCAAACGGTCCGGCAACTCGACCTGATCGGCGTCCTCCCGGAGGTCCTTCGCCATGCGGTGCCGCTCCATGGCACCCAGGTGTTCGGACCGAGGGGCTCCTCGCTGACGGGGCTCTTTGCCAAGGTGGCCGGCGTGCCCCCCGCCACCGCGGGGATCTCGCTGCCCCGCCGGGTCCTCGATGCGATTCTCGTCGATGCCGCTCGGCGGGCGGGGGTCGAGGTGCTCGAGCGCACCAAAGTGGTTGACCTGATCCGGGATCAGGCTCAGATCACCGGTGTCGTCGCGTCCCAAAACGGGCGCCCCACCCCGATCCCCGCCCGGCTCGTCATTGGGGCCGACGGACTCCATTCCGTGACCGCCCGGCTGCTCGGTGGCCGCCGTCACGAACCACTCCGGCGCTACGGCTTCGTCGCCCACGTTGCCGGCGTGCCCGACCTGGCGCTGACCGAGATGCATGTCGGGCCGGGCGGCTATGTCGGGCTCAATCGAATCGGCGAGGACCTCGCCAACGTGGCCGTCGTCGCCTCCCGGAGCGAAGTCATCGCGGCCCGCCGAGATCCGACCGCGTTCTTCTTCGGCATGCTCGACCGGTTCGATCGGGTCCGGGGCCGAGTCCGGCCCGGGGCCGTGGTCCGCCAGGTCATGACCGCCGGGCCGTTCGCCGTCCGGTCGCGGCACGTCATTGCGCCCGGAGCCATGCTGCTCGGCGACGCCGCCGACTTCTTCGACCCCTTCACCGGCGAAGGGATCTGCGCCGCGCTTCGCGGGGCCGAGTTGGCCGCGCCCGTCGCCATGACCGCTTTGGAAGCCACCGAACGTCCGGCCCTCCGTCACCTCGCGGCCTACCAGCACACCCGCCGGAGCGCCTTTGGCGGCAAGTGGGTCGTGGAGCGGATGATCGGCTACGGAATGCTGGCCCCCGCCCTCTTCGACCGGGCCGTCGGCCGGCTCGAGCGGCGGGGAATGGCCCACACCCTCGTCGGTGTCACCGGCGATGTCCTCCCGGCCCGCGCGGTCCTCAATCCGCGGTTCCTTTCCGCCATGGTCATCTGATGACCGGACACCCCTCCCTCTCGTGACCGATCCGTCAGGTCTGGTTTCGCCGGTCGGCGTCGAACTGCTCGATGATCGCCGGGCCGATCCGGCCTTGGTCCGGCAATCCCTCCATCACCTGGCGCGATCCAATCGGTGGTTCGGGGGCGTGTGGGCCGCCCGATCCGGGATCGCCCGGCTCCTCGGTTCGAAGCGTCCCCGGGAACTCCGCCTCCTCGATATCGGCACCGGTGAGGGCGACATCCCCCGAGCCCTGGCCGGATGGCTCGATCGCCGGGGAACCCGGTTGAAGCCAATCGGGGTCGATTGGCACCGGGCTGCCCCTCCGCTGGCCCGAGCGAACGGGGTGCCGGCCGCCGTGGCCGATGCGTTCGAACTCCCGTTCGCCGACCGGACCTTCGACGTCGTGGTGATGAGCCAATTCGCCCATCACTTCTCCACCGAGGGTATCATCCGGCTCTGTCGCGAAGCCGGCCGGGCCGCTCGGCTCGGCGTCGTCATCGCGGACCTCCGGCGGACCGGGTGGGCCGCCGCGGCGTTCGGCGTCGGAAGCCGGATCCTCGGATTCGACCACTATACCAGGGTGGACGGGATTACTTCCTTGCGGCGCGGCTTTCGCCCCGCCGACTTGGCCGCGGTCGTTCAGGCGGCCGGATTCGAGCCGACCGTAACCGCCTCACTGGGCGCCCGAGTGGTCGCCACTTGGAGCACCCAGGCATGATGCGCATCGTTGATGTGATCGACATCGAGGCCCCGATCGACCAGGTCTTCGACGCCGCCGCCGACGTGGAACGCTGGCCGGTCATTCTGCCGCACTACCGGTCGGTGACGATCGAGGAGCGGCGCGACGACGGCACCATGATCGTCGCCATGTCGGCCAACCGGCCGTTCGGCCCGCTCAACTGGCCAACCTGGTGGACGTCGGAGATGTGGATTGACCGGCCCCGGTTCGAAGTCCGGTACCGTCACATTCGCGGCATCACCACCGGCATGGATGTCGTCTGGCGTCTTACGACCCAAGGAAAGCAGACTCACGTGGACTTGATCCATGAATGGAACGGGCCCGCGTGGCCGTTGATCCGCCGGCCCGCCGCTCAATGGGTCATCCTCCCGATCTTCGTCCATGGCATTGCCGCTCGAACCTTAGCCGGCATCGGATTGAATGGAAACCCCTAGAAGGGTGGGTGGTGAGCGTTACCAGTGTTTCGATTGGAAACGTTTGCGCGCCCACTCCGACGCCGGGCGATGGCGTGCC
>JANMHX010000234.1:0-8849 GCA_031375485.1 Gemmatimonadota bacterium | reverse complement strand
GCCCTGCTTCTCCTGCATCCAGCGCTCGAGCGAAATCCCGACGGCATCGGGCACCGACATGACCTTGTTGGCGCCGAGGCCCATGGTCCGGTCGGAACTGATGCCCCGGAGCTGGCGGTGGATTTCCTTGATCGGGATCCCAGACCGGAGCGCCAATGAAATCAGCCGGCCGAGTGCTTCGACATCGGCCATGAGCGCGCCGCCGGCTTTGCCGAGGCTCATGAAGACCTCGAACGGCTGGTTCTTGTCGTCCTCGGTCAGGGTGACGTAGAGGGTGCCGAGGGGCGTCTCGATGCGGCGGACCGAGCCGCGGAGCAACTCCGGCCGCGACCGCTTTTGGCGGCGTTGGAGATTCTCGGACTCGAGTTCGTGCACCAGCTTTCGGAGCCGCTCGTTGTCGGCCCGGATCTCGGCGAGTTCGCCATGGAGATCGGCGCTGTCGATCCGCGGGGCGCTCAAGTTCATGACCGCCGTGGCGGCGGGGTGCTCGGCCGTCATCATCATGTCGTTGAGGTCGCCACGGGCTTCAGCCTTGCCGGACTTGGTGGCGTCTTCCTGGACCTTCTTCGCGGTGGAACCGGAGGAGAGCACCTGCATGTCGCGGCTCCCGTCGCGGTAGACGGTCACGCCCTTGCAGCCGAGTTCGAACGCCATCCGGTAGATCTGGGCAACCTCGGCCTCGGTGGCATGATTGGCGAAATTGACCGTCTTCGAAATGGCGCTGTCGTTCGCTTCCTGGAACGCGGCCTGCATCCTCACGTGCCACTCGGCGCCGATGTCGTTGGCGGTGATGAAGACCCGCTGCCACTTCTCGGGCACCTCGGGATGGCGGGCGTGACCGGTTTCGGCCACCCGTCGGAGCAATTCGTCGGAGTGCCAGCCTTCGCGCTTGGCGATAGCCACGAAGTCTTCGTTGACGTCCGGCATCAAGACGCCGGCCTGATTGCGCATGAAGGCCACGGCAAACAGCGGCTCGATTCCGGAACTGCAGCCGGCGATGATCGAGATGGTGCCGGTGGGGGCGACGGTCGTGACGTTGCAGTTCCGGAGCCGGCGCATCGGCCGGATCCGCTTGCCGTCGCGGTCGCGGGCGCAGGTGGCATCCGGACCCCAAATGCTCCGTTCCCACTCCGGGAACGCTCCCCGCATGGCGGCCAGCCGTTCCGACTCGACCTTGGCTTCGTTGTCGATGAAGCGCTGAATCTTCCGACCCAGCTCGACCGCTTCGGCGGAGTCGTAGGGCACTCCGAGCCGGACAAACACGTCGGCGAGCCCCATGACGCCGAGGCCGATCCGGCGGATCTTCTGGGCCAGCGCCGTGATCTCGGGCAGCGGATAGTGATTGGCGTCGATCACGTTTTCGAGGAAATGGGTGCAGAGGTGCACCACCCGGCGGAGCTCGGCCCAGTCGAGATCGCCGTCGGCCACGAACTCGGCCAGATTGACCGACCCGAGATTGCAGACGTCATAGGGCAGCAGCGGCTGCTCGCCGCAGGGATTGGTGGCTTCGTACGATCCGAGGTGCGGCACCGGATTGTAGTGGTTGGCGCGGTCGATGAAGAACACCCCGGGCTCGCCGGTCTTCCAGGCGCCGTGAATGATCCGATTCCAGACCGTGCGGGCGTTGAGCTTGCCGGCCAGCTTGCGAGTCGCCGGGTGGAACAGCTCGTAGTCTTCATCCAACTCGACGGCCTTCATGAAGGCGTCGGTGACGGCCACCGAAATATTGAAGTTGGTGACCTTGGTGGTGTCATCTTTACAGGTGACGAAGTCCATCACGTCGGGGTGGTCGACCCGGAGGATGCCCATGTTGGCTCCCCGGCGGGTTCCGCCCTGCTTGACGACGTCGGTTGACGCGTCGAACAAGGTCATGAACGAAACCGGCCCGGAGGCCACGCCCATCGTCGAGCGGACGATGTCGTTCTTGGGCCGGAGCTTCGAAAAGCTGAACCCGGTGCCGCCGCCCGACTGATGGACGAGCGCCATCGCGGTCAAGGTATCGTAGATGCCGCTCTTGCCGTTGGAGAGCGCGTCATCGACCGGAAGAACGAAACACGCCGACAACTGCCCGAGCGGCCGCCCGGCGTTCATCAGCGTGGGTGAGTTCGGCATGAACAGCCGTTTGGCCATGAGTTCGTAAAACGCATCGGCCAGGGCTTCGACGGCGCCGTCCGACGCCCCGTAACCCCGATCGGCACTCGCAATGGTCCTGGCAACACGCCAGAAAAGTTCTTCAGCGGGTTCCGCCGGCTTGCCCAATTCGTCCCGGATCAAGTAGCGCTTTTCCAGGACCGTCATAGCGTTGGGCGACAGTTGTAGCGGAACCCGTGGCGTGGCAGAACCCATGGGCGACCCTCGACGGCTTAAATTGTGGTTGTTAGCGAACGAGTGGAACTTGTCAAGTTGTCCCGCCGTCAATTTCAACCGCTGAGATCAACGGCGGGAGGAGCAAGCTAGGCGGTTTTCGAGTTGCGCACAATACACTGCAAACTCAAGGAATGACGGCACTAAGGCGTATTCACATCACAAATCTGATCGGGTCACTTTTCGGCGTCCGTCACCACGAACCGGGCGGTCCGCCGCGACACCTCCCGAGTCCCGGCCACGATCCCGACCTCGACCTCGTGAACCCCAACCTTGAGCTTGCGGAGCGGTAAGGCCAAGTCGAATCGGACCCGCCCATCCGGGCCGGCCCGAAGCGGTACCTCGGGGCCCGCGTCCGGCCACCCCCGCCACGAGTCCACCTTGCCGTCGAAGCGCACCGAATGAACCCGAACCCGAACGACCGCTGGAACCGGCTCGGCCCGACCCATCGCCATTCCGAACACCGCCAGGGTGTCGGACCGGCGAAACCCGCCCCACGGATCGGACTCAACCAGCGGACCGAGACCACCGATGGCCACGCTACTCCCATTCGCCCGGGAGCCCAGGGCCATGTCGCTCTGCCAATTCGGACCGAGAGGGCTCACCACCAGTTGGTCGGTGGTAACCACGGCTCCCCGAGTCCCCATCTCGATGGCCACTCGGGCGGTGAACCGACCGGCCGCCAACCGGACGGGAAGGTGGCCCCGGAGAAACCGGGGCCCGGCTCGGTCGTCCGCGACGGTTGCGGAGATCACCGTGTCGACGGCCGCGGCCGGCACGCCGAGAGAATCCCACGCCACCGCCCGGAGCCGGACCTGCCGGGCTCCTTCGAGCAGGGACCCGCCACTGTCGGCCGCAAACGCCGGGATGGCGAAGATGAGGTCGGTGACCGAGCCATCGGCCCCCGACCCGAGCGAAAGCCACTGGGTCCGGACCGGGAGATCTCGGGTAAACCGCAACGGGAACCGATCGGTGGTTAGCGCCAGGTTCCGGCCGGCCTTGCCGAGTTCCCGTTCCCGAATCCAAAACGGGCCCAATTGATCGCGGCGGCCCGACGCCGCGGACTGATAAAATGGAGAGAGCTGGGCCCGGGACCGGAGCAACTGGTCGGTCAAGTCTCCGGACCCGCGATCGTCTCCGGCCGGGGTCCCTCGATCGACGACGAGATCGAACAGGCTCTCGACCACGCCGAAGTACGTCGGATCGGCCCCACTCACGAAGTGAACGAGCAGCTCCCCGTCGGCCCGGCCATACCACCACGACTCGTTGCCGGCCAACCCCGGGATTCGAGCGGTGGCGCGCGCCGTGGGTTCGCCGTGCCGGACCAGCACCGCGGTCCGTTGGTCGTCGGGATTCGGGAAGGACCGCGCCGCCACCGCCAGGCGCCGGTAGTGCTCGCGGAGCCGTTCGCCGGATTGGCGGAGGTCAGCGCGGTCGCGACGAGCCCAGAACTCTCGGAGGAAACGACTCCGATCGGGACCGAGGAGCCGGTCGAATTCGTCCAATTCCGCCCCGGTGGCGACCCCCGCCACGTCGCGGCGGATCCGGGAGACGGCGGCGCTGTCGTCGAGGGCGGCGGCGTCGAAGTAGAGCGGGTGGCCCCGCGGGTCGCCCCGGGTCAACCGCACCCGCGCGGACTCGACGAGTCCGAGGGCCCGCCCGCCAGGAAGCGCCGACGCGGCGTCGAAGGCCGCAATCGCCGCGGTCGAGTCGCCCATCGCCAACTCAATCCGGCCGAGGCCGAGCCCGATCGCGGCCGGAGCGGTGCGGGCCGCCGCTGCCCGGCGGACCCCGTCCCGAACGATGTCGGCCGGGGCCGGCCGGTCAACGGCCAACCGGTCTCGAACCAACGCCTCGAGATTGCCAAGTTGGTTCGGATCGGCCGCCAGCGCCCGAGCAAACGCCTGACTGGCGCGGGCCCACGCGTCCTTCGCCAACAGCGCCTGACGACCGAGTTTCGAGGTATCCACCGTTTCGCCGAGGGCGAGTTCCGCATGACCGAGCCCAAACCAGGCGGCGCCCCACTGCGGGGCGAGCTGGGTTGTCCACTTGAACTCGGACGCGGCGTCCGAATATTCCCCAAGTCGGAAGGCCAGCAGCCCGAGCCGGAGATGGATGGCCGGATTGGTTCGGTCGCGGCGGACCTTGGCCATCAGGACTCGTTCGACCGACCGAAGTTGGTCTTGGTCGCTTTGGGCCAAGGAATCCCGAAACGCGCCCACCTGCGGGTCCGGATCGCGAACCGTCTGGCCGGCGGCCGCCACCGGGACGGCGACGCCGAGGACCATGACGGCCAAATGCCAGCAGCGGATCGAGGGGATCACGGCTTGGAGACGCCGGACCCCGGACCGGGGCACACTGTTCCGCGAGGGCGGATGGGAAACCGGACGCCGAAAGCCATCGATGCAAGGTACATAGTGGCTAAGACTTACAACAATTCTGCCGTTGACGCTTGGCCTCAACGGGGCCTAGATTGCCGGTGGCCCCCATGATTGTCGAGAACCGTAGGTGAAGCTTTGCCCCGCGTGCGGCGCCGAATACGGCGACGAGGCCGTTTTTTGCGCCCGCGACCGGGCCGCGCTCGCGCCGGCGGGCGGGGGGCTGATCGGCCAATTGATCGGCGAGCGCTATCAGATCGAACGAAAGCTGGGCGAGGGCGGAATGGGCGAAGTGTATCTCGCTCGCCATGTGCTGATGGGTCGATCGTGCGCCATCAAGGTGGTGAGCGCGGGTCTCTCCCACGACCCCGACGCCATCGGCCGGTTCAACCGCGAAGCCACCAACGCCAGCCGGATCAGTCACCCGAACGTTTGCGCCGTGTATGACTTCGGCGTCACGGGTGAAGGCGCGCTGTACTTGGCCATGGAGTATCTCGAGGGTCGGACGTTGACCAAGGCCCTCGCCTCGGGGCCGTTTCCGCCGGAACGGGCCGTGGCCATCCTGCAGCAATGCGCGGCCGGCCTCGGGGCGGCGCACGAGTTGGGCATCGTCCACCGGGATCTCAAGCCCGACAACATCATGTTGCTCGACCAGAAAGGCCGGGAAACGGTCAAGGTGGTTGATTTCGGGATCGCGAAGGCGGGAACCGGTGAGGGCCAACGGGTGACGCGAACCGGTCTGGTGGTCGGGACGCCGGAATACATGAGCCCCGAACAGCTCTCGAGCGACGAGATCGACGGGCGAAGCGACCAATATTCGTTGGCGGTGCTGTTCTTCCGGATGCTCACCGGGTCGTTGCCGTTCGCCGCGACCTCGGCGCACGAGACCATGGCCAAGCGACTGACGGAATCACCCCGACCGCTGGCTGAGGTTGCTCCCGACCGCCAGTTTCCGCCCGCCCTTCAGGCCGTGCTGGACCGCGCCCTCGACCGAAAACCCGAGGCTCGGTACCTCTCGGTGGAGGCTTTTGCCGAGGCCGCCGTCGCCGCGCTCGCGCCCGACGGCTTCCGAACCGAGGCCTCCCTGCCCCGGACCGAGGTGGTGGTTCCCAAGATTCGGCCGTGGCGGGGAGCGGCAGGCGCGGGAGTCGGTCTGGCCCTGGTGGCCGCGGCCGTCATGGTGTGGCGAGCGTCCGGCGGCGCAGGAGTAAGTCCCGTCGTGCCCGCCCCGAACCCCGCGACGACCGGGCCGACCGGCAGCGAGGCGAGGCCCGATTCGATCGGCCAGGCCGCCCCGCCCCCCCAACCGACGGCCCCGGCGGTGGTGGCGACGCTGCCGACCCCGACGAATCCCGCGGCGGATCAGCCATTCCCGACCCTCGATGATTTTGCCGAACCGTTGAGTGCCCGAGCCCGGCGTGCCTATGCGGCGGCCATGGCGGTGGCCCGTTCGGCCAAGTATGGCGACTCGCTGCGGGCGGAGATGGGCGTCCTCGCCTCCCTGCACCTCGCCGACACCGACCAGCGCGCCGAGGCCGCCACCGCGGTTCGGAACGCCTGCGGCCTTTACCGGCTGACCAGCTGTGATCGTTTGCTGGCTCAGTATAAGGACGTCCCATGAACGCCAACCGCAACGTGATCGTCCGGGTGTCGGCGCAGACCGACGTCGGCCGCACTCGGGATCACAACGAGGACACGTTCCTGGTGGCCGACCTGACGAAGGGCACCACGGATTTTCTCGAGGCCGGCACCGCCACCATCGGCCCGAAGGGATCGCTGTTTCTGGTGGCCGACGGGATGGGCGGTGCCGCGGCCGGAGAAATCGCGAGCGCCATGGCCGCCGACGCGGTGTTCGAGCATCTCCGCTCGACCTGGACCGAGTCGGGCACCGACTCCGCCGACGACTTTACCAGGCACCTGCGAGAAGCGGTCGAGGTCGCCAATGAGCGGATCCACCGGTACGCGCTCGAACACCCCGACTCCCGGGGGATGGGAACCACCGCCACGGTCGTCGGTGTCTTCGGCGGCCGGTTGTACTTGGCGCAGGTGGGCGACAGCCGCGCATACTTGGTGCGGCAGGGCTTGGCGGTGCAGCTGACCAAGGACCAGTCGTTGATCCAACGGCTGATCGATGCCGGCGAGTTGACCGAAGAGCAAGCCGCCCATAGCGAGCGGCGGAACATCATTCTCCAGGCCCTCGGCCCGGACGCCAGGATCCGGGTTGACGTCACCTACCAGGACATTCGGCGCGGCGACTTACTGGTCCTCTGCTCCGACGGGCTGTCGGGTCTCGTGAAGCGAGACGAAATCGCCGCGGTGGCCACCGGGCAACCGGACGTTCAGGTCATCAGCAGCCGGCTCATCGGCATGGCCAACGAACGGGGCGGTCCGGACAACATCACAGTCGTCGCGGTTCGGTTCGAAGGCCCCGGCTTGGCCGAGCCCGATGGCGTGGCCGACCTCGGCTACCACGCGTACCCCTTGCCGGAGGCGGAAACCTCCGGCGAAGTGGCCGCGATCGAGCCCCCGGCCGACGACCTTCCGGCGGCCGAGGAACCGGACGAGGATGCCCCGGTCCCGGTGGTCCGGCGGAGCGGGTCCCCGGCCGTGATCGCCGCCATCGGGGTCGGGATCCTGTTGATCCTGTTGGCCCTCTTCCTCCTGATTCCGTAACGTTAGGCGTCCATGTACGCCCAGTTCCGATATCAGGACGGTGCCCGGCAGGGGGAGACCGTCGTCGTCCCTCACGACTTTGCCACGATCGGGCGCCACCCGTCGTCCGACCTCCCCTTCGATGCCACCGACGAGCTCCAAGTTTCGGTTCGGCACGCGGCCGTGTTCAAGCAGGGCGGCGGCTTCCTGGTCCGGGATCTCGGGAGCACCAACGGTACCTATGTGAACGGCAAGCGGGTCCGGGGCGACCGGCCGCTCGAGCCGAACGATGTGCTCCAATTCGGACCGACCGGTCCGATGATCGAATTCTCGATCGCGGCTACGCTCCCAGCGACGCCCCGCGCCCGGCCCACCGGCGTGGCGCCGGCCCCGGCCTCCGACATCATTCGCCCCTCCGGCCGCACCACCGAGCGGATTCGGGCCGAGGTCGTTCGTCAGACCAAGCCGTGGCGGTGGCTGGCGGCGATCGTGGTCCTGATTGCCGGCGGCGCCGGTGGCCTCATGGCCTGGCAGTCGTACCAACTGCGGCAGGCGCTCGAGCACGAGCGATCGATCCTGGTGGCGCGGGTCGACAGCCTCCTCGCCCGGCTGGAGCGAGCCAACCGGCCGATCGCCGGCCTCACGACCGCGTTGTCGGGCGCTCGGGAGGAGGTCGATTCTCTGAAGCGAAGGATCACCGCCACGGCGGTGTCCGGGGCCGGGCTCGACTCGGTGACTCGGAGCCTGGCTGCGGCCACCGGCCGGCACGAAGCCCTGCTCAACGCGGCCGCGCTCGACCCGGTTGCCCTGGCCCAGGCCAGTAGCGCCGCCGTGGCGGTCATCGTGTCGGAGTTCGGGAACGGCCGGGTCATCTCCGGAAGCGGATTCGGGGTCCGCCGGCAGGGCGATACCGTCTGGGTGGCCACCGCCCGTCACTTGGTGGAAGATTCCCTCGGCGGTCCGGCCGTCCGCATCGCCGTGATCTTCAACGGGACCGGCCAGGCGTTTCGGGCCCGGCTGGTCCGCCGCCACGACCGCGCCGATGTCGCGGTGGTGGCCGCCTGGATTCGGGGCGGCGGACCGGTGGTGACCGGACTCTCCGACTCGACCACGGTCGGCGACCCGGTGGCCATCACCGGGTTTCCCTTCGGACTGGATTCGTTAGGCGATTGGCGGACCACCGGGACCGCGGCCACCTCGGCCACCGGGACGATCACCGAATCCGGGCCCGATCTGTTGGGCGTCGACGGCTATGGGACCCATGGGTCGAGCGGGAGCCCGATCTTTGCCGCGAATGGCACGGTCGTCGGATTGGTTTCAGGCGGCGGGCAGGTCGCGACCCAGCGACTGATTGCGGTGCCGGCCCGCCACCTGGCCACGCTACTGCGGCCCTAGTCGACCCGCCACCAGCCATTCGGCCACGGCGTCCACGTTCCACGTCGACCACGGCCGCCG
>JANMHX010000182.1:0-4856 GCA_031375485.1 Gemmatimonadota bacterium | reverse complement strand
GGCGGCGATTGGCCCGATTGATCCGGCCGAGGGGGGGGTCGCCGGCCGGCCGGCCGGCCAGCCGGGCCGCCGCGGCGCCGAGCGACTCGACCGCCCCGCCTAACGCCGCGATCGCCTGCCGGCTCGGTTCGAAAGAAAACTCGGCGCCCGCGGCCCGTTGATACCGGTCCAGCGTGCCGGTGAACTCCCGGAGCGTGGCCCCGAAGTCGAACGGGGCGATGGTGTCGTTGGCGGCCTGCATGACGGCGGCCAGGTAGATCTTGATGTCGGTGAGGAGGATGGTCCGGTCGGCGATCTCCATCGTGTCGTCCTCGGTGTGCCAGGCGATGTTCGCGCCACAACCCCCGACGGCGTAGTACGCCTTGGCCGCGCGGTCCTCCGGCGACATGGTGGACAACAACATGAAATAGGCGCTGATCCCGATGTTGTTGAACGAGTAGTCGCCCGCTTGGTAGGGACGCTCGCCCTGGGCCTCCTTGCCGGCGATGTCCCGGATGATCGCCTTGGCGAAGGATTCGGTTTCCGACATCCAGGAGATGTCGAGATACTCGGTGGCCCACCGGCAGCCGGGCGAGTCGCAGTTCACCTGGGCAATGCACGACTCGTACAACTCGGCCGCGTAGTGATCGGCGAACCAGGTGCTGCCGGCGTAGCGGCCGGTGGAGTGCCCCGGCCACCAGGCAATCCAGACCGATCGTTTGAGGTCGGTGCGTCGAGTCCAGAGGACCCGGGCGATCTCCAGCATCGTGCCGTCGCCCACGGCGTTGTCGCCGACGCCGACGTCCCAGGAGTCGTAGTGGCCGTGGAGCAGCACGAACGGCTCCGCCTCCTCAGTGCCGGCGATCTTGACCACCGGAATCGGCGACCGGTACCACCCCTCCTCGAGGGCTGACACAATGGTTCCGATCTCGCTCCGGCGGGCTCGCTCGATCAACGCCTGCCCGTCGGCGGCATTGACGGCCACCACGGGGATCGACGGCTTCCGGGGCAAATCGTAGAGGTCCGGGGTTCCCCAGACAGTGGTGCAGATGCCCCAGTGGGCGTTGTTCCCGGGATTGACCGCAATCAGGCCGGCGGCGCCGAGGGCCTCGTAGTGCGCCACCTTGCCCGGCATCCCGAACCCTTCGGTGATCACGATCCGACCCCGGACCTCGGCATCGCGGTCAGACCCCGACGGGCGGGAGAAGAACTCCTCGAGGCTCGGGTCTTGTTGGTTCGGAAGGTAGAGCAGGGGAGCACTGGTCCCCGGGGTGGCTCGGCTCATGGCCATCGGCTTGGCTCGATAGGCGCTGCCACCGACCCTCACCTCCGCCGCGCCCGGAATGCTCAGGAAGAGCTCGGGCTCATGCACCGTCACCGGAATTCCGAGGGCGGTCAGCCGGGCCACGATGTCCTGGGCGGCGGTTTCGACGTCCCGCGGGTGCTCGCGCTTCAGGGTTGAGAACCGTTCGATCAGAGGCCAAGCGTGGTCGATGGTGGCCATTCCGATGGCCTGACGCACTTCGGGTCGGAGCACGGGAACCCTCGAATTTCGGCTGCTTGGTGAGGTGGTGGGCGGTGCTGGAAGGCACCAATCTATTGCCAAATCAGAACTGCTGTCCAGTCGCCACTCTGGCTTTTCAACACTGTCGTGTTTGCGAACATCAATACTGAATGGAATGGATAAGTTACAGTATGTTAACGACCTATTTATCAATGGATTAGAGAAAGAGTCTGGTGATGTGGAAAAAGTTAGTGTAGAGTTTCTGTGCTTGTTGGGAACTCGGTGGATAGTTAGTTTTTGGGGATGAGGTACTCCGTTGCCGTGCTGCTCCTTGTCCTCGGCTGCTCCCCGGAGCGGAATGCCGGGCTCGACGGCAACCCGGCCGAACCCGAGCGAGTCGAGCTCGCGCCGAGCGACGGGGTCATGGTCGCCGGCGACACCCTCCGATTCTCGGTTGATTTGGTTCGGCGTGACGGCACCCGGTTTCGGGCCGCGGCCCCCAGGTTCGAAGCCACGGGCGGCACGATTGACTCGACCGGGCTCTACCGGGCGGGGTCCCCGGGACGGTTCGTCATTCGGGCGGTTGCCCCGGTGGCAGCCGGCCGGGAGCTCAGCGGCGAGGCCTCGGTCCAGGTGACGCCCGCGCCGCCGAGGGTCGAGGCGTTGGAAATCGTCCCGGATTCGGTCGAACTCCCGGCCGGCGGCGAGCAGGCCTTTCGGGCCGAAGTCCGGCTGAGCGACGGCACCCGGCAGCCGATGGCGGTGGGGTGGCGGGCCACGGCCGGAACGATCGACTCGAGCGGCCGCTTTACCGCCGGCTCCGGCGCCGGGAAGTCGCTCGTCGTGGCCGTCGTGACGATCACCGGCCGAACGTTCTCCGACAGTGCGACCGTCGTGGTTGCCGCGTCCGTTCCCCCGCCGCCGCCACCCCCGCCGCCGCCGCCTCCCGAGCCGGCGGTCACCGAGGTCGAGCTGACGCCGAGCCAGGCCGTGGTGGCGACGGGGGCGGCTCAGCAATTCGTGGTGGTGGTCCGGCGATCCGACGGGTCGCCCGGTTCGGCAACCGGGGTCTTTGGGGCGACGGGCGGCCAGATCAGTGCCACGGGCCGGTTCACCGCCGGTTCGATCGTGGGGACCTTCCGGGTTTGGTTCGCCCACGACGCCGGGCCGGCGGACACCAGCCTCGTGTTAGTCCAGGCGCCGGCCCCAACGTTAGGCTCGGTGGAACTCACCCCGGCCACCGCGGTGCTGCCGGGAGGGGGCCAGGCTCAATTCACGGCCACCGGGCGGATGTCGGACGGGACGACGGTGCCGGTCCAGGGGGTGTATCACGCGACCGGAGGGCTGGTGAGCGCGACCGGCCTCTACACGGCCGGCCAAGTGGCGGGCGGGTTTCGGGTCTGGTTCGAACACAACACCGGAAAAGCCGACACGAGCCAGATCCAGATTCAGCCACCGCCGCCACCGCCACCGCCGAGTGGGCCGTTGGGCATCAATGCGGACCTCACCGGGCGCCGGCTCTTTCCGCTCGACAATCCCTGGAACCAGCCGGTCGACACGGCCGCCGTCGATCCGCTTTCCGACCAAATCGTCGCCAACATCGGGCTCGCCAAGTCGCTCCACCCCGATTTCGGGGCGAGCTATCTCGGGGGGCCGTTTGGGATACCCTATGTGGTCGTCGCGGGGACCCTGGGCGGGGTGCCGGTGACGTTCGGCTACGTCGACGAAAGCGACCCCGGTCCGTATCCGGTGCCACCGAACGCCCCGATCGAAGGCGGTCCGGCATCGACCGGCGACCGCCATGTCCTGGTGGTGGATCGGGACAATTGGAAATTGTACGAGCTCTATGCCGCGGATCCGCAGCCTGACGGCTCCTGGCAGGCCGGGAGCGGCGCGGTCTTCGATCTCAACTCCAACGCCCTCCGGCCCGCGGGCTGGACCTCAGCCGATGCGGCGGGCCTTCCAATTCTTCCTGGCTTGGTTCGCTACGACGAGGTGGCCGCGGGCGCGATCCAGCATGCCCTCCGGTTCACGGTCAGCCGGACCCAGCAAGCCTATCTGCCGCCGGCCCGCCATTGGGCCAGCTCCGACCGGTCGTCGCTTCGGCCGCCGATGGGGATGCGGGTCCGGCTCAAGGCCTCCTACGATATCTCGACCTTCCCGTCGAGTGCGCGGGTGATCTTGACGGCTCTGAAGAAGTACGGGATGATCGTGGCCGACAACGGGAGCGACTGGTTTCTGTCCGGCGTGGCGGACAGCCGATGGAACGACGCTGAGATCAATACCCTGAAGCGACTACCCGGCTCGGCGTTCGAAGTGGTTCGGATGACGGGCTTAGTGAAGCCCTGAGGTGATGGGCGGCCGCTACAGGTGTTGGCTCGGTCCTAACGGTCGCCGCCGGCGTTGGCCCAAGTTTCCCACGTCAAATGGCACCGGGTGACGAAGAACTCCGGCGGATGGCCCTCGCGATCCAGCAGGTGGTGCAAGATTTCGTGGCGGACCACCATCTCGTGCTCGAGGTAGCGCCCCGCGATGATGATTCGGGTCACCGACCCGTTCTTCTCCCACATCCCGACTTTGGCGCCCTCGCCGGTCTCGAAGGTCTCGGCGCCCGGCACCACAAACCATTGAATCTGTTGGAATTGGCCCCGGACGCCGGAGCAGGCTTCGGTGCGGTCGAACCAGGCGCTGAACTCAGGCCGGGCGGCGATTTGGACGGCCCCGGCGGGCAGGTCGAGCGAGGGCGAAAAGGCGGAACAGCCTCCGATCATAGCCACCGCCAGCGACATGGCGCCGAGGCGAATGCCGAAAGTGGGACGACTGTAGGTTGGCCGCGACAAAATCTGCACTGGATCACCGTCGTAGATTTCGACTGTCGAAGAAGCGAACTATGTGCCATTTTCCTGGTCAATTCGGGATCTGTCAACCCCTCGCCTAGGTTCGCAATGACAACTCGCCGGGATTTCCTCGGGTCGGTGGTGGCTTCGACGTCGGCCTTTGGGATGGGAACCGGGTGGTCGCCGGAGCTGCCGTTGACGCCGCTCGTCCCGCAGACGCCGGTGCCGCCGGCGATCGCGGCGCTGACGTCGATGGCCGGTCAGATGGTGCCGATTACCACCGCGGAACGGGTGGCGCGGCTCGAGAAGGCGCGGCGGCTGATGGGCGCCGCCGCGATGGACGCGATCGTCCTGACCGGCGGGACGTCGCTCAAGTACTTCACGAACATCGACTGGGGTCTCAGTGAACGGTTGTTGGCTGTGGTCGTGCCGGCGCGGGGGAACGCCTTCCTGGTCTGCCCGATGTTCGAACGCGACCGGGCGCTCGAGCAGGTCAAGACCGGACCGTTAGGCGCCGGCACCGACGTCATGACGTG
>JANMHX010000180.1:0-7158 GCA_031375485.1 Gemmatimonadota bacterium | reverse complement strand
CCACCAGGTCGGCCAGCTTGCCCACCTCCAGGCTCCCGAGGTCCCGACCGAGACCTAACGCCTCGGCGCCGTTGATGGTTGCCGACCGGAGGATGTCGTGGGGCGCCATCCCACCCTCGGCGAGCAGGCCCATCTCCCAGTGGACCTGCAAACCCGGCATTTCACCGTGCCCGCCGACGGCGACGTTGCCCCCGGCTTTCTGGATCGCGTTCGCGCCGGCCGAGGCCTCGGGATAGTTGTAGTCCTCGTCGGCATGCCCGAGCATGGTGCCGGCCGAGCGGCGATAAAGTTCGTCCGCGGGTAGGAAGCGCTGGAGTTTGACGTTGCGGTAAGCCTTTTCCCGCGGCTGGACCCGGTAGATCGGGAGGGCTCCCCCGAATGTAACGAGCAATGTGGGTGTGTAGGTGATGCCGCTTCGGCCAAAGAACTCGACCACGTCCTGGAAGATCGGTGTCGTCGGGACCGAATGCTCGTTGCCGCTGAAGCCATCGATCGCGTGGGTCAGGTCCATCTTGGTATCGGCGCCGCCCTCGGTGGTCGGCATCAATCCCAATTCGCGACAGGCCTGGACCATCCACTGGCGTTGCTGGCGGTTGCCGACGATGTACGACTTGATCAAGTGGGTTCCATAGTCCTCGCGATACCGCGTCAGCAACCGGCGGGTCTCCTCGAGCGAGGAGAAATTCCGTTCCGCGAAGACGCCGGGGCCGGTCGAGAACACCCGGGGGCCCGCCACTTCGCCGATCTCGGCCAAGTCGGCGTAGGCGAAGACGTCCGGCGTGGTCTGCGGATCCCGAAGCGTCGTCATGCCGAACGCCAGGTTCGCGTAGGACAACCCGCCCTCGGGCTCCAGCAACTCGTGCCGCGGGCCCAAGTGGGCGTGGACATCGACGAACCCCGGCACGATCACCTTGCCCGCCACGTTGATGACCCGGGCGCCCGGGGGGAGCGGGACCGAACCCGCTGGGCCGAGCGCGGCGATCCGGTTGTTCGTGATCACGAGGTCGGCGGACGCGATGATCTCGCGCGAGCGCATCGTAATGAGCTTGGCGCCCCGGAGAACGACGGTTCCGGTTGGCCGGGCTCGCGGCACCTCGACGACGAGCCGGTGCTCCCGGACGCCGAGCCCGGCGGCGCCGACCGGCGTCCGGCTGAGGCGAGCTCCGTTGACCCAAGCAAGGGTGGCGCCATCAGGCGACCACGCAAAGCCGGTGGGTGCGCCTTCTCCGATCTGAACGGCACCGGAGGCCGGATTCGCGACGGCAAGGACTGGCGGCTCAGCCGGCGTGCCGCCCGGCATCGCCACTTGGTAGAGGCGCTCGTCGAACAACGCCGCGAGCCGGGTCCCATCCGGGCTCAGCCGGAGTTCACCGGGACCGGCAAAGAAGCCCGGTGCTCGGGGCAGTACGGCCATGGTCCGCCGGCTCCCGCCGTCGAGTTCGATGGCGACGAGCGCGTTGCCGGCCGCGGCGTAGACCCGGCGCCGGTCGCTGCCAAAATGGGGCCGCCGGGCCCCCTCGGCCGCCGCGATCCGGCGTCCCTTCCCTCCATCGGCGGGCAGGATCATCAGATCGGCATCGGCGGGCACGCCGGTGACGGCGTGGCTCGAACTGGTGGAGCCGCGGAGCACCACGAGACTGTCGCCGCTTGGCGTCCACACCGGGTCGGCCCACAGCGCGGAGACCTCGGAGAGACGGACCGGCGCCGCCGAGCCGTCGCTGCGGGCTTTCCAAAGGTGGCCGCCGTCGCCACCCCAGGTGACGAACGCCACCCACCCGCCATCCGGCGACCACGCGGGCATGAACTCCCGTGGATGCTCCGTCGTGGTCAGGCGCCCCGTCACCGTGCCTTCGCGATCGGCCAGATAGATCCGGGCCAGGACCGAGAACGCGAGCCGGCCCTCCGAATCGAGCGCCGGCTGCTGGACGATCCGGCCCCGCACCGGGGCATCAGTCAACCGGGTAACGAAATGAAGCGGTTCCGTGAGCTCCGCGGAGACGGTGGCGCGGAACGGAATCACCGCCACCTTCCCTCCGTCGAGCGGGATGTCATGGAGCTGCCCGCCGTACCCGGCGATCACCGCCCGCGAGTCGGGGGTGAACGCAAAGTTCGGGAGTACGTCGCGGGAGGCCCGGGACTCGAGTTCGTTCCGCTGGAGCGGAAAGGTGAGCCAGCGTTCCGCACCGGTGGCGAGATCCCGGATCCGAAGGCCGGTTTGCCCCCGGCTCGCCGCCCCGTACGCCAGCCACCGTCCGTCGGGCGAGGTGACCGGCCTCATCGCGGGACTCTTTTCGAGGACCAGCGCCCGGTCGGTGCGGGTCGCCAGATCGTACCGCAGGATCACGCTCTGGGCCCGGACGTAGCTCCGCGCCACACTCGGGGTCACGCTCGCGTAGTAGAGCGAGCGGCCGTCGGCACTCGGGTACGGCCCATACCCGCCCGGAGCGGGCGCGGACACCAGCATCGAGGGCGGACCGTTGCGGTTGCTGACGAGCTTCTCACCCGCCCCGGTCGCGGCGTCGAATCGCCAGATCTCCGCGGCCTCACGGCCCTCGACCACGGTTGCGTACACCGCCCGCCCCTCAGGCGACCAGACCGGCGAGATGACCAACGATCGGGGGATCCGGGTCAGCTGGCGTGGCTTGGTTCCGTCGGCCGCCGAGATCCAGACGTTGTCGGATCCGCTCTCGTCGCTCACGTACACCAGGGACGCGCCGTCCGGCGAGAACCGCGGCTGCGATTGGAAGGCGGTCCCGGTCAGCACCGGCGCCGCCGTGCCTCCCTTTCGTGGGATCCGATAGAGATCGCCCAGCAATTCGAAGACAATGGTCTCCCCGTCGGGTGACACGTCGAGGGAAATCCAGGTCCCTTCCGTGGTCGGGAAGGTGACGGAGCGGGGTTGGGATGCCACCCTCGGCGGCACCGAGGCAAGCAAGGCCGCCGCGAGGAGTCCGTACGCCAGGGGCGACGGGAGGTTCATGACCGCTCCATCAGATGACGGGTGGTCAATGAAAGGGGAAGAACACCGGAATGGCAAGCAGCGCCACGATCAGGAATACCACGGCGATTGGACCGCCGGCGCGGACGTAGTCACCGAGGGTGTAGCGGCCCGGGGACATCACCATCAGGTTGGTCTGGTAACCGTATGGGGTGATGAAACTGCAACTCGCGCCGTAGAGTACCGCCATGACGAACGGCATCGGATCGAGCCCGAGTTTCTGGGCCACACCGACCGCCACGGGGAACGCCAGGGCGGCCGCGGCGTTGTTGCTCATCAGTTCGGTCAGAATCCAGGTGACGAACAGGACGATGCCCAATGCCCAATAGGGTCCAAAGTTCTCCGCCCCGGTGAGCAGGCCGCCGGCCAGCAGTTCGGCCGTGCCGGTGTTGATCATCACTTGCGAAATCACCAAGGCCGACGCCAACACGATGATCAGGCCGTAGGGCATGTTGCGCCGCATGTCGCTCGGTTTGGCCAGGCCGGTGGCCAAGAACACCGCCAACAGGACCATCAGCCCCTTCAGAAAGTCGAAGACGCCAAACACCGACAGGCCGATGACCACGAGGAAACCGGCCAGCGCGAGGAGCCCCTTCCGTTGGTCGACGAACTTCTGGACTTCCCGCCTCGACACGACGACAAAATTCCGGGCCAGGTTGTTCCGCTTGTCGAAGTCTTGGCCGACCACCAGCACCAGGGTATCGCCCACCTCGAGCGGCACGTTGGCGATCGCGCCGGCCAGGCGTTCACTGCCGCGCCGGACCGCGATGACCGCGGCGTCGAATTGCGACCGGAAGTCCGCTTCCTTGATGGTCCGCCTGGCCAGGGTGGAGTGAGCCGCAATGACGACCTCGACCAAGTTGTCGGTCGGCAACCGATAGTGGTCGCCGTGGGTCTTCAGGCCGTCGAACTGGGCCAGGAGATCGAGACGGGTCACGTCGCCCGTGAACACCAGGAGGTCGCCGGTCCGGACGGCTTCATCCGGTTCGACCGGCGCGATGACCCGCCCGTCGCGGACGATCTCCGTCAGGAAGAGATGGGCCAGGTTCCGAAGCCCGTTGGCGTGAACCGTCCGGCCAACCAGCCGCGAGCCGGGACTGACGGTGGCCTCGAGGAAGTAGTCGGACGCGGTGTCCTCGGCCGCCGGTTGCTCTTTGAGAATCGAGGGATAGAGTGCGATCATCGTGACGCCGCAGGCGACCACGATGAGGAGCCCGACCGGCAGCAGGTCGAACATATGCAACGCCGGCATCTTCCGGCCGACCAAGAGGCTGCTCACCAACAGGTTCGTCGAGGTGCCCACCAGGGTCAGGATGCCGCCGAGGGAGGCGGCAAAGCACATCGGGAGCAGGAGCCGTGAGGGCGGGTGGCGGCGCGACTGGCGGAGCGGCCCGAGGAGGGAGGCCACCACGGCCGTGTTGTTGAGAAACGCCGAATAGGCCGTCGTCGCCAGGTATAGCTTGATCAAGGCCAGCCGATATGGGCCGCGGACCAATCGGTCGGCCAGCGCCTCGAGCAACTGGGCCTTGTCGAGCACCACCGACAACAGCAAGAGCACGACCACGGTGACCAGGCCGGTGTTCGTCAGCTGCTGAAGGCTGGTCTCGATCGTGATGTAGTTGAGGAGCAAGAACGCAAACGCCACCGCCCCGAACACGGTACCGGGGGCTCGTTTGTCGCGAATCAACTCGACCACGAGCACCGCCAGGCCCAGCATCACAACCCCTTGTTGGATCGTCATTCCACGATCAATCCCAAGACACGGAGTCGTTCGATCACTTGATCCGCCGCTTGCTCGGGCGTGGTCTCGACCGTGTTCACTCGCAAGTCCGGGGTCTCCGGCGGTTCGTAGGGCGAGTCGATCCCGGTGAAATTGACCAGCTCGCCCCGCCGGGCCTTCCGGTAGAGGCCCTTCACGTCCCGCGACTCCGCCACGTCAAGCGGCGTGTCGACGTGGATTTCCACAAACTCGTTGTCGCCGAGGAGGCTCCGGGCCAGGGCCCGCTCCGAGCGGAACGGCGAAATGAAGGCCGTCAGGACGATGAGTCCGGCATCGACCATCAGCTTGGCCACCTCGGCCACCCGGCGGATATTCTCGACCCGGTCGGCCTCGGTGAAACCAAGGTCTTTGTTCAGGCCGTGGCGGACGTTGTCGCCGTCCAAGAGGTAGGAATGCCGCCCCATGGCGTGGAGCCGCTTCTCGACGAGGTTGGCGATGGTGGACTTGCCGGCCCCCGAGAGACCGGTGAACCACAGCACCACCGGTCGTTGGCCCTTGAGGAGCGACCGGGCGCCTTTGTCGATATCGAGATGCTGCAGGTGGATGTTATGCGACCGCCGGAGCGCGAAATGGAGCATCCCGGCGCCGATCGTATTGTTGGTCATCCGGTCGATCAGGATGAAACCGCCGCTGTCCCGGTTGGCGCTGTAGGGATCGAACGCCACCGGGCGGTCAAGGGCGATGTTGCAGACGCCAATCTCGTTCAAGTCGAGTTTCTTGGCCGCCAGGTGCTCCATCGTATTGACGTTGACCTTGTACTTCGGTTCGGTAATCGTGGCGCTGACCGTCCGGGCCCCGACCTTGAGCAGGTACGGCCGGCCGGGCAGCATCGGCTCGTCCGCCATCCACACGAGGGTGCATTCGAACTGGTCCGCCACTTCCGCCGGCGACTCGGCCGCCGAGATGACATCCCCGCGCGAGATATCGATTTCGTCTTCCAGCGTGAGGGTCACCGACTGGCCGGCCACGGCTTCGGTCAGGTCGCCCTCCAGGGTGACGATCCGCGCCACCCGGCTTTCGCGGCCCGACGGCTGGGCCCGAATCCGGTCGCCGGGTTTGACGGACCCGCCGGTGATCACGCCGCAGAAGCCCCGGAAATCGAGGTTTGGCCGGTTGACCCATTGGACCGGGAGGCGGAGTGGTCCCGCCGGGAGGCGGGCTTCGTCGATTTCGGTGGTCTCGAGAAACTCCATCAAGGTCGGCCCGTGATACCACGGGGTTCGCTCGCTCGGGTCGACCATGTTGTCGCCCTTCAGGCCCGAGAGCGGGATCGAGGTGATGTCGGTCAGGCCAATCTGCGTCGCGAAGGACCGGTATTGCTCGTCGATTTGGCAGAACGTCGATTCGGAGAAATCGACCAAATCCATCTTGTTGATCGCGAGCACGACCTTCCGGATCCCGATCAGACTCACCAAATAGCTGTGACGGCGGGTCTGGGTCAGGACCCCCTTCCGGGCGTCGATGAGAATCACCGCGACATCGGCCGTGGAGGCACCGGTAATCATGTTCCGGGTGTACTGCTCGTGCCCCGGCGTGTCGGCCACGATGAATTTCCGCCGGTCGGTGCTGAAGAACCGGTACGCCACATCGATGGTAATCCCCTGCTCTCGTTCGGCGGCCAGGCCGTCGACCAGCAGCGCGAAGTCGATATCGCCGCCTTGGGTGCCCCATTTCTTCGAGTCGGCCTCGATGGCGGCGAGTTGGTCATCGAACAACATCTTCGACTCGTAGAGCAGCCGCCCGATGACGGTACTCTTGCCGTCGTCGACCGACCCACAGGTAATGAACCGAAGGAGGCTCTTCCGCTCGTGCTGGCGCAAATAGGCTTCGATGTCGGTGGCGATCAGATCGGACACGTGGGCCATATCAGAAGTACCCTTCCTGCTTCTTCTTTTCCATCGAGGCCGCGGTGTCGTGATCGATCATCCGGCCCTGGCGCTCGGAGGTCCGGGTCAGGAGCATTTCCTGGATAATCCGGACCAAGGTGTCGGCCTCCGACTCGATCGCCCCGGACAAGGGATAGCATCCCAGGGTCCGGAACCGGACCTTCTTCATCGTCGGCGTCTCGCCCGGCCGGAGCCGCATCCGGTCGTCGTCCACCATGATCAAGGTGCCGTCCCGCTCAACCACCGGACGCGGGGCAGCGAAGTAGAGCGGCACGATCGGGATGTTCTCCAGGTGGATGTACTGCCAGACATCCAGCTCGGTCCAGTTCGAGATCGGGAAGACCCGAATCGACTCGCCCTTGTGCTTGCGGCCGTTGTACAAGCGCCAGAGTTCGGGACGCTGGAGTTTGGGGTCCCACCGGTGCTGGTCGCTCCGGAAGGAGAAGATCCGTTCCTTGGCCCGTGATTTTTCTTCATCGCGCCGGGCGCCGCCG
>JANMHX010000016.1:0-10478 GCA_031375485.1 Gemmatimonadota bacterium | reverse complement strand
CGACCCAGAGATACACGGCAAGCTTGTACTTCGCCGCGTCCTTCACATAGGTCTTACTGACCTCGGTGCCGACGTTCGACACGTACGCCTGCCAGGGGTTCTGCTTGATGCCGTGAATGTAGTCGACACACAGCATGTCGATCGTCGGTTGACCGGGGTCGGACAGGATCTGCCCCCGGTATGGTCCCACGGCCTGCCCCTGAAAGCTGCGGTTCCCAGCGCTCTTGAACTTGAAGGTCTCGATCGATTGGGCGCTGGCAGCCGGTGCGAAAACAGCCGAAGCCAGACTGGCCGCAATCAAGGCGTTAAGAAGCTTCACATACCCTCCAAGAGGTTTGCTGAGTGAGTCTAAATGACCGAGGCATGAGGCAAGTTGCCTGTCCCCAATGTTCTATCGCAACCGGCGTGCCACCAACACCTTCGGCCCCAATGCCATGGGCGACCTGTCGATCCGGTGGGCCACCGACTGGTAACATCATATTGGTCATTAACTTGGCACGCAAGGCCCCGTGTTCATTTTTCATCCAGGGTAGTGCAACTTTCGTCACAATTGGCCGATAGTGTTGTTGCCGGGCCCTGACTTCGTGGTCCGGCCGCAACACATTGGGGCCGGCTACCGCCTGGTGGGCTCCCAGATGGGATTGAGTTCCCCACGGAGGGCCCTGGCCCACGCCGCCAGTCCGGCCCCGATCGCCAGGCTGACGAAGCAGACCTTGCCCAACGGCCCGGGCAGGCGACGATCCGGGTGGTTGAACCCGAACCAACCTAGACTGGCCGTCACCGCCGTCGCCAAGAGGCCAAGGCCGCCTACCCACCACTGATCCGTCCCGAGGAGGAGGAGACACCCAAGAGGAATCAGGGGAATGGTTGCGAATAGGAGCCACCTGACAAGCTTGTGGCTGAAAAGCATCCACGAAAAGAGGCCGTATCGGAGGGGATTCAGCAGGCCCCGCAAGTACCACAACGTCTCGAGTCCGCGCGCCATCGTCCGACTCTTACGACGAAACTCGCCCTGGAGGGACCGCGTCCGCGGCACTATACAGACGGCAGCGTCGGCCGAGACCGACCGGAACCCTCGCCGCCGAGCCATGAGGGTGCAGGCGAAGTCCCGACTGAGCGCGACGGGGAACAGGGTGTCGTGGAAGTCCCGGCGGACGGCGTAGAAGCAGCCGCTCGCACCAACGATCGTTCCGAGCCTCGTTTCGAGTCGGCGGAGCCACATCTCGAAACCGACGTATCCCGATTCGCCGGCGTTCGAGTCGCTTTCCGGGATGACCTGACTGACATCACGGCCGCTCGAAACGCCCACCGACGGGTCGGCGAAGGCCCGGACCAAGGCCTTGAGCGACTGCGGCGGAATCAAGGTGGTGGCGTCAGTATTGACGACGATCGATCCTCGAAGCCGCGGGGCGGCGGCATTCTCGGCTTGCGTCTTCCCCGAGCGGTTGGGGAGGCGGAGCAGTCCGACCCCGCGGTCGGCATAGCTTTCCACGATCGCGTCGGTCCGGTCGGTCGAGGCATCGGAAATCACCAAGATATGAAGCAACTCTCGCGGGTAGTCGATCGCCAGAAGACTCTCAATGGCGCGAGCCACCACCTTCTCCTCGTTGTAAACCGGCAGCGTAATCGTCAGTTCAGGCCAGTCAACCAATTCCGGCGGGGCCGGTCGGCGCCGGAAGGACGCGAAGAGAAATAACAGACCAGGATACAACACGAAGGCATACCCAAACACCGCCACCGGAACGAGGATCAGCATCCAGCCGAGCGTTACCAGGGTCATCCGATCGGTTCCTATCCCATCTTTGAAATTGGCGATTTCGAGCCGCAGTGGTCGACCCGGTTGCAACCGACGTGCCCGCCCGCTGCCGGCTGGGGGTGCCGACACTCGACCGGCATGAACCGTGCTAATATGTGGGTAATACTATGCCGATTACCAACTTGCCGCACCCGAACCGACCGGCTTCCGAAGCCGGCAGCTCGGAAGCAGCCGGGGATCGGAATCTCGGGCGGAGCATCGCCTGGACCGGGCTCGCCAAAGCCATCGCCCAGGGGTTCAGTTGGGTCGCCACGCTGCTCGTGGCCCGGTTCCTGTCCCCGAGGGACTACGGGTTGTACGGGATGGCCTCGCTTTTTTTCTGGGCCATCCAGGCGCTCGGCGAATTCGGCATTGGCGCGGCCATCATCGGACGACGGGCCCTCACGGCCGAGAAAACCAGCCACCTCAACGGGCTCTCGGTCCTTTTCGGCCTGGCCTGCGCCGCGGTCGTCATGGCCTCGGCCGGACCGCTCTCTGTTTTCTTCTCGGCGCCCGACCTGTTTGAGGTCATTTTGGTGACGGCCCTCGTGTTTCCGATCACGAGCCTCCGCACGGTTCCCGCGGCGCTCCTCCAACGGGACCTGCGGTTTCGGGTTCTCGGCGCGGTCGATGTGTGGCAGGCGGCCGTGTCGGCCGGAGCCCTCCTGGGCTTTGCGTTGCTTGGATGGGGCTACTGGTCCCTGGTCCTCGCGAACGTGGTGGGTGCCGCATTTGGAACCACGGCGCTCCTGGCAATCCGGAACCACCCCATGAGGTTCCCGAGGTCGCACGTGATCGGCGATCTGACCACGTTCGGTCGGGAAGTGGTCGCGTCCCGCTTCGGATGGTATGCGATGTTCAACGCTGATTTCTTGGTCGCCGGCCGGGCCCTCGGTGCCGTCCCGCTCGGGAATTATTCGCTCGCGTGGTCGCTTGCCAGCCTCCCAGTCGAGAAGATCTCTTTGGTCGTCACCAGGGTCGCCCTGCCCTACCTCGCCACCGCCGCCAGCCGAGTCGGGGGACTGCGGGACCACATGATCGGGATGACGCGAGGACTGGCCCTCCTTACGTTTCCAGCCGCCGTGGGAATCGGATTGGTTGCCGATCTCCTGATTCGGGTTGTGCTGGGGTCCAAATGGGAGGCAGCGGTCCTGCCCCTCAGAATCCTGGCACTCGCGGTACCGATCCGATCAATCGCCACGCTCTTTCCGCAGTTGACGACGGCGCTCGGACGGACCCGGTTCGGAATGTATCACGCGGCTCTGAGTGCGGTGGTCATGCTGGCCGGCTTCGTCATCGGGAGCCGGTACGGTCCGGTCGGGATCGCGGCGGCGTGGGCCACGGTCTATCCGCTCGTTCTGCTCCCATTGGTCGTAGTCAACCTGCGGGCAATCGACTGTTCGGCGGCCCAGTATTTCGGCGCTTTGACCGGAGCCGCGCGCGCCACGGTGGCGATGACCTTGGCGGTGCTGACGACGAGGGGGTTCATGCCGGATTCCTGGCCCGACGCCGGGCGCTTGGTCACCTTGATCGTCGTCGGGGCGGTGGGGTACGGAGGCTGGCTCTGGGCCGTCGAACGGGAACAAGTCAAAGCAAGCTATCGGTTCCTGACCCTCGGCCGGAGCCACCCATGATCTCGGTGGTTACTGACCGGGCCCGAGCCCTCGCCCGTTGGATCAAGCATTACCCGGATCGCCGAGCGCACCAAGGTCGTCGGGCCGCGCTAGTGGCCCGCCTCACGCTATCCGGGCCGCCCTCCGTTGTGCTGGTGGTGTGTCTGGGCAACATCTGTCGGAGCCCCTACGGGGCGGGCCGGTTGCGGGCCCTGTTGGCGGGTCGGATCCCGGCGGTCGACTCGGCCGGTTTCATCGGGCCGGGGAGGCCATCGCCGGACGTCGCCCAGGGCCGCGCCGCCCTCCGCGACCTCAATCTGGCCGCCCATCGATCCCGGTTGATCGACTCCAAGGACGTGGACGCGGGCCTGATCTTGGTCATGGATCGGAACCAGCAACGCACCCTCATCGCCCGGGGCGCGGCGCCTGATCGGGTCGTGCTGCTTGGCGACCTCGACCCGACCCCGATTGCGACCCGGGCGGTGCCCGATCCGTACGGCCGGGACGCCGACGTGTTCGACGCCGTGTTCTCCCGGATCGACCGGTGCTGTTTGACGCTCGTCGACCTCTGGTATCCCCAAAATCAGCCCGACTCCGCTCGAGGACATCCATGACCGAGACGAACCCACCAGTGCCACTCGTCGTCGACCTCGATGGAACGCTTCTCCGGCGCGATCTGACCTGGGACGCGGTGGTATGGCTGGGACGCCGGCAGCCGTGGCTCCTGGTTCGATTTCTGATGGAGACCATCCAGGGAGGGCGGGCCCGCGGGAAGGCCTACTTGGTGGATGCCGTTCCGATCGTCATCGAACCTGACGACCTTCGCCAGAGCGTCACCGGGCTGATCGTCCAAGCCAAAGCAGAGGGCCGGAGCGTGGTCCTCGCTTCGGGGTCTCCGATGCCGTGGGTTCGGCGCGCCGGCGAACTGGTCGAGGCCGATCTCTGTCTCGGTACCGAGGGGTCGACCAACTTGACCGGGCGGACCAAGCTCGAGGCCCTGACCGGCCGCTTTGAACGGTTCGACTACGTCGGGAATGCCCCGGTCGACTTCCCGCTCTGGGAACGGGCGCGAACCCCCTACGTCACGGCCGCTCCGCCTTCGCTGGTCAAGCGGTTGACCGCGGCTCGACCCGACGCCATCACCTTGGAGAGCGAACCCCGGTCGCGGTGGCCGTTGCTCAAGCTCCTTCGGCCGCATCAGTGGGCCAAGAACGCACTGCTCGCACTGCCGGCCTTGGCCGGGCACCTCGCGCTCACGCCGGCGCTGCTGGTCGCGTTGGGACTCGGCTTCCTGGCGTTCAGTGCCGTCGCCTCGGCGACTTACGTCCTAAATGACTTGGTCGATCTCGAGACCGACCGCCGCCATCGATCGAAGCAACACCGCCCCCTCGCTGCCGGTCACGTGAGTGTTCCCGCCGCGGTCGGGATGGCGCTCGCCGTTCTGGCCATCGGCATTGCCAGCGCCTGGCAGCTTCCGGCTTCATTTCAATGGACCCTGGCCGCCTACACCGTGGCGACGCTCGCGTATTCGTTCGACCTCAAACGCCGGCTCCTCCTCGACGTCGTGGCGCTGTCGCTACTCTACACGATCCGGGTGATCGCGGGTGCGACGCTGGTATCGGTGCATCTGACGCGGTGGTTCCTGGCGTTCTCGATCTTCGTATTCTTCTCCCTCGCCCTCGCCAAACGGGTCGTGGAGCTGCGAGCCCATCGAAACGAGGGAAAGGCCAAGAGCGGTCGGGGGTACCAAAATTCTGATGTGGAGGCACTTCAGGCTCTCGGAGCCGGGGCCGTCATGGCGGCCTCCCTGGTCTACTGCCTCTACATTACTAGTGAGGACGTGGCGAGGACCTACCGGGCCCCAGACCTCCTGTGGGGCGGACTTCCCCTCCTATTGTACTGGCAAGCCCGGATCTGGGTTCTGGCCGCCCGTGACACCCTGCACGACGATCCAGTCGTCTTCGCGCTGCGGGACCGGGTTAGCTACCTGGTCGCGGCCGGCATGGGCCTCGTCGTGTGGCTAGCCACCGCACCGGCGATCGTGTCCCGCTGGTTTCGCTGACTGGCTCGGGGACATCGTCCTAATCCAAGGGACCGGCTTGGGGTGCCGCCGGCTTCCGGTAGACTGCCAGTTCATGGCCATACCACCACAGGTTGGCGCTCGACCGGTGCACCCGCTCTAGACCCGCCTCCCGCGCCCAATCGTCGATTTGGGCCATGGGAGTGAACCAGACCCACTGCCGGGCAAGCAGGAGGTCATGCAGCCGGCTGGCCCATGCCCGCCACAAGGGGGCGGTACCGATGTCCTTGTACAGCAGGATCCCGCCCGGGCCGACACGTTCAGCGGCGAGCCGAATCACCTCGCGTCGCACCTGATCAGGAAGATGGTGCACGACGTCGACGATCGAAACCACGTCGAAGGGACCGTTCGGCCACGGGGCCTCGACCGGCAAATGCCGAAAATCCAGGCTCGCCCCGGGGCGGGCCGTCAGCCGGGCCATGGCCTGGGCCACTCCGATCGCTCGCGGATCGGCATCGAACCCGAGTCCCGAGCGGATCTTCCCGACTTGCCATAACAGGCTGAGGAACAGGCCCGAACCGCAACCCACATCGAGGACCGACGACCCCGGTGGGACCAGCTCAATCAACCGGTCGAACGGGCAGATATAGCTTCGATAGCGCTGCAGAAGCAACGTGACCGGCGGCCCGGTTCGAAAGGAGCGCTTGGCTACCGCGACGAGATCGGCCGTCTTCACCATTGGATCCCTCATCCCGTCCGTTTGAGCACGACCATGTAGTGAGCCGACAGCGAGCGAAAACGGCTCCGCTCAAGCCAGCGCTCAACCACCTGCAGCGGGCCCAACAGGGCTTCCGGCAAGAAATCGGGTAGAAACGTGAAGTGCACCAGCCGGACCTGTTCAAATCCTGCGGCGGAGTGCCACCGGCCATCTGGAATCCACCATTCAGTTCCCTCGTCGATCAACTTGAGCCACGGAAACGTGTAGCCCATGTGGAACCGAAAGAGCGGGTTACGCGGGTTCGTCTCCTGAACGACGAGCACGCCGCCTGGCCTGAGGACGCGGGCGGCCTCGCGGAGCGCCACGATCTGCGCCCCTGGGCTCGGGAGGTGATGAAGAACCCCGATCGAGTAGGCGAAGCCAAGGGACCCCGATTTGATCGGCAACTCCATCGCGCTTCCCTGGACCGCTGGGACCCGTTGCTGCCGGGCACCCCGCAGCAGTTCTTTGGCAAAATCGAGCCCGAGCACCTGATACCGCTTGGCCCGAAGCGAAGCGGCCTGCAGTCCCAGCCCGCAGCCCAAATCGAGCCCGGTACCGGCCCCCTCCGCATCCCCGACCGCCTCGGCCAGGAGTCCGAGGCGTCGCCCCATCAGCATTTCCCAGATATGGGGCGGCCATTGCTTGAGGTAGTCGGCCGCGATCTGGTCGAAGTGAACTGTGGCCGAGCCGGCTTGGCGGCGTTTGGCAATCACCCTTCCGCCCGCGACCAACCCGCCGACTAGGCCTACCCCGACCAGCACCATCGCAGGTGTCCCCGCCGCTGCTGCGGGAATGGTTGACGCCAGCACGGCGGCAATCCAATCCGACGGGAGGGGCGATCCCCCGGAGATCGCGAGCAATAGCGCCACGATCGCCCAGGCCGCCATCGTTGCTCCAAACGCCCAGAGCGTCGTCTCGATCCTCGAACGCGCCGGCGCTTCGGGTCGAATCCCCGCCAGAGCGAGCCCGGCAATCCAGGCGCCGAGGCCTACCGCGAGGATCCACCCTGAAGCGACCACCCCGGGTGGTCCCATCATCCACTCAAGCATCGCGAGAGCGGCCACATCACAACCGAGATCCGCCATCGCCACACCCGCTGCGGTAGTCCACCGGACGCGGGCGGTCAGACCGAGCCAGGCGATCCGGAGCAACATTCCGATCGCGCCGGGGGTCACCACCCCCAACGCATCCGACCCTGCAGAGACCGCAACCACGTCCCGAACCGGACGCCGAACGCCAACGCCCCGAAGCAAGAACTGCCATCGGACCGACCGGTAACCGACGAGCCCAGCCCCCGCCGTCAGGGCACCGATCACGCCAAAGAGCGTCACGCCCGAGGAGCCTTGAACGGCGGCTGGCCGCGCCTGGTCTTCGGCTCAAGAAGGAGATCGAGCACCGTTGCGACCAAGAGGAGTTGAACGCCAAGCATCACCGGCAAGGCCGCCAGAATCGTCGTCCCCGCACTCGCAGGCACCCCCGTCACCGTCGATCGATACCAGCGCATCGCCCCGAAAACCGCCCCGAATAGGAGGAGCGGAAGGCCTCCGAGGACGCAGACGGTCACCACACTGAAATCGTACACCAAGTACCGCCAGAACAGCCGTCGGCACAAACCGCGGACCATGAGCGGCGGAAACTGACGAATCACGCGGCCAATCCGAAGGGAACTGGTCTCCTCGCCGTAGCGGGCCGGCATCGGTACGTCCTCGACGACGGCCCCCCGGATATTGAGTTCGACAAGAATGCTGGTCTCGAAGAAGTAATGTTCGGAGAGTTGATCCAACCTGAGCCGGCGGAGGGTGTCGGACCTGATGGCCGTGTAGCCGTTGGTCGGATCGAAAATGCTCCAATACCCGGAGACCAGCTTGATCAGGAAGGAAAGCACACTGTTGCCGAGCCGTCGAACCCAGGGCATCCGGTCGAGGGCGTCGAGATCGTGAAAGCGGTTGCCCTTGGCATAGTCGGCCCGGCCAGCGAGAATCGGCTCGAGCAGGGCCGGCAGGTCCTCGGCCGCCATCTGACCGTCGCCGTCCATCTTGACGCAGATGTCGGCACCGTGGGCCGCTGCCACCCGATACCCGGTGCACGTCGCGGCGCCCACACCCCGGTTCCGGGGATGAACCTCCACGACCACCCGGGGGTCGCCGACCGACCGGGCCACTTCGCAAGTGGTATCGGATGACGCGTCGTCCACGACCACGACCGTGCGGACCCAGGCGGGAACCGAGGCCAGAACCGCGGCGATCCTCGGCGCCTCGTTGAAGCAGGGCAGGATGACCGCTACGTGGGCACCGCCTAACCAGGTCGGCGGGTCCTCGGGACCGTGAGTTGGTACTCCTGGCGTTGCCATCATGGCGTCAGTTCGTAAACGTTAGTATTGGTGGCGGCATCACGAAAGCGCAGTACCAACCCACTTGGAGCCAAGCTAGGATCCTTCAGCGGCTTAAGTGCCGGCCAGAGGTTCGCTTCGAAGTCGCTGTAGATCATTAGGCGGGCACCGCGCAGCCGAGCCGACTGCACCAGCGAATCGGCCGTCGACACCGGCGCGAATGCCCAAGCGCGACCGGCAAGCACGGCCAGATGCGGTTTTCGACCGAAGACGATGTCCCCCGGCCGGGTGATGGACCGGATCGAATCAGCGAGGGCCAGCAGATGTTTCGGTTCTTCACGGACTTGGCGAGTCGCATCCCGAAGGGAAAACACCAGCAGCGAAAGCGCCGAGAATCCGATCAATCCGGCGGCGGCGAACGTCCCGAGCCGGGTGTCCTCCGTCGAGAGGATGAGACGGCGCGCTCCGATGGCCATCAAGAACGCGATGCCTGGAAACGCAAAGAGGTAGTAACGCGGTACATACCCGACAAGGGCTAACAGGAGCGCGCCAAGGACAAACACGGCCCAATAGCCGAGGGCAATCGCTCGACTCTTGGTGGTCCCGCCAAGTAACCCGATTCCGACGAGGAGCATGCCGGGGAATCGAGCCCCATCGAGCAGCAGTTGTAGCGGGATTGCCAGCACCACATCCTGTACATATCGAGCAACCAGAGCCACCGGGTCATAGCGAAGGACATCCGCGAGCGAATGAAACTTCGCCGCCATCAGAGGAAACGTCGTGACGGCATACGCGTCACCGGAGGAGCCGCCAAAGAAATGAGCCGCGATCTGGAGATGGGCGGTGGAGCCGGTGCCGGAGCCGGTCGCGGTTGCGTTGACGACCAACCACGGGACCACCGTCGTGATGACGCCGAGGCCAAGCCACAGGACGGTGATCGCCCGGCGTCGAATGGCGCGACCGACCGGAACGACCGTGAGAAGGCCGAGTGCGATAACCGGCAGTACGACCACGGCGTTCGAGCGGACCAAGTAGGCCAGCCCGATGAGCAGTCCGAGCCCGAACACCCCACGATTCGTCGGCGACGGCCAACGAGCCAGGAGCGCCAATGGCAGCACGATCAGGAATGCGCCCAAGGCGTCGGTTGCCGCGAGATAACTGAAGGGAAGCAGGATGCATCCGACCAGAGCGGCGGCGAATGCACCCACAAAGGGACCGAAGGCCGCTTGCCCAATCTGCGCGGTTGCCCACACTAGACCCATGGTCCCGATGACCGACCAGATCACGGCGGCCGTGAATTCGTTGCCAACGACCAGGCCGAGCGCGCCCACCAGCCCGGCAAACCCGGGCGGATTGTGAACCACACCCCGGACCAAGGGCCAGCCGTCCATGATTTCCCGGGCCTGAGGCAGGTAGACCGAGTAGAAATCGGTTTCGACGCCCCAGCCACCGACTTGATGGTTCCAGGCAAGCGTCGCGGCCGCGAGACCCGTGACGATCACGGCGGCCCACCCGAGGACCCGGCCTCGGCCCTCATCGATCCGTGCAAGCGCCACCAGCCAGGAACCTGGCCCTACCCGACTCACGGGATCACCCGAATCGGCGCGCCAACCAGGGCGAGATCACGGCGAGCGTAGACGGCGTACCGGCCGTGAGTCGCGATGATGGAATAGTTGGCCTGGGTAAATGCTGCGAGCGCCGGGAATTGGTCCAGGCATTCCAGCTGGGCGTCGCGGGCGAGAGGCGGCCGACAGTCATCGGGTGTTCTGGCAATGATCGCAACCGGTTTGGCCTTCTGAACGGCGGCCAGATACTCCGCCTTGAAGCGCTCACCGAACTCGTTCCCCGGATAGCGCACCAGGGACCAGTTCCATCCGAATCGCGTTGCCGACGGCCGGTCGCTCAAGACGTACAAGACAGCCTGATTGCCCCAAACCACGATCGGCTCGTCCGGGCGGCCC
>JANMHX010000141.1:0-15094 GCA_031375485.1 Gemmatimonadota bacterium | reverse complement strand
AACACGAATCATGCCTACAGCGAGGCCCCTTGGAGTGATAGCGGGCAGGGCATGCCACCCGAGGTGATCGAGCGGATCTTCGAGCCGTTCTTCACGACCAAGAGCGTCGGGAAGGGAACCGGTCTCGGACTGGCCGTTTGTCACGGGATCATCCGGCAGGCCGGCGGCCAGATCTTGGTCGACTCCGACCTCGGCGCCGGCACGACCTTCACGGTGCTGCTGCCCCGGACCACCGAAACGGACCTTCAACCGATCCAACGGATGGCTGCTGATCCCGGCGGTGGCGGCGGAGCGGTCGTCTTGGTGGCGGAGGACGACGATTTGGTGCGATCCCTCGCGGTTCGCGTCCTGGAAGGCGCCGGCTATCGGGTCCTCGAAGCCGAGAACGGCGACGCGGCGCGGGCCGTGGCCAAGGCGTGGGCCCGGCCGATCGCCGTGCTGGTCACCGATGTGGTGATGCCCGACATCTCGGGTCCTCATTTGGCCGAGAGCCTCCGACCCAGCCAGCCCAACATGCGAGTGTTGTTCATGTCGGGCTTTCCGGAGCAGTCGTCCGACCAAGCCCAGCAACACTGGCGGCTGGGGAGCTATCTCGACAAGCCGTTCACCCCCCCGGACCTGCTCCGCCGGGTCCGGGATCTCCTCGCCGATAGCAGCCCGCCTGATCCGGATCCGACCCGAACGATGGCCCGGCCTCGTTGACGCATCCGTATCGGGCGCACTATGTTGCCGCCCAACCTGGGACGGGTGCTCGAGTGGCTTAAGAGGCACGCCTGGAAAGCGTGTATACGTCACAAGCGTATCGAGGGTTCGAATCCCTCCCTGTCCGTTGGAAACCATTTGGCCGGGTCCGAGCGTTATAAGGTGACAACTGACCGGTCCCCAGCCGAGGTGCTATGCTGATTCGCCGTCCGCCCGATGTCCGCAGTTCGGAAATAACCTCCGAAACGCTCTATCAGACCCGCCGCGACTGGCTCAAGGCCACCGGCCTCCTGGCGGCCGGTCTGGTCGTCCCGCCCCGGCTCACCGCGTCGGCAACTGGGCCTGATGACGACAAGCCGACGCCGTATGACGTCGTCACGACCTACAACAACTACTATGAGTTCGGGACCGGCAAAGATGAACCGGCCCAGAATGCCGGGTCACTTCGGCTCAAGCCATGGGCCGTGACCGTGGAGGGCGACGTCAAGCGCCCCGGCACCTACCAGCTCGACGAGTTACTCAAGGGACTCCCGGTGGTGGATCGGGTGTACCGGATGCGTTGCGTCGAAGCCTGGTCGATGGTGATCCCGTGGAACGGCATCCTCCTCGGTGACCTCCTCAAGCGCCTCGAGCCAGGGTCCAAAGCCCGGTTCGTCGAATTCACCACGCTCTTCGATCCAAAACAGATGCCGGGGCAGGGCAGCCGGGTGCTCGATTGGCCGTATGTCGAGGCGCTCCGGCTCGATGAAGCCATGCACCCACTGGCCCTCCTCGCCACCGGGATTTACGGCAAACCCCTCCTTCCCCAGAACGGGGCTCCGATCCGCTTGACGGTGCCCTGGAAGTATGGGTTCAAGGGCGGGAAGAGTATCGTCCGAATCCGGTTGACGGAGTCGATGCCGAAGACGACCTGGAATCTCGCCGGCCCCTCCGAATACGGGTTCTACGCCAACGTGAATCCGACCGTGTCGCACCCGCGGTGGAGCCAGAAGACCGAACGTCGCCTGGGCGATTTCCTCAAACGCCCCACCCTGATGTTCAACGGCTACGGTGACCAGGTGGCCGGGCTCTACTCGGGGATGGATCTCCGCGCCAACTACTGACACGGATGGGTGAATCGCCTGGCTTTCGCCGCGCCCTCAAACCCGTGGCGTGGGTGGCGTGCCTTGGACCGGCCGCCTGGTTGATCCGGGGTCTCGTCCAAGGCGACCTCGGGGCCGATCCGGTCAAGACCCTGACCCACACCACGGGCTTGTCGGCCCTCGTGATTCTTCTCGTCACCCTGGCGGTCACGCCGGCCCGGTGGGTCACCGGCATCAACGGCCTGATCCGGGTCCGGCGGTTGCTGGGTTTGTTCGCCTTCTTCTATGCCGTCCTCCACTTCCTGATCTATGCCGTGTTCGACCACCAGCTGTCGGTGCCGGACATCACGGCCGATGTCGTGGAACACCCCTGGGTTCTGGTCGGCTTCGCGGCCCTGATCATCTTGACCGTGCTGGCCGCGACCTCGCCAACCGCGGCAATCCGCCGCCTCGGCGGCAAGCGATGGCAGCGGCTCCATCGACTGGTGTACCTGGCCGGTGCCTTGGCCGTCCTGCACTTCTTCTGGCTCGTCAAGAAGGACGTCACCGAACCGGTTCGGTATGCCGTCATTCTGGGCCTGCTCCTCCTCGCGCGCGTCATTCACGCTCGGCGGACTCGCTCTACCCCGGTTGCGGAGCCTCTGCGGGCCCCTTAGCTTGACCGCTCGGGATGCCCACCACGAGCCGGATTCTCGACGATCGCGCCATGAGCCGCGCCCTTTCGCGGATGGCGAGCGAAATTGTCGAACGTTGTCACGGAACCGACGATTTGGTCCTCGTCGGCATCCAACGCCGCGGCGTCGAGTTGGCTATCCGTCTCGCCTCGCTGATTGAACGCACCGAAGGCCGCCCGATTCCCCTCGGAAAACTCGATATCACGCTGTACCGCGACGATCTCCAATCGATCGGCCCAAGGCCGATTGTCGGTGAGACCACGCTGCCGCTGCACCTCGATGGTCAAACCGTCGTGATCGTCGACGACGTGCTCCATACCGGTCGCACGATTCGGGCGGCGCTCGATGAACTCGCCGACTTCGGACGGCCCCGCCGCACCCTCCTCTGCGTGCTGGTGGACCGGGGCGGGCGCGAGTTACCGATCCAGGCGGACATCGTCGGTACCGCCGTCAGCACCGCGGCCGGTGACCGGGTCGATGTGCTGGTGACCGAACGCGACGGCGAGGATGCCGTCAACCTGGTCCGGGCCCGGTGACGACACCGCTCGGCAAAGACCTCGTCGGCCTCGAGCCGTTGTCGGCCGAGCAGATCACGATGATCCTCGACACGGCCGAGCCGTTCAAGGAAGTAAGCGAACGGTCGATCAAGAAGGTGCCGGCCCTCCGCGGCAAGACGATCGTCAACCTGTTCTTTGAAGCCTCGACCCGGACCAGGATTTCCTTCGAGTTTGCCGAGAAGCGCCTGTCGGCCGACACGGTCAACATCGCGGCCCAGGGCAGCTCGCTCTCGAAGGGCGAGACGCTGGTCGATACCGCCCGCAACCTCGAGGCAATGCGCATCGATATGGTCGTCGTCCGCCATCACGCGAGCGGGGCGGCCCGCTTTCTCGGCGAGCGGATTCGTTCGAATGTCATCAACGCCGGCGATGGAACCCACGAGCACCCGACCCAAGGACTCCTCGATCTCCTCACGCTTCGCGACAAGTTCGGCAAGATCGCGGGCCTCAAAGTGGCCATCTGCGGGGACGTGCTTCACAGCCGCGTGGCCCGGAGCAATATCTGGGGCCTCCTCAAGCTCGGTGCCGAGGTCGCCGTGTGCGGGCCGCCCTCTCTGATGCCCTCCGGGTTGGCTTCGCTTGGCGTCACCGTGATGCACCATATCGAAGACGCCATCCAGTGGGCCGATGCGCTGAACGTGCTCCGACTGCAACTGGAGCGGATGGAAAGCGGTTTTGTCCCCTCGCTCCGAGAGTACAACCGGATTTTCGGGGTCACCAACGAGCGACTGGCGCGGGCGCCGCGGGACATTGCCATCATGCATCCCGGGCCGATGAATCGGGGCGTCGAAATCGACAGCGATGTCGCGGACGGACCCCACAGCCTGATCCTGCCTCAGGTCACCAATGGCGTGGCAATCCGGATGGCGGTGCTCTATCTGCTGGCCGGCGGCCTCCCGGACTGGCGGAGCGGAGCGGGGGAGGACCGATGAACGACCTCCTGATTACCGGCGGCCGGATCATTGACCCGTCGCGGGGAACCGACGGGGTGGCGGACCTCTACGTGGCGGATGGCAAGATCGAAGCGGTCGGGCATAACATCCCGGTCGCCGAGGGAGTCCGGCGGATCGACGCCTCGGGCAAGATCGTCGCCCCGGGATTCCTGGATGTGCACGTCCATCTCCGCGAACCAGGCCAGGAGCACGTCGATACCATTGCGAGCGGAGCCCTGGCCGCGGTGGCGGGGGGCTTTACCGGCATCTGCGCCATGCCCGACACCGATCCGGTCATCGACAATCAAGCCGCTGTCGGGTTCGTGATCCGGCAGTCGATCCGGGCTGGGAAGGCCCGGGTGTACCCGATCGGGTGTATCTCGCTCGGCCAGCGGGGTCAGAAGCTGGCCGAATTCGGCGAAATGGTCGCGGCAGGTGCCGTGGCGGTCAGCGACGGCGGCCAGTCGGTCGCGTCGAGTCAGCTGATGCGCACGGCCCTCGAGTACGCGAAGGTTTTCGGGATCCCCGTGGCCGATCATTGCGACGACCCGACCCTGGCGGTTGGCGTCATGCATGAAGGGCTCGTCGCCACCCGTCTCGGGCTCAAGGGAACGCCCGCGGCCGCGGAAGAGATCATGGTGGCCCGGGATCTCGTGCTGGCGGAACTCACCGGAGGACATGTCCACCTCTGCCGGATCTCGACCCGGGGGTCGGTGGCGTTGATCCGCCGGGCCAAGGACCGGGGCGTCAACGTCACCGCCGAGGCCACCCCTCATCACTTGAGCCTCACGGATGCCTCGTGCGAAGGGTACCACACCAACGCCAAGACGAGTCCGCCGCTTCGCGAGGCCGCCGATCTCGAGGCCATTCGAGAGGGGCTCAAGGATGGCGCAATCGACTGCATCGCAACCGATCACGCGCCCCACCACTACGACGCCAAGCAACGCGCGTTCGATGACGCCCCGTCCGGCGTGATCGGCTTGGAGACCGCCCTCGGCGTGGCGGTTTGCCACCTGGTGGAGGCTGGGGTCCTGACGCTGCCCGAGCTGATTCACCGGATGAGCACGGCACCGGCCCGGATCTTCAAGCTACCCGGCGGCACCTTGGCGGTCGGCGCCCCCGCGGACGTGGTGGTTTTTGATCCAACCAGGCAGTGGACCGTTCGGGCGAGAGATTTGCACTCGAAGAGTACCAACAGCCCGTATCTTGGTGAGACCCTGATAGGGCAGGCGGATTTCACGATGGTGGCGGGCCGAGTCGTGTTTGAGCGAGGTGTCGCGAAACCGAACGGCTAGCTTTGCAACGTGTTCCGTGAAACGGACTTCCGCCTTATCTTGGGACACTGATTCTCGCTTCCATTTGGGGGAAGTTACGAATGACCGACTACCACCGTCAGGATCTGAGCGAAGTCGAAACGCTCCTGGCGACCCGTCAGCAACTGGCGGATTGGCTGGAGAAACTCGAGGCCGCCGGCAACAAGACCCCACCGTCGGTGCGCGACCGGGTTCGGTCGGACTATCAAGGCCGGCTGGGTCAGGTCGTGGAGCAGATCCGGGGCCATTCCGATGTGATTTCGAGCACGTTGCAGGGGCTTCGTACCCAGGCCGAAGAGTTCGAGGAGTTGCGGAACGAGGAGCAGGAAACGCTCGCGGAAGCTGAACTCCGCCACACGGTTGGTGAGTACAGCGACGAGGAATGGTCCCGGGTTGAGCGGGACTGTTCCGGAAAGATCCGCGGGATGGACGAGGAGATCGACCGGCTGGCGGCAGAGATCGGTCGCCTGGGCGAGATTTTCACCCAGATCGCGCCTCCGCCGGCCCCGACCGCGGCCCGGCGGCGGGACTCCGAAACCGGACTTCGCGCGCCCGAGCCCGCCCCGGTAGCCCTGGTGCGGGACGAGGTCCCGGCGCCCCCGCCGGTCGCGGAGTCAGCCCCCGTTCCCGCGGCTCCGGCCGAATTGCCTGAGGCGCCCCGGTTCGTGCCCCGTGGCGGCCTCAAGCCGCGGGAATCCGGCCCCTCCCGGGCGATTCCGTTCCCGTCGGCACCGGCTGCGGCCAAAGAGTCGGCGGCGCCCCCGGCCCCTTCGGTCGATGAATTGACGTTTCTCAAGTCGATGACCATTGACCCGCGGAATGCGACCGGCCAGGCATCCAATGTCTCGGTCGCCGCGGAACCGAAGTCGGAGCGCCCGAGCCAGACGGTTGCGAAGACCCTGAAGTGCGGCGAGTGCGGCGCGCTCAACCGGCCCACCGAATGGTACTGTGAGCGGTGCGGGGCCGAGTTGGCCGCGGTGTAAACCGACCAGGCCGGGTGCACGAAGGGGCCGGGAGAGATCCCGGCCCCTTTTGATTTGGCTCGTGTTCGCGAGGCGACTACTTCGTCTTGATTCGGCTCTTGAGGCGGGCGGCGGCGTTCGGATGGATGATCCGCTTCTGGCCGGCGCGGTCGATCAGCTTCTCGGCTTCGGCAAACGCCTTGGCTCGGGCATCCGGATCCGTCAGACCACGCACCGTCTTGATGGCCGTTCGCAGCTGGCTGCGCTGCCCTTTGTTGACGGCGGTACGGGCCTTGGTTTGGCGCATCCGCTTCTTGGCTGACTTGATCCTCGGCACGATGGACTCCCCGGCGGACGAACGAACGAAAACCGCTGATGACTCAAGCCCGAAAAAGTAGCGTTACGGGGGCCGTTTGGGCAAGTCCCGGGCGCGTAACCCCTTCGCCTGGAGGGGGAACGGCCCCATATTGCACCCCGAATTCTCATGTCCATCCACCCGTTGCTACTGAACCCATGACCTTGGTCGGCCCGAGCCCCGTTCCGGACACCGACGTTCCAGCTGCCGCCGCCACCGACCCCTCGGTGGCCGATCCGCTGGGGACCGGTTTCGTCGTCGAACTCGACGGGTTCACCGGGCCGCTGGACCTGTTGCTGCACCTGCTCCGCGAGGAGCAGATCGACATCGCCGACATTCCGATCGCCCGGATCGCGGATCAGTTTCTCCGCGCGATTCATGGGCTCGGCTTGAACCAGGCGGCCGACTATCTCGATATGGCCAGCCGGCTGGTGCGCCTCAAGGCCCAGATGCTGCTGCCCCGCGGCGCCGACGGCGAGGAATGGGAGGACCCCCGGTCCGAATTGGTTCGCCGGCTGCTCGAGTATCAGCAGATCAAGGAGATCGCGTTGTGGATGGCCGAGGCGGCCGAACGCCGAGCGGTGAAGTTTCCCCGGGGCTACATCCCGCCGGCGCCGGTTCTGCCGCCGCCACCGCTCACCTTGGACTTGCTCGATTTGCTGGCCGCGGTCGAACGAGTCATTTCGGCGATTCTTCATCCGGTCATGCACCGGGTGGTGGCGCGCCCGCTGAACGTCGAGGGCGCCACGCTCCGGATTCAGACGCTCTTGGCCGACCACGAAACCATTACCTGGATCGAGGCGATCGGGCCGACGCCGACGATCGTTGATGTCCTTTCGACCTTGCTCGCCATTCTGGAAATGGCCCGGCGGGGAACGGCCCGTGTCTTCCAACAAGCGGCCTTTGGGCCGGTGGTGATCTCCCGTGAATCCCCTCGTTCAGCTGATTGAAGCCGCGCTGTTCGCCTCGCCCCGTCCGGTGACGGTCGAGGAGTTGCAGATGCTCGACCCCGACGTCTCCCTGTCGGAGGTCCGCCAGGCACTCGACCAATTGCGGGAGCACTACGATTTCGACGGTCACGGCGTCGAGTTGGGTGAAATGGCGGGCGGGTTCCAGATCTTGAGCCGGCCGGCCTTCGCCGCCGCCATCGAACGGGCCCAACTCAACACCAAGCCGTCGCGGCTCTCCGGCGCCATGCTCGAGACCCTGGCCACGATCTCGTACCGTCAGCCCGTGGGCCGGGCCGAAATCGAGGAAATCCGGGGCGTCAACGCGGCCGGGGTGTTGCGGACGCTCCAGGAACGGGGCCTGATCGAAGTGGTGGGGCGGAGCGAGGCGCTGGGAAGGCCCCTGCTGTATGGGACGACGCCGTTGTTCCTGGAACTCCTGGGCCTGCCCGATTTGGCCAATCTGCCGCGGTCCGACGAGTTGTCGATTGCGCTCAAGCCGCCCAAACCCCAACTGACCGAAGACCGGGACACCGCCGCCTTCGTCGAAGCCGAATCATGAGCGAAATGCGGCTCCAGCGGGCGATGGCCCGGGCTGGCGTGGCTTCCCGCCGGAAGGCGGAAGAGTTGATCGAGGCCGGCTCGGTCATGATCGACGGCAAAGTGGCGACGCTCGGCAGCAAGGTTGACCCGGACCGCCAGCGAATCTCGGTCAAGGGGCGGAAGATCCAGCAACTCCCCAACCGGTGGATTTTGCTGCACAAGCCGCTCGGCGTGGTGACGACCGCCGACGACGAGCAGGGGCGGAAGACCGTCCTCGAACTGATCCCAAACAACAAGGGGCTCACGTACGTAGGGCGATTGGACGTGATGACCACCGGGCTGTTGCTCCTGACCACCGATGGCGAAGCCGTCCACCGGCTGACTCATCCGAAGTACCGGATTCCCCGGCGGTACTCGGTCCTCGTCCATGGGGTCACCACCGAGGTGCTGGCCGAAGCCGTCAAGAAAAGCGTGGTCGTCGACGGCCGGCCGGTCGTCCCCCTGTCGGTGCGGGTCAAAGGCGGCCGCGACGGGCGGAGCTTGATCGACATCTCCCTGGCTGAAGGCCGGAACGCCATCGTCCGGAAATGGGTGGGGGAGTTGGGTGGCAAGGTCGAGCGGTTGGCCCGGTTGTCCTATGGCCCGATTCGGCTCGGCGACCTCGAGGCCGGCGAATGGCGCCCGCTCCAACCCGATGAGGTAAGGGCGCTGTACAAGGCCATCGACATGCCGGTTCCCTGATTCCGCTCTTCTGAGGACGCCCGCCGCTATGGCGCAAGAAACTCCGGCAGCACCGCCGCACACCGATGTCCTCCGCCAAGCCCTCGACGAGATCGGCCGCCGCATCGTGGGGCAACGCGGCATGGTCGAACGATTGGCGGTGGCACTGCTGACCGGCGGACACGTACTCCTCGAGGGCGTGCCGGGGTTGGCGAAGACCCTGGCCGTGCGGACCCTGGCCGAGACCTTCAAGGCCAGCTTCTCGCGGATCCAGTTCACGCCGGATCTGCTGCCGGCCGACATCGTCGGCACGATGATCTTCGACCAGAAGACCCAGGAATTTCGGCCCAAGCAAGGACCGTTGTTCGCCAACATCGTCCTGGCCGACGAGATCAACCGGGCCCCCGCCAAGGTCCAATCGGCGCTCCTCGAGGCCATGCAAGAACATCAGGTCACGATCGGCGGCCAAACCTATCGACTCCCGGATCCGTTCCTGGTGCTGGCCACCCAAAACCCGATCGAGAGCGAAGGGACCTATCCGCTCCCCGAGGCGCAACTCGACCGGTTCCTGCTCAAGGTGCACGTCGGCTATCCGAGCCGCTCCGATGAGCGCGAGATCCTCCAGCGGATGAGCGGCGGGGAGACCATTCCGGTGGCGGCGGTGCTCGAACCAGAGGTGGTGCTGGCGCTCCGGCGGTCGACGCTGGCCACCCACCTCGACCCGCGATTGGCCGACTATATCGTCGACCTGGTCCGGGCCACCCGCGACCCGGCGTCCGTCGGCCTCGGGTCGTTGACCCCGTTGATTGCCTTCGGCGCCTCGCCGCGGGCCTCGATCGCGCTCGCGCAGGCTGCGCGGGCCCACGCCGTGCTCCAAGGGCGGGGGTATGTCACACCCCACGACATTCAGGCCCTCGCGCCCGATGTGATGCGGCACCGGATCGTCTTGTCCTTCGAGGCCGAAGCCGAGGACGTGACGAGCGACTCCATCGTGGAGCAGGTCCTCTCGAAAGTGAAAGTGCCGTGACCGTTCGGGTCTCGCCCGAACTGCTGAAGCAGGTCAAAGGAATCGCGATTCGAACCCGCGGGGTCATCGATACCCTGTTCGCGGGTGAATCGCGATCGGTGTTTCGGGGCCAGGGGATGGAATTTTCCGAGGTTCGCGCCTACGAGCACGGCGATGACTACCGGGCCATCGATTGGAACGTGTCCGCCCGCCTGGGGTCGCCCTTCATCAAGACCTTCACCGAGGAACGGGAGCTTACGCTCTTGCTGGTGGTCGACCAATCGGGATCGACCCGGGTCGGGGAGCCGGTACCCCGGGCGCTCCGGGCGGTCGAGATCGCGGCCGTGTTGGCCCTGGCGGGCGCGCGAGAACAGGACCGGACCGGCGCGTTGTTGTTCACCGACCGGGTCGAGCAGGTTGTCCGGCCCGCCAAAGGCCGGCGCCACGCGCTCCGGTTGATCCGCGACTTGTTGGCCTTCGCTCCGGTCAACCAAGGAACCGACATCGGGGCCGCGATCCGGTACACGACCCGGGTCCTCCGCCATCGCGCCGTGGTCGTCTTCATTTCGGATTTTCAGGGACGCGACTGGGATCGACCGCTGAAGCAGTTGGCGGCCCGCCACGATGTCACCGCCATCACCATCGACGACCGTCGCGAGCACCATCCCCGGGGCCGGGGATGGTTCGAAATCGAGGACCCCGAGTCGGGCCGGTTGGTGCTGCTCGATACCAGTAGCCCGACCGTGCGGCGCCGATGGGAGAAGATGGCTCGCGACCGAATCGAGGCCCGGAACCAGCGCATCAAGTCCTCGGGGGTCCGGCACGTGCCGATCGATGTGAGTGAGGATTACGCCCCGCTGCTCCGCCGGGCGTTCGGACCGCGGTCGCGGGGACGGCGGTGAACATGTTCCTGGTCCTGGCCCTGCTGGGGGGGCAGCTCCGCCCCCCGACCGTTGGCGACACCGTCTGGATCAGCACCAAGGTTCCGCTGGCGGCGCGGCAAATTCTTCGGGCCCAAAACTGGGATCTCGGTGACATCGGGCAGGTCCTCGGCCCCCCCGAAGTCGACTACGTCGGCGACTCGGCCATCGTGCGCTATCCGGTGACCTTCTGGTACCCGGGTCGCCACGGTGTCACGGTGCCCGGACCGATCGTCGTGAACCCCGAGGGCCGCTCCGATACCCTGCCGGCCCGACCGGTGTCGGTCGAGATCGCCACGGTGCTGCCGACGGATGTGCCCCGCGATTCGCTCGTCCCGCGCGATGCGGCGGCGGTGCTGCCGCAGGAGGAGCGGAGCCTCCTTCCGCTCGCCGTTCTGTGGGGGCTGGTCGGGCTATTCGCCGCTGCCATCGCGGGGGTCCGGCGGGCCCGCCGGGTCCGCCCGCGGGAGCCCGGGCCGGAGGCGCCGAAGGTCGCCTCACTGCCGATCGGACCGGTCCTCGATCAGTGGCACCGGGCAGGCGAGACGCGAGCCGCCGCCGAAGGCTGGTCCCACTTGATCCAATCCAAGCTCTCGCCGTCGGCCCCCGATCAAGCCGGGAGCGCCCTGGTCCAGGCCCTCGATGCGATTGGCTTTCGGCCCGGCGCACTTCCGCCTGAAGCGGAACGGCTGGTCGCCGATGCCGCCGCCTGGGTGGCGGCGCAGGACCGGACCGGATGACGTTCGCCCGGCCCTGGCTGCTGCTGATCGGGCTCCTGATTCCTGCCTGGCTCTGGTGGCGATCGCGCCGGCGGCCGACACCGGTGCGGATCGCCGACGGCGCGGTGGCCCAGGGTGCCGCCGGCCGCGGCTGGGTCGCGGCGATTCCGCTCTGGTGCCGCTGCCTAACATTGGCGGCGCTGATCACCGCGGCCGCCGGGCCGCGCTTGCCGGGCGACCGGATGGCCATCAAGCGGGAGGGCATCTCGATCGTGATTACGATCGACGTCTCGAGCAGCATGCTGGCGGAGGACTTTGCGCCGTCCAACCGCCTCGAAGTGGCGAAACGGCAGGCCATCGGATTCATCCGGGGCCGGGAAGCCGATCGGATCGGCCTGGTGGCGTTTGCCGGCGAAGCCCTCACGCAGGTGCCGGTCACCCTCGATTACGCCGTCCTGGAGCGTGCCGTGCTCGATCTGAGGATCGGCGCCCTCGATGACGGGACCGCGATCGGCAGCGGGTTGGCCACCGCGGTCAACCGATTGCGCCGAATCAAAAGTCCGTCGAAGGTGGTGCTGCTGTTGACCGACGGGGAGAACAACCGGGGGGCCATCGATCCCCGGACCGCGGCCGAAGCCGCGGCCGCGATGGGGGTCAAGGTCTATACCATCGGCGTCGGCACCGAGGGTGAGGCCCGGATTCCCACCGGGAGGGGCTTGAGCGGCTACCGATACGAAATGTTGCCGGTCCGGATTGACGAAGTCCTGTTGACCGACATCGCCACGAAAACCGGCGGCCGGTACTTTCGAGCCAAGGACAGCGACGCCTTGAGCCGGATCTTCAGTCAGATCGACCGGCTCGAGCGGTCGGAGGTCGAGACGATTCGTTACCGGTCCGCCGACGAGAGCACTCGGCCGGTCCTGCTGTTTGCGCTGACGATGCTGGCGGCCGAACTGCTGGCGGCGGCCACGGTGGCACGGAGGGCGGCATGAGCTTCGACTTGCCGTGGATGCTCTGGGCCGCCCCGGCGGTCGGACTGGTTTTTTGGGGCCTGGCCTGGATGGCCCGCCGCCGCCGTATTCCGGCGGCGGCGGCCTGGTCGGCCGGTGCCGCCACCACGGCGAGGTGGGGCCGTTTCGGTCCATTCTGGCTGGCGCTCGGGGTCCTGGCCATGACCATCGGAATCGCGGGTCCCCGATTCGGGAGCGCCGACGTCGACACCGAGACGCGCGCGCTCAACATCGTGTTCGCCATCGACATCAGCCGGTCAATGCTGGCCGAAGATGCGCGCCCGAGCCGGCTCAGCCGGGCGATCGGGGAGAGCCGCCGGTTGCTTCAGGACGCCCGCGGCGACCGGATGGCGCTCCTGGCGTTTGCGGGCCGGAGCTACATCCTGACGCCACTCACGCTCGACGACGGGGCGGTCGAACTCCAACTCGATGCGCTAGAGCCGGACATCGCCAGCGAGGGCGGCACCGCCCTCGCCGCGGTGTTGAACCAAGGGGGCCAGTTGCTGGCGGCGGCGAGTGAGGGCGGGGCCCGGGCGATGGTCCTGATGACCGACGGCGAAGCTCATGATTCGCTGGACCAGATTCAGGAGGCGGCCCGCGGACTCCAGGCGGCCGGGGTGACGTTGATCGTGATCGGGCAGGGCGGCGTGACGCCGGCGAGAATCCCGATCCGTGATGAAGGCGGCCGCTTGATCGAGTACAAGAAGGACGATGCCGGGAACGAGGTGCTGACGTCCCGCCATGACGAGATGCTGCGGTCGATCGCCGACGCCGCGCAGGGCATCCTGATCCCGGCGGATTTTCCGGACCAGGCCGGGGCCGCGTGGAAAACCCTGGCCTCGCTCGATCGGGATCCGGCCACCGGCCGGCGTACCGAGGATCTTCGGCCCCGGGCCTGGATCGCGGCGTTAGGTGCGCTCGTCCTGCTCTTCGGCCAGGGCGCCTGGCGGCGGCGAGCCGCGTTGGTCGGGTTGGCCGGGTTGGTGGCCGGCACCGAAGCGGTCGCCCAGCGTCCCACCGGCGGCACGGCCCGGCTTCGGGGCGCCGACACCACCCGCGCGGTCGAGGAGTTCCGCCGGGCGGCCAAATCGGGTTCCGGGGCCGACACGAGCTGGTACAATGCCGGCTCCGTGGCACTGGCCACCGGCAAACTCGACGTGGCCCGCGAAGCCCTTGGCGCGGCCGGCGGCTCGCTCGACCCGGTGGTCCGGTTCCAAGCCCTGTACAATCTCGGTCTCGCCAGTCTCCGGGAGGCTCGGACCGACTCCGCCAAACGGGGGGCCTTGGAGCGCGAGGCCGCCGACCGGTTTCGGGAAGCCTTACTGTTGGCACCGGCTTCGGCGGCGGCCAAATGGAATCTGGAATTGGCCTCGCACCGCCAGCCGCCGTCGTCGAATCAGCCCAAGCCGCAACCCCAACGTCCCCGGGGCGGAGCGGGCCAGGCGCCGCCGCGCTCCGAGGGGATGACCCCCGCGGAGGCCGAACAGATCCTTCGGTCCGTCGAACGCTCCGAACAGGCGGTTCGAACCGATCAGGTCCGCCGCCGCCGGGTCGCGCGGGGCGCCCAAGGCAAGGACTGGTGATCGGGCTCGCGAGTGTCTGGCTCCTGGTCCAAGCGGTCACCGGGCAAAGCCTAACTGCGACGGTCGACCGGGACCGGATCGGGGTCGGCGAGGAAGTCACCTATTCCCTCCGCGCGGTCGGACCGAAGGGAAGCCGGATTCGAGTCGAATTGCCGGTCGTGCCCGGGCTCGAGGCCGGCGACCGGACCGAGCGCCTCGAGGATGTCGCCGGCGCCGGGTCCGGCGGTCAGGTCTATCAACTCGATGTCGTGTTCCGGGCTGCCGAACGAGGGCTGTGGCGGATCAGCCCGGTGATGGTGTTCCGCGGCGAAGTCATGGAAGTCGCTCCGGAGGTGGTCGTGACGGTGACGGCGGGGGCGGGAGCCGCCATGGGGCAGAACCCCCGGCTCGTGGCGCTGATCCGCGGCTCCACGCCGCCCGCCGACGGGGCTCCGGCGGCGGTGTCGGTGGTGGTCTCGTCGCCGAGCGTGTTCCAGGGCGAGCAACTCGATATCGTCACGGCGGCGTGGTTTTCCCGGTCCCTTCGGGCCAGGCTTCGCCGGCCGCCAACCCTCAAACCGCCGGTCCTGAGCGGAGTGTGGTCGGTTCCCCAGCCCGCCGTACCCGGGGTCGTGGCCTCCAGGGCGGTCGGCGATGATGTGTACGATCTATTCGTCAGCCATCAGGTGGCATTCCCGCTGACCGCCGGCCGTCTCGTCGTGCCGCCCGCCCGGCTGGAGTACGGCATCCCGCTGAGCCGCCGGGCCTCCGGCGACGAGCGACCCATGGAAGCCGCGAGCGAGCCGGCGGTATTGACGATCCGTCCCCAGCCCCTCGACACCCGGCCGGCTGGATTCCAGGGGCCCACCGGTCACGATCTGCGGTTGAGTTACCGGGTGCGGAATCTGCCGGCCCACACCGGCGAGCCGGTGCCCATCGACGTGATTGTCAGCGGCGAGGGCAATCTGGCGTTTTGGGGACCCCCGAGCGTCACCTGGCCGGCGGGCACCCGCGCCTATCTCGATCGCACGGTGGAGGCGAGCCGGGTGGCGGAAGGCACGTTAGGCGGATCCAAGACGTTCCAGTTCTT
>JANMHX010000082.1:0-1784 GCA_031375485.1 Gemmatimonadota bacterium | reverse complement strand
GCCGCGCCCGGAGCGACACCCGGGCCAGCCGTTCGGACAGCACCCGGCTTCGCCGGCGGAGCCCGCTGCCTAACCGGCTGCCCAGCGAAGCGACCTGCCGGCCAATCGCGCTCCGGTCCGGGAGCGCCATGGCCGCCGCCGCCGAGGGCGTCGGGGCGCGAACATCGGCCACGAGATCGGTCAGGGTGACGTCCGTCTCATGCCCGACGGCGGAAATGGTCGGCACCCGAACGGCCGCCACCGCCCGGCAGACCGGTTCCGCGTTGAACGCCGAGAGATCATCGCGCCCCCCGCCGCCCCGGCCGAGAATACAGACATCGATGCCCTCGAGCCGATTGACGATGGCCAGGGCCCGAACCAATTCCTCGACGGCATCGTCACCCTGAACCTTGGCGGGGACCAGCACGATCCGAACCGACGGCCACCGTCGCCGCGCCACCGTCACGATGTCATGGACGACCACGCCGTCCGCACTGGTCACCACGGCCATGGCCCTCGGGAACGCCGGCAGGCTCCGCTTTCGGGCCGGGTCGAAGAGCCCGTCCTCCGCCAGCCGCTCGCGGGTCCGCTCGAGGGCCAGTTGCTGGAGGCCCACCCCGGCGGTGGGAAGCAAGGCCACCGCATTGATCCGGAGTTCGCCGCGCGCGGCCCAGACCGTCGGGGTACCCAGGACGTAGACCTCGACTCCGTCCACCGGAACGAGGCGCTGGCGCTCGGCGTAGGAGCGCCACATGACGCAGCGGAGTTGGGACTCGGCGTCCTTCAGGGTGAAGTACCAGTGACCGGCCTCGTAGGCCTTCATCCCGATCACCTCGCCCTTGATCCACACCTGCCCGACCGCCGATTCGGCCGCGACCCGGAGGGCCGCGCCGAGTTCGGACACCGTGTACGCCGGCCGGTTCGTGGGTTGGGCCGGTTCGGCGCCGAAGAGATCGGGCGAGCGGCGGGACTGCCGTTTCACCGGGTCTGTTTCGCCGCTTGGACCGTATTGAGCAGCAGCATCGCGATGGTCATCTTCCCCACCCCGCCCGGCACCGGCGTGATCCAACTCGCCACCTCGGCCACCGGCCCGAACGCCACATCGCCGACGATGCGATAGCCCTTGGGATGGGACGGATCGACGACCCGGTTGATGCCGACGTCGAGGACGACCGCGCCGGGCTTGACCATCGCGGCGGTGACGAACTCGGGCTTCCCGATGGCCACCACCAAAATGTCGGCCTGGCGGGTAATGGCGGGGAGGTCGCGAGAGCGGGAGTGACAGATGGTGACCGTGGCGTTGCCGCCCGGCGTGTCCTGCACCAGGAGGTTGGCGATCGGTTTGCCGACGATGTTGGAGCGGCCGACGATCACCGCATGGGCGCCCTTGGTTTCGATTCCGGACCGGATCAACATCTGCTGGCACCCGTAGGGCGTGGCCGGCCGAAAGGCGGTGCGATCGCCGACCGAGACCCGCCCGACGTTCATCGGATGAAACCCGTCGACATCCTTGTTCGGATCGATGCGAAGCAGGACCCGCTCGGTACTGATGTGTTTGGGGAGCGGTAACTGCACCAAGAACCCGTGGATCTTGGGATCGGTGTTCAACCGGTCGACCACGGCCAGCAGTTCGGCCTCGGAGGCGGTGTCGGGCAGCCGGATCGTCTCCGAATGCATCCCGGCCTCGAGGCAGGCCTTCCCCTTGCTCGCGACGTAGACCCGGCTGGCCGGGTCATCGCCGACGATGACGACCGCGAGTCCCGGGTGGACGCCTTGGGCCACCAGCGCCGCGACGTCGAGGGCGA
>JANMHX010000055.1:0-6000 GCA_031375485.1 Gemmatimonadota bacterium | reverse complement strand
ATGCAGCGCTCAACGCTCGGCACTCGGCACTCGGCGCTCGGCACTCGGCGGGGGGAGGGTGGCGGGTGAGGGGGGGTGGGGGTATTTTGGGGGGCCTCCAGGTCCGAAGGATGCTGGCGCGCGAACCGCGTCAGGACCTTGCCGGTAGCAGCGCTAAGCGATGTCCAGTATTGCTTCGGGGTGCCTGGGGGTATCCCTTTTCTCGGCACTCGGCACTCGGCACTCGGCACTCGGCACTCGGCACTCGGCACTCGGCACTCGGGGGCTAGGGTGGGGAGAGGGAGTGGAGGAGGCGGTTGAGTTGGCGGCCGGTGTGGTCGATGGTTTCGAGCAGGGTTCGGGCTTCTTGGTCGGTAATCAGCTTCATCATGGCGGCTAGGCGGAGTTGGGTGTCCATTTCGGCCACCGATCCCATCGCGATTCTGAGGTAGCGAAGGTACTCCTTCGTGCCGCCGCGGCCGTAGCCCTCGGCGATGTTCGAGGGGATCGAGATCGAGGTCCGGCGAAGTTCCCGGCCAAGCACCTCGGTTGGCGCCCATCTCGCCGTAGTCGCATGCACCGCCCGCGCCAACTCCATACTCAGTTGCCACCTCCTCAAATCCCGATAACTCCGAATCGCCACCAGTCCCCCCCCGTTCGCCCCCCACGATCCTACCACCCCCCCATCAACCAAGTGTCAACCGCCGAGCGCCGAGTGCCGAGTGCCGAGTGCCGAGATTATCTTCCCGCCATGATCGCCCTCGCCCGGAAGTACCGTCCTCGCCGCTTTGCCGATCTCCTCGTGCAGGATCATGTGGCGGCCGCGTTGCGGGGTGCGATCTCCAAGGGCCGAGTCGGTCATGGATATCTGTTGACCGGACCGCGCGGGGTTGGGAAGACGACGGCGGCGCGGATCTTGGCCATGGCGCTCAACTGCGAGCGGCAGGACGTGAAGGCCCGGACCGGTGAACCGTGCGGGGAATGTGACACCTGCCAGCGGATCTGGAGCGGCTCGGCCAATCTCGACGTCATCGAGATCGACGCAGCGAGCAATCGGAGCGTCGACGACGCCCGCGACCTCCGGGAGCGGGCCATGTACGCGGCCTCTCAGGAGGATCGCTATAAGGTCTACATCGTCGACGAAGCCCACATGCTCACCCGCGAGGCATGGAACGCGCTCCTCAAGATCCTCGAGGAGCCGCCGCCGCGGGTGGTGTTCGTCTTTGCCACCACCGAGCCCCAGAAGATCGCCAACAACGCGGCGCCGGTGCTGTCGCGGCTCCAGCGATTCGATTTCAAGCGGATTGGCGCCGGGGCCATTCGGGACCGGGTCAAGGAAGTGCTGGCGGCCGAAGGCCTCCGGGCCGATGACGACGCCATCGCGGTCATTGCCCGCTACGCCGACGGCGGAATGCGCGATGCCCTGTCGGTGCTCGATCAGGCGTTGAGCATGTCCGACGGGACCCTCACGGCGGAGCGGGTGCGCCAGGCGTTAGGCTTGATCGGGGACGACGTCTACGCGGAAGTCCTGGCTGCCGTGGCGCGGAAGGACGCGGCCGCGATTTTCCCGGTCGTGGACCGGCTCCTCGCCGCGGGAACCGACTTGGTCGAGTTCGCCAACGGGATGGCCGAACTGCTCCGGGCGGTCCTGATGGTGGCCACCGGGGCGGTGCCGGAAGGCCTCACCGCCGCGCAGCGTGAGGTGGTGACCGCGGCGGCCACCGAGCTCGCGGCCGGCGACGTGCTCCGGATGCTCGGCCTCCTGAGTCAGGCTGAACAGGCGATCCGTCGGAGTGCCAATCCGCGCTTGGCGGTGGAGACCTTGTTGATTCGGTGGGCGGTCATGGATCGCACGGTTGATCTGGAAGCGGTCCTCGCAGGCGCGGGGCCGGCCCCGCCGCGATCCCGTCCGGCCGTCGCGCCGGCGCCGAGTGGAGAGCGGCGCCCGCCGGCCGCCTCGGCCCAGCCGTCGGCGAGCGCCGCCGGCCCGGCCGAACCGCCGAGTGCTCCGGCTCCAGTTCGACCCCTGATCACCGGGGCGCTCACGATCGAGTCGATTACCGATGCCTGGAAGGGCATCGTTGGCCAGGCCAAAGACAAGAGCCCGCTGCTTGCGACGGTGATCGAACACCTGAAGCCGGTGGCCCTGGTGGGGAACCAACTAACGGTGGTGCCCGACGATGAGGCGTCGCACATGGCCGAAGGTGCCAAGCGGCAGCTCGGCGCCATCCAGGATCATCTGAGTGCCGCGCTCGGCCAGCGTCTGGTGGTGGCGGTGGTTGACCCGGCCGCGGCATCGGTCAAGGCGGAGAAGCCTAAGCGGTTGTCGGAAAAAGACTTAAAGGCAGAGAAGCTGCGGGAATTCCGGGCCAAAGATGCCACATTGGATGCGGCCGCTGACGCGTTAGATTTGGAGATCGTGGACTGAGACTTTATGGCCGATATCCAACAGTTGTTCCAGTTAAGTCAGCAGATGCAGGGCCGGCTCCAGCAACTCCAGGCTGATCTTGCCGACCGAGTGGTCGAGGCGAGCGCCGGGGGTGGGATGGTCAAGGTCCGGGCTGATGGCCGTGGCTTGGTCCGGTACGTCACCATCGATCCGGCCGTCTTTGCGGGGCGCGATGCCGAGCTGCTGTCCGACCTGATTCTGTCGGCCGTCGCCGAGGTCCAGCGGCGAGCCGCGGAAATTTCTCAGGCCGAGATGAAGAAGATGCCCGGGCTTCCGCCGTTGCCTGGGCTGTAGCCCCACCCGTGGCGGCCATCGACGATTTGGTCCTGGAGCTGGCCAAGCTCCCCGGCATTGGGCGGAAAACCGCAGAGCGCCTGACCTTTCATCTCCTCCATCAGCCGCGCGAGCGGATCAGCCGGTTAGCCGCGGCGCTCTCGACCGTGGCCGACCGAGTGGGCGCCTGCCCCGAGTGCGGGAACTACTGCGAAGGCGAGCGGTGCGCGATCTGTACCGACCCGCGCCGGGATGCCGGCATGCTCTGCTTGGTCGAGGAGCCGTCGACCGTGGCCCTGGTCGAGCGCTCGACCGGGTATCGGGGCCGGTATCTGGTGCTTGGCGGGCACCTGTCGCCGCTCGAAGGGGTGGGCCCGGACCAGCTTCGGATCGGCCTGCTGAAGCGGAAAATGGCCGGCGGCGAGATTCGTGAGGTCATCCTGGCCACCAACCCTTCGCTCGAAGGCGAGGCCACCGCTACATTTGTACATCAACTGCTCACCGGCTCGGGGGTCAGGGTCAGTCGTCTGGCCCGTGGTTTGCCGGTTGGAGGAGATCTCGAATACATCGACGGGATGACGCTGAGCCACGCGATGGATGCCCGCCAGGAGGTGTCGTGAAACCGACCAAGGTCGGGGCTTTCTCCGTGGCGGCGCTCCTCGGATTGGCGGCCGGTTGGTATCTGGCGGGCCGCCACGTCGAGCGGCACCAAGCCGCGTTGTTCAGTCCGAGCCGGCTCCGACGATTGGCCGCGCTCAGCTATCTCGCCACCCGGGGGCAGCCGGAAACCGTGGGAGTGCTCCGTGACTACATCGCCTGGGAGCCGGTCCGGCCGCTTCGGAACCGGGCCATCCGTTTGGTGCGGCGCCTGGAGTTGGAACTCGCGTGAGCGAAAGGGGCGCTGACCGCCGGTGAGCCGAGCCACGAGTTGGTCGTTTCGTGAGGAAGACGCGGCGAAGATCCGGGCGGTGCTCGATCACCTGCTGACGGAAGCCAATGCCAGGACCGCCATCCTGGTGGACCGGACCGGGCAAATGCTGGCCACTGCCGGCGAGACCCCGACGTTCGATCCGGTGGCGTTTGCGTCGCTCACGGCGGCCGACTTCAGCGCCAACGATCAACTGGCCAAGATGCTCGGCGAACCGGAGTTCGGGGCGTTGTTCCATCAAGGCGAGAAAGAGTCGCTCTACCTGGCCGACGTGGCCCGGCGGGTGATTCTCGTGGTCCTGTTCGACAATCGGACCACGCTCGGGTTGGTGAAGTTGCGGGTCCGTTCCGTGGTGGGGCGCCTGACGGCGTTGTTCACGGATATGTTCGAACGCCGCGATCAAGATCCGCCCAAGGTCGAGGCCGCGTTCCTGGGTGAAGCGGAAGACGAGATCGACAAACTCTTCGGTTCGTAAGGCTGGCGATGTCGCTCATTAACTATGCGTCGCGGGAAATCAACTGCAAGCTGGTGTACTACGGGCCTGGTCTCGGCGGCAAGACGACCAACCTGGAGTACATCTATGAGAAGGTCTCGCCCTCGTCGAAAGGGAAGATGATTTCCCTGGCGACGGAAACCGAGCGGACCCTCTTCTTCGACTTCCTGCCGGTCGACCTCGGGACGATCCGGGGGTTCAAGACCCGGTTCCATCTCTATACCGTGCCGGGCCAGGTGTACTACAACGCCTCCCGGAAGCTGATCTTGAAAGGGGTCGACGGGGTCGTGTTCGTCGCCGACAGTCAGATCGAGCGGATGGAAGCCAATGTCGAGTCGATGCAGAATCTCTACGACAATCTGCTGCAGCACGGCTATGACCTGACCAAGATTCCGTTCGCGATCCAGTATAACAAACGGGACCTGCCCAATGCGGCCCCCCTCGACGAACTGCAGGAGAATCTGAATCCCGGCTGGCCGGTCGAGGACCCCGCGAAGCAGAAGCCGCTCGCCAATCCCGACCGGTCCGGCGACCTCCTGATCGACCACATCGACGGGTCGTGGATCGAGCGGGCGCCGTACTTCGAGGCGGTGGCGGTCAAAGGCGACGGGGTGTTCGATACGCTCCGCTCGATCAGCAAGCTCGTGTTGAAGACGCTCGGATAATCCGAGTGCCCTGGCCGAGGTGGAATCTTCCGAACCTGATTACCGTGGCTCGGATTGCGATTACCCCGGTCATTGCGTATTTGCCCTTCATGGCCGGATACTGGCCTAAGCTGCTCCTCTTCGTGGTGTTTCTCGTCGCCGCGATCACTGATGTCATCGACGGCCGGCTGGCCCGGTCGCGAAATGAAGTCACCGACCTCGGGAAAACCCTCGATCCCCTGGCGGACAAGCTGCTCTTGCTGGCCACCGTCGTGCCGATTTATGTCATTGCCCAGACCCGGCACGACCTGTACGACATTCCGGTGTGGCGGAGTATTCCGCTCTGGGTCTGCCTGGTGATGTTGGGCCGGGAATTCTTGATGACCGCGTTTCGCTGGTGGGCCGGCCGGCGGGGCGTCGTGATCGCGGCCCAAGGCCCCGGGAAGCTCAAGGCGGTGATGCAGAACATCTTCGTCGGCGGGACGATTCTCTGGTTCGCCTTCCGCGACGCCTGGCATCCGCTCGGCCTCCACCGAAGCGCGTTTTGGCAGTTCTGGAAAACGTTCCACGGCGGGTTCGTCTCGGTGAGTCTGGCCATCGCCACCGTGCTGACGGTGTATTCGTTCGTGATTTATCTCTATCGGTACCGGCAACTGCTCAAGTAGGCCAGAGCGCCCCCATGGACATTGAACTCGTCACCATCGGCACCGAGCTGCTCCTCGGCTTCACCATCGACACCAACAGCGCCTTCATGGGCCAACGGTTGAGCGAGGCCGGGGTCCGAATTGCTCGGCGGACGTCGGTGCGCGATACCCCCGAGGAGATCCGGGAAGCGGTCCGCGACGCCCTGGCCCGGTCCCGGTTCGTCATTACGACCGGAGGCCTCGGCCCGACCCGCGACGACATGACGAAGAAGGTCGTCGCGGAGCTGTTCGGGGCGCCGCTCGAGTTCCAGGATTGGATCTGGGACCGGCTGGTGGCGAAGTGGTCCAGCTTCGGGCGGACCATCTCACCCACCAACCGGTGCCAGGCCGAGGTGCCCCGGGGCGCGACGGTGCTCCCGAACCAGCGGGGGACGGCGCCCGGGCTTTGGCTCACGGGGGCTCCGGGTGAAGTGGTGATGTTGCCGGGGGTTCCGTCGGAAATGAAGGGACTGATGGTCGAGGAAGTGGTCCCCCGGCTCGCCCAACGGTCCGGAGGCCGGGCCATCACCTCGTTGGTGCTCCGGACCACC
>JANMHX010000172.1:0-14148 GCA_031375485.1 Gemmatimonadota bacterium | reverse complement strand
CTGTCCTCCCAATCTCCCTGTAGCAGTCAAGCCGGCGTCAAGCGTTCAAGCGGCCGCCACCCGAGGGCGCTAGTTTTTAGCCTTCGGCAACGGATCGTTCATGAAACGGCTGATATTGATGGTCGGTCTCGCCGGCCTGTTGGGGTGCGGTGGACCCAAGCCCCGAGTACTTCTCGTCAGTCACACCGCGGCCTTCCGGCATCAGTCGATTCCGGCTGCCCGAGCGGCCATCATGGCCCTCGGCCAAGACCGGGGGTTCCGGGTCGACACCACGGAAGACGTCCGCTACCTCACCGAAGATTCGCTCCGCCACTACTCGGCCGTCATCTTCCTCAATACCACCGGCGAGCTGCTCGAGCGCCCGGCCCAGGTCGACCTCCAGCGGTTCATCCAGGCCGGTGGCGGATTCGTCGGGATTCACGCCGCCTCGGACGCGGAGTACGATTGGCGGTGGTATGGACGGCTGGTGGGTGGATACTTCAACGGTCACCCGGCCATCCAGCCGGCCAAGTTGGTGGTGACCGACCGCGACCATCCGATGACCCGGCATCTTCCCGCGACCTGGGAGCGGACCGACGAGTGGTACAATTTCAAACGTCTGGTGCCTGATCTCGAGGTCCTCCTCTCGATCGATGAATCCAGTTACCAGGGCGGCACCAACGGCGCCCGCCATCCGATGACCTGGAGGCATGCCTTCGACGGCGGCCGAGCCTGGTACACGGCCCTCGGCCACACCGATGAGTCCTACGCCGATCCCAACTTCCTTACCCTGCTCGCCAATGGCATCCTCTGGGCGGCGGAAGGGCCGGCCCTCGACTATCGCAAGGCCACCGCGGGCCGGGTGCCCGCTGATCCGGGGCTCGTCAAGACGGTACTCACCCAGGGCCAGTTCACCGAGCCGACCGAGATGGCGGTCCTGCCTAACGGCGACGTCGTGGTGGTCGAGCGGCGCGGCCGGGTGCTCCGGTACCGGGCGGAGGGCCGGACGCTTGCGGTCATGGGGCAGCTGCCGGTGTACTGGCAATCGGGCGTGAAGGGCATCAACGCCGAGGAGGGGCTGCTTGGGGTGACGGCGGATCCGGGGTTTGCGGAGAACCGGTACCTCTACCTGTTCTATAGCCCCGTCGGCCCCTCGGTGAACCGGGTGTCCCGGTTCACGCTGACCGACGACTCCCTCGCGCTTGGCTCCGAGAAAGTCGTGCTCGAGTTCTTCTCACAGCGGAAGATCTGTTGTCACACCGGCGGGTCGATGGCGTTCGGCCCGGATGGCAATCTCGATCTGTCGACCGGCGACAACTCGACCCCGTTCGACGTGCCGGGGCAACGGATCGCCAACCACGGCTTCGCGCCGATCGAGAACCGGCCCGGACTCGAGCAGTACGACGCCCGGCGGTCGTCGGCCAACAGCAACGACCTCCGGGGCAAGGTCGTTCGGATCCGAATCCTGCCCGACGGCTCGTACACCATTCCCGCCGGCAATCTCTTCCCGCCGGGCACACCGAACACCCGGCCCGAGATTTTCGCGATGGGGACGCGGAATGCCTATCGGTTGTCGGTCGACTCGAAGTCCGGCTTCGTCTACTGGGGTGACGTCGGCCCGGACGCCGATTTCGACAGCCTCGCCACCCGGGGGCCACGGGGGTACGACGAGATCAATCAGGCCCGGACGGCCGGGTTCTTCGGATGGCCGCTGTTCGTCGGCGAGAACTACCCCTATCGGCAATACGACTACGCCACCGGAACGCCGGGGCCATTGTTCGAGCCAGCGCGGCCGGTCAACGAGTCGGCGGCCAACACCGGGGTGCGGGACCTCCCGCCGGCTCAGCCGGCATTCATCTGGTATCCGTATCGGGACTCGCCCGATTTTCCGGCGGCAGGCACGGGCGGGCGTTCGGCCATGGCGGGACCGGTGATTCGGGCGGAGCGCTACCCTGGTGGCGGGGCACTCCCCCGTTACTACGACGGGAAGCTGATCATCTACGACTGGATCCGGAGCTGGATGAAGGCCGTGACACTCACGGACGCCGGCGACTTCGAAGCGATGGAGCCGTTCCTGCCCGGCGTGAAGTTCGCGGCGCCGATCGACGTCGAACTCGGCCCGGACGGGAGTCTCTACGTGCTGGAGTACGGCACCGGCTGGTTCAAGCAGAATCCGGACGCCGGGCTGTCCCGGATCGCCGCCCGCTAAAGCCCGCACTTGCCGAGCGCCGAGCGCCGAGCGCCGAGTGCCGAGCCCGTCAGGGAACCGGAACCCGCCGCCCCGGAGTCCACGGAGCGCCCGCCGCTTCGAGCGCGGCTTCAATCTTCAGCAAATCCCCCTCGACTACCTCCGCCAGCGCGCGCGCCACCACCCCAAACTCGGCCGTGGCCACCTCGATCTCCCGGCGCTGAGTGGCCGTCGGGGTCTGCCGGGTCTCCCAGTGTCCGCCGATGACCTCGCCGACTCGGTCTTGAATCGACGGAACCACCGATTCATTGAGCCGGCGGCGAACCGGATCGCCCCGAAGCCGGAGGCTCAGCGCTCCGAGGGTCCGAGACACCGAATCCATCCGGGCCGAGAGACCGGGATCGGCCCGGGGTGCCTCGACCAGGGCGGCCCGCATGAAGCGGATCCGTTCCCGGGCCCGGTCGATCTCCGCGCCGGCTCCGTTCAGTTTTCGCATCAACTCGCCGGCCTGGTTCTGAAAGGCCGCGACCGCGACATAGTCGGTCCCGGGTAGCGCGTTAGGCACCGGTTTGACCTCGAACCCTTGCGGTTCCCCGATCCGGCGGGCCCCGGCCGCCGAGACGATCATCAACTCTGCCGTGTACCGGCCGGGCGCCGCCAGCGGGCCCAGCGGGGAGGACTCCCACGGCGCCCGGAATCCGGGCTGGCTGAAATCGACCGGATCCGGCGCCGGCCCTCGGAGATCCCAATTGACCCGATGGAGGCCGGCCGCCCCCGGCCCGGCGATCCATCGGACCGGGCGGCCGCCGGCGTCGGCGATCCGAATCAGCACCCGCGGCCCGGTTTCGGCCGCTTCGGCGCGAAGTTGTTCAAACCCCGGGAACGGGGTGTCTTTGCCACCGTCGCGAAGAGCCCGCTCACCGGTCTCCCGGCGTTCCCGGGCCGTGGTCAGCGGATCGCGAAGGTAGTAGGTGAGAATGGCCCCCATCGGTGGATTGGCCGCGGTGAAATCGTCGCTCCCGGCCTCCGGACGGCCCGTCGCCTGGCCTAGCTGGGACGGAACGAACCACCACGCATCCCGCACCGCAAAGAGCCGGGCCTCGGCAGCTAAGGCGGCGGGGCCGAACTCGCGGAGGGGCGCATAGTCATCGAGAATGTAGAAGCCCCGTCCGAAGGTCGCGCCGACCAGATCGTTATCGCGGCGGTGGATCTTGAGATCGCGGAATGAAATCGTCGGGACCCCGCCGCTCAATTTGACCCAATTGGCGCCCCGGTTGATGGTGAAGTAGATCCCGGATTCGGTGCCGGCGAACAACAGGTCGGGCTTCACATGGTCCTGCTGAATGCTCCAGACCAAGGTGCCTTTGGGAAGATCACCGGTCATCGGCCGCCAGGTCCGGCCCGCGTCGGTCGTCTCGAACAGGTAGGGAGCGAAGTCGCCGATCTTGTGGGCGTCCGCTGCCACGTAGGCGGTCCGGGCATCGAACAACGAGGCCTCGACGTCATTGATGAACGAGAGCGGCGGCAACCCGGGCAACGGCGCCGCGGGCGTCCAGTTCTGTCCGCCATTCATCGACACTTGCACCCCGCCGTCGTCGGTGCCAACGACCAGCACCCCGGCCTGGACCGGCGACTCGGTGATCGCCGTCAGGGTCGCGTATTTCGACATTGCGCTGTTGTCATGGAGCGCATCGACACTCCAGACCCGGCCCATGAAGCGGCGTTCGTACCGATTGGCGCCCTGGGTCAAATCGCCGCTGATGGCCGTCCAGCTGCTCCCGCGGTCCTCACTCCGCCAGACCCGCTGCGAGCCGAAATAGACCCGATCGGGATTGTGGGGACTCAGGAGAATCGGCGAGTCCCAATTCCACCGTTCGGGCGGGTCGCCGGGCGCCGGCTGGGGCCGGATGTTGAGTCCCTCTTCGGTCCGCCGGTCTTTTCGGTAGAGATTTCCCTCTTGGCTCATCAAGTACAGGATGTTGTCGTCCCGCGGATCGATGGCCACGCCGTAGCCATCGGCCCCGAACGGGACATACCAATCTTGATTCCTGATTCCGTCCCGGTTCAGGGTGCGGGACGGACCATGCTGGGTCCCGGCGTCCTGGGCACCGCCGAGCAATTGATAGAAGGGGACGGTGTTGCTCAGGGCCACCTTGTAGAACTGGCCGATCGGCAGGTTCCGGAAATGCCGCCAGGTCGCGCCCTCGTCGAAGCTTTCGTAGACCCCGGCGTCGGTCCCGGCGAGGAGGTGCCTCCCGTTGGCGGGATCGATCCAGAGCGCGTGGTTGTCGCTGTGCTTCTCGTGGCCGGTTTCGAGATAGTCGAACGTGGCGCCGCCGTCACGCGTCACGTGGAAGAACACGTCCATCTGGTAGACTCGGTTCGGATCGGTCGGCGACGCTTCGATTTCCTGGTAGTAGTGCGGCCCGGTGCCGCCCGAGATGTAGGGGTTCCGCTTTTCCCAGCTTTCGCCCTTGTCGCGGGATCGATAGAAGCCCTGTTCCCGGTCCCCCGCTTCGATCGTGGCGTAGAGGAGGCTCGGATCGGCAGCGGTCACCGCCAGACCAATCTTGCCCATGTCGCCCTTGGGGAGACCGGTGGCGAGCCGGCGCCAGGTCGTCCCCCCGTCGGTCGATTTGTAGATCCCGGACTGAGGCCCGCCCCCGAGAAAGCCCCACACGTGGCGGCGGCGCTGATAGGCCGCCGCATACACGACATCGGGATTCGAGGGATCGAACTCGAGATCGGTCACGCCGGTATTCTCGTCGATCTGGAGCACCGGCGTCCACGTGACCCCGCCATCCTTCGAGCGGTAGACCCCCCGTTCGCCACCCGCCGACCAGAGCGGGCCCTCGGCGGCCACCAGTACTACGTTGCCGTCTTTCGGATGAACCAGGATCCGGCCGATGTGCTCCGTCTTGGGAAGCCCCATCCGCTGCCAGGTCCGGCCGCCGTCGCGGCTCCGGTACACGCCGTCGCCCCAGGCAACGTGGCGGCCGCTCACATTTTCACCGGTGCCGACCCACACGATCTCGGGGTTGGACGGATCGAGGGTGATCTCGCCGATGGAGTAGGAGGGCTGCTCGTCGAACACGGGGGTGAAGGTGGTGCCGGCGTTGGTGGTCTTCCACACCCCGCCGGAGCCGGCCGCGACGTACCAGGTGGATTGGTCGCGCGGGTTGACCTCGATGTCGGCGATCCGGCCGCTCATCAGGGCCGGCCCAATGCTCCGAACCACGAGGCCGGCGGCCGCCTTCTTGATCGCGCTGGTGTCAGGTGCCTGGGCGGGCAACGAGCCGGCGAGGCTGCCACTGAGTGCGACCAGGAACAACCCGCTAGATCGGATGGGATGAGAGTTAGTCATTCGGCAACGCTAGCACGCGGGGATCGTTTGGCGCAACCGTGGGCCCCTATCCCTTTCGGGGCGCTGGAGTACCTTCCGATATCCCCCTACGGAGCCCCTATGAACCTCGTTGCCCGCGTCAAGGCCATCCTGCTCACGCCGAAAACCGAGTGGGCCGTCATCGATGGCGAGCCGGCCACCGTCGCCTCCCTGTACTCGGGGTATGTCGTTCCACTCGCCGCGATCCCCGCCGTCGCCGGTTTCATCGGAATGTCGATTCTCGGTTTCGGCGTCTTTGGGAGCACCATCCGGGTCCCGATCCTGGCCGGGCTCACCTCGGCCGTGGTCCAGTATGTCGGGGCGCTCGTCGGGGTGTATCTGCTGGGGCTGATTGCCAACGAACTGGCGCCGAACTTCGGCGGCCAGAAAAATCCGATCCAGGCCCTGAAGGTCGCCGCCTACGCCAGCACGGCGTCCTGGGTGGCGGGGATCTTCATGATGGTGCCGGGACTCCGGATGCTCGGAATCCTTGGCGTCTACTCGCTCTACCTCCTGTTTCTCGGGCTGCCGGCGTTGATGAAAGCGCCGGAGGATAAGGCCGTCAGCTATACCGCCGTCGTCATCATCGCCGCGGTGGTGCTGTTCGTGGTCGTGGGCTCGATCAGCAGCCGGCTGACCGGGTACGGAGCGTTCGGGTATTGATGAATGTCAGGTCACCCCTGCTTCGTCAGAGCGGCTAATTGCCCCTAGCCCGTCGCATCGGTCCGGTGGCCGAGGCCACGCCGCCGGAGAACGACACGGCCCCAACTCGCCCGCTGCCTCCCGATCTCTTGCGGGCGGCGGCAACCCGGCTGGGGACGATCGCGCTCTTGAGCGCGGTACTCTGGGTCATCGGTACCGCCGCGTTCCATCTGGTCATCCGCGCCATGACGGGCGGCGACCCGCGGTGGTGGCACTTCGGGCTCATGGACGCCACCGCGCTGGTATGCGTCGTCGCGTCACTCCTGCTCTATCGTTACACCAAGCGGACCACGCGAGACCCCGCGTTCATTCTCAATCTCGGCCTCGGCTACCTGGTCCTGGAGGCCCTGGGTGTGGGCATTGTGTGGCACCTCGAGGCCCTGCCTCCGGGTTGGGCCATTCAACCCGCGATTACCTGGATCGGGGTCATGGTGCTGTTGTTCGCCGCGGTGGTGCCCAGCACCCCGCGGAAGACCTTGATGGTGAGCCTCCTGGCGGTGTCGATGCATCCGGTCGGGATGCTGATCGCGAGGGAACGGGGCGCGTGGCCCTTCGACTCGCTCGGCGACATCCTGCTGATGCATTATCCCGACTACATGATGGCGGGGATTGCGGCGGTGGTCTCCCTGGTCGTGACCCGGTTGGGCCAACAGATCGCAAAAGCCCGGGAGTTAGGCAGCTACCAGTTGGGTGAGCTGTTGGGCCGGGGCGGGATGGGCGAGGTCTACCGGGCTACCCATCGGATGCTGGCCCGGCCCGCCGCCATCAAGTTGATCCGCCCCGAAATGATCGGCACCGGGCGAGGCGACTCCGCGGTCCTGGCACTCCGGCGGTTCCGCCGCGAAGCCCTGGTGGCGGCCAATCTCCAGTCGCCCCATACCGTGGCGATCTACGACTTCGGCGTCACCGATGACGGGACGCTGTATATCGTCATGGAACTGCTCGAGGGGATGACGTTGGATGCCCTGGTCCGCGAACAAGGACCGCTACCGGCCAACCGGGTCATCGCCATCCTCCGGCAGGTCGCGGAATCTCTCGCCGAAGCCCACGCGGCCGGTGTGGTCCACCGTGACATCAAGCCGGCAAACATTCATGTCGGCCGACGGGGTCTGCAGCACGACTTCGTCAAAGTGCTCGATTTTGGTCTGGTGAAGTCGGTGACGGGGGATCCCGCCGATCAATCGTTGGAGACCGCCGCCGGGTTGATGCCGGGAACCCCCTCGTTCATGGCCCCAGAAATGGCGCTCGGCGAGCCCTATGACGGGCGGGCGGATCTCTACGCGTTAGGCTGTGTTGGCTACTTCCTGCTCACCGGACACCCGGTCTTCCAAGCCGACTCCCCGCTCCAAGTCATTGCCCGCCACCTCCATGCGGTGCCGGTGCCGCCCTCGGTCCGGGCCGGTGTTCCGGTACCCGAGGCATTGGAGCGGTTGGTGATGGCCTGCCTTGCCAAGCGGCCCGAGGAGCGGCCTCGGGACGCCGGCGAGTTGGGCCGGGCCCTGTCGGCCATTGACGAACCCCTCTGGACCGAGACCAATGCCGCCGCGTGGTGGAAGGCCCGGCTCGCCTTAGCCTGACCGGCTCCGCCGATCAGCCTCCGCCACTCGCTCCGCCGCCAGCCGCCAATCGATCGTCGGGGCCACCTCCTCGTCCCCAAGCCCGAGAGCGGCGCGGGCCCGCTCCACCACCGCCTCGCCGCCCGGCACCACGAGACCGAACTCGATCTCGGCCTCCCGGCACCGGCGCTCTTCATCGGCCGCCGCGGCTTTCGATCCATCCTTGATCCCGGCCGCACCGTACCAAGCGTGGACCCCCTCGTGCACAATCGACGCTCCGACCTGGGCCGCCGAAATGTCGGGATGCACGAGGAAGGTCAGTTCGATCAAGCAGACCCCAAGCTCCGGATAGTACGCCGCCCGGCAGGGATACCGCCGCACCAGAATCGCCGTGAAGTCCTCGCGGAGCCGGGCCATCCGGTCCGGCACAAAACGTTCAATCAGGCCGAGTGCTTGATCCAATCGCTCGAGGGCGGCGGCGGTGCTGATGTCGGGCCGGCTGTTGTGGACCAGCACCGCGAACCCACGCCGCGTATGCTCCTCGAGCGACGGCGTGTCGGGGTCGCGCCGCAAGGCATCGATCACCGCCGCCAGACGGGCGGAGCCTGGAACCGCCATCAGGGCACCATGCGGCGGAACTTCGCAAACCACCCTTCGAGCGTGGTGATCTTGGAGGCCTCGTGGCTCGGCCGGCGGCGAATCCCGTGCGGCTCCTCGGGCACCCGAACCAGGACCGACTCGACGCCGAGCATCTTGAGCGCCTTGTAGTACTGCTCCGACTCGGACATCGGGGTCCGGAAGTCTTCCTCACCGGTCATCACGAGCGTCGGGGTCTTGACGTTCTTGACTACCGACAGGAGCGACCGCTTGGCGTAGTTTTCGGCATTGTCCCACGGGAAACCGGGGAACCAGTTGTTGACCGACGAAGGCGCCATGTCGGCGGTCAGGGAAAAACTCTCCCAGTTGATGACCGGATAGAAGGCGAGCGCCGCCTTGAAGCGGTTGGTGTGGCCGATCATCCACGCGGTCAGCACGCCGCCGCCGCTCCCGCCGGTGACGAACAGGTTGTCGGGGTCGACGTACCCCTTGGCCACGACGGCATCGACCCCCGAGTTCAGATCGAAGAAGTCATCGCCGGGGTAGGCGTGGTGAATCAGGTTCCCGAATTTCTCGCCGTAGCTGGTGCTGCCGCGGGGATTGGTATAGAGGACGACGTACCCGGCGGCGGCCATCAACTGCTTTTCCTCGTCGAACCGATCGCCGTAGTTCGCAAACGGCCCGCCGTGAATTTCGAGGATCATCGGATACTTCCGGCTCGGGTCGAAGCCCGGGGGCTTGATGATCCAGCCCTGGATCGGCAGGCTGTCCTTGGATGACTTCCACCAGATCTCCTCGACCTGACCGATGGCCCGGTCGGCCAGGACGTCGGCATTGATCGCGGTCACGATCTTGGCGGCCGGCGAGGCGGCCGGGGTCGGACGGACCACCGCGACCTCGGACGGCTGGCCCGGCGTGCTGAGCGAGAAGGCGATGCTGCCGTCCTTCGCCACGCTGAAACTGCCGCCCGAGTACGCCGAGGTTCCGGAGCCCAGGTCCTTCGCGACGACCCGGACGGTCCCGTCGAGCGCGATCAGGTTCACCTTGGTGTTGCCGCGGTCGTCGACTTGGACGTAGACGCCTTTCCCATCTGCGACCCAGACCGGACTCCCGACACTGTTGTCGATCCGGGTCGAAAGAACTCGCTTCCCGGAGCCATCCCGGTTCATGAGATAGAGCAACGTGTTCTGGTAGCCCTGCTTCCGGTCGTCATAGCCGATGTAGGCGATGAGTTTGCCGTCGGGAGAGACGGTCGGGCTCTGATCGGGCCCGAACCGATCGGTCAGGCGGCGAAGCGCGCCGTCCTTGACCGCCACCGCAAAGAGTTCGGACTCCCGGGAATTCCACTCCGGGTTCTCCCCCCGGCGGGCGGGGATGATGACCTCGGCGCCGTCGGGCGCCCACGCGATACTGCCGCCGCCGTAGGGCGTCCCACCGTGGTTGAAATCACCGCTGGTCAATTGACGGGCCGTACCGCCCTCGGCCGGGACCACGAACACATGGACGAAACCGGTCGGCACCTCGCCGACGCCGTCGAACCGGAACACCAGCTTGTCGGTGTACTTCGGCGGGGCCGCCCAGGTGGCCCCCTGCGGAGCCGCGAGCGGCTGGCCGATGACCAAGGCGGGTTTCCGCACCAGACTGAGAAACGCGATCCAGTTGCCATCGGGCGACCACGTCGGGGTCGTCGGCGGGCTCATCGTGTTGGTGACCGGCTGGGTCAACCCGCCATCCAGCCAGCGGACGTACACTTGCGGTGCCCCGTCTTTGTTGGAGAGGTAGGCGATCCGCTTCCCGTCCGGCGACCAGCGCGGCTGTGACTCGACGAACTTGCCGGTGGTGAGGGGCCGGTGGTCGGAGCCGTCGGCTTTGACGAGCCAGAGGTTCGAGTAGCGGCGATCGGTCATCGGGTCCTGCCACTGGCGGACGTAGACGATCGACTGGCCGTCCGGAGCAATCTGCGGATCGGCGGCGTACTCGAGTTGGAAGATGTCCGCGGGCGTGAGTTTCTGCTGGGCCGCGGCGGGCAGCGCCAGCGTCAGCAGCCAAACGAGAGGCCGAGTGAATCGCATCGGAACTCCTGGATAGAAATGCGGGGGTTGGGCGAGGACAATCAGCATGTTATCGCGTAAATGGGCGGGAGACAACCGCCCCGACGCCGAAAGTGCCCTTCACGACCTTCTCCTGGTTCTTTCCATGGGAGGAGGTATGATGTGGTCTCGATGTTCACCCTGAGCAAGTGGTATCTCGACGTCGTGACCGACGACGGCCGGGCCGTAGTGGCCTACTCGGCCCGCCTGCATTGGGGACCGATCCGGCTCGGGTATGTGGCCGTCCTCCGAAGCGCGCCGGGCCGGGCACCGCTGGAAATGGCGTCGATCCAGCGAAGCGACGCGCCCCATCTCGACGGCGATCTGATCGCGTGGCAGAGCGCCCCGTTGGGGCTGGCCGGCACCTGGCACCGAGAAGCCGAACCCATCGCCGCAACGCTGCTCGACACGGCGGCCGGCGCGATCGAGTGGAACTGCCGGATGCCCCGGGCCCGCGCGAGCGTCACCTGCGGCGCAGAGACCTGGGTCGGCCGCGGCTACGTCGAAACCCTCCGCCTCACCATCGTACCCAACCGGCTTCCGTTCCAGAGCCTTCGCTGGGGCCGTCACCTCTCCGATCGGCACGCGGTGGTCTGGATCGAGTGGGCCGGCGAGTCCAACCACCGGTGGGTCTGGCTCGACGGAGCCGAGCAGCCGGCGGCGCGCCTAACACAAACCGGACTCGACCTCGGCGATGGGCGAGTCGTCCGGTTCTCGGCATCGCGGGATCTCCGGAAACAGGCGGTCGAGGCCAACTTGTCGCCGGTGGCGGCCCCGTCCGGCGCCGGCTGATCGGGTCGCTCGGCGGGATGCGGGAGCACAAACTGCTCTCCCGCTCGGCGCTGGTCGGAGCGGACGGCGTTGATCTGGACGCCGGCTGGGCGATCCACGAGGAAGTGACCTGGTGATCGGCCGCCTGCTCTACGGGCTCCTCTTCGCGGGGGTGATCCCGGTCGGGCTCTGGCTCTGGGCCCGGGCGCTCGAGCCGTCGTTCCCGCTGGCGCCGGTGGATTGGCCCGCCGCCGGTTTAGCGATCGGGCTCGGCGGTTTTGCGCTGATGGCGGCCGGGATGATCCAGATCGTCACCCGAGGCGGCGGGCTCCCGATGAACGCGTTTCCGCCGGCCCGACTGGTTCGGTCCGGTGTGTTCCGATGGATCGACAATCCGATCTACGCCGGTTTCGGGCTCCTGGTCGCCGGCGCCGCGCTCGCCACCGGCTCGGCGCCGGGTCTCTGGCTGGTGACGCCGGTCACCGTCCTCGCGATGACCGCCCTGGTCCTCGGCTACGAGCGCCACGATCTCCGGCGCCGATTCGGGAGCCCCGCCCTGGAGCCCTCCCGGCTGGCCCTGCCCGGAGCCGATGACGGACCCCCCGGCTGGAACGACCGCGCCGCGGTGTTTTTCCGGGTCCTCCTGCCCTGGCTCCTGGTCTATTTCTCGGTCCAGGCGTTAGGCAGGGCCCCCGACGTCTTCGTCACCACCCTGCCCTTCGAACGCGCCTGGCCGGTGCTGCCGTGGACCGAAGCGATCTACGCCAGCACCTACCTCTTCATTCCGTTGACCCCGCTCCTGATCGCCACCCGGCGCGATCTTCGCGACTTTGCGATCCGGGGCCTGGTCGCGACGATCATCGTGTCGCTTTGCTGGCTGGTGATCCCAGTGGTGGCCGACAACCGGCCGTTCGTTCCGACCGGCGCGATGGGCCGGCTCCTGGCCTTCGAGCAGGGGAACTCCCACGGGGTGGCGGCGTTTCCGGCGTTCCACGTCCTCTGGACCCTGATCGCGGCGGAGGGTTGGGCGGCGAACACGGCGGCGACCGGCCGGCCGGCCTGGCGGTGGATCGGGATCGGATGGGCGGCCGCGATCACGCTCAGCACGCTCACGACGGCGATGCACTCGGTGATCGAGGTCGCGGCGGCCTTGCTCTTGTCTTTGCCGATCCGCCGGCTCGACCGGACCTGGAGCGTCATCCGCGACGCCACCGAACAGCTGGCCAACTCGTGGCGCGAATGGCGAGTGGGGCCGGTCCGGATCATCAACCACGGCGGCTATGCGGCGGCGGCCGCGGGCGTCGGCTTACTGGCGGCGGGAACGGCGCTCGGCACCGGGCAAAGCGGAGCGGCGATCTGGGTCGGGTTCTGCGTCCTGATCGGAGCCGGCGCCCTGGCCCAGTGGCTCGAGGGTTCGCCCAAACTGCTCCGCCCATTCGGTTGGTACGGGGGCGTCATCGGCGGGGTGTTCGGCGGGGTGACGGCCAAGCTCGCCGGGGTCCCGATCATCCCGCTGCTGGCCTCGTTCGCGATCGCGGCGCCGTGGATTCAGAGTCTGGGGCGGCTCCGCTGCTTGGTTCAAGGCTGCTGTCACGGAGGATCGACCTCCGCCGCCATCGGGATTTGCTACCGGCATCGCCGGTCGCGAGTAACCCAACTGTCCGACCTCGCGGGCCGTCCGATTCATGCCACGCCGCTCTACTCGATCGCCGGGAACCTGATCCTCGCGGGGCTACTGATCCGGCTCCGGATCCTGGGCGCGCCCGATCCGCTCGTGTTAGGCGGCTATCTGATGGCGAGCGGGATCGCCCGGTTCGTCGAGGAATCGTACCGGGCCGAGCCCCAGACGATGATCGTCGGCGGGCTCCGGCTCTACCAATGGCTCGCGATCGGTTCGCTGCTGGCCGGAATCCTCTGCACCCTACTCCCCGCCGAGCCGCGAGCCCCCGGCTTCGCGGCGCCGACGGCCACTCTGCTTGGCGCGGCGGTCGGCATGGCGCTCCTGACCGGGGTTATGATGGGCGTCGATTTCCCGGGCTCCAACCGGCGGTTTTCCAGGCTCGCCCCCGCCGACAACTGACTCAGGCCAGCCCGCCGTCTTCAATCAGGGCCCCGACCGCACTCTCGAACGCCGCGACCGTCCGGTCGACATCGGCCTCTGAATGGGCCGCCGAGAAGCAGAGGGCCTCCCCCCGCATCGTCGCGATCCCGCGCTCCAAGAGATGGAGATCGAGACGCTGGTGACGGGGCGTGGCGGCCGGGTCCATCAGCTTCGCGGTGGCCGCGGGAGCGGCGGTATCGTCCGCCGGCTCCTGATCGACCGATCCGAAATACAGATGGACGATCGACCGGCCGTAGCACCGCGCCGGTGCGCCGATCCGGCGAAACATCGCGTTCACGTCCCGGCGGAATCGATCGGCCCGGGCCCGCGCGGTCCGCTGCGGCGCACCGTCCGGGTAGAGATCGCACGCGGCGATCCCCGCGGCACAACTGATCGGAACGGCGTTCCAGGTCCCGCCATGGATCACCCGGCGGTCAGCCGGAGCGGAGGGGCTCAACGCGGCCAACAAATCGGCCCGACCAAGCACGGCGCCGGCCGCGAGACCGCCGCTCGCCGCCTTCCCAATGGTGGTCAAATCGGGCGCCATCCCAACCACCGATTGCCAACCACCGGGTGCTTCCCGAAACCCGGTCACCACCTCATCGAGCAACAACACCGTCCCGAACCGGCGGCAGAGGTCCGGCAGGGCTCGGAAGAACTCGACGCTCGTCGGGGCCCGGCCCGAGGCCCCCCCCCCCCCCCCCCCCGAAAAAAACACCCCCCCCGACACGGGGGCCCAAAAGTGGTACAACCACCCCAAAAACATTGGGGGGATTTACCCC
>JANMHX010000013.1:0-12804 GCA_031375485.1 Gemmatimonadota bacterium | reverse complement strand
CGCCGGGCGCGAGGGTCGCGGGCTGGTAGAGGTAGGCCGAGATCTGATAGGGCCCGCTCTGGTAGGTGATCTTCTCCGGGGCGACCAGGGTCCGGGCAATGTTCCCGCCGGGAGCCGAGAACGTCAGCTGGACCGGCGTCCCGCCGGTGGCCGCCACCACGTAGAGTTCGGCGGCGGCGGTCGGACTGCCTAACGTGTAGGCGAGTTTCGATCCATTGGGCGACCAGGCCGGGTTCCCGACGGTGCCCATGGCCGGGCTCACCAGGGCCTTGGACGCCCCGCCCGCCGCCGCGACGACCCGAAGGTCCTGGGTGCCGCTCTGGTTGCCCACGTAGCTGATCCACTTGCCGTCCGGCGACCACCGGGCGTTGCCTTGGTCCTGGGTCTCGGCGGCCATCGGCCGGGCCGCTCCCCCGGCGATCGGCGCGATCCAGTAGTTGATCCAGCCGCTTCGGTGGGAGCGGAACAGCACGGACTTCCCGTCCGGTGAGGGCATCGGATAGCCGAACGTCCGGCCGGCGCCGTAGTCGAAGAAATTGGTGTCGCGAGTGACCAACCGGGCCGGACCGCCGCCCGCCGGCATGGCCATGATGTCGTGATCGACCCACCGCTGGTCGAGTTGCACGAAGAGAATGGTCTGGCCGTCCGGAGTGAACGTCGGATAGACCTCGTAGCGGAGGTCGGTGGTGAGACGAGTCACCTGGCCCGACGGCACCGCCACGGTCCAAATGTCATACGAGCCGTAGCGGTCGCCGGCAAAGGCGATCGAGCGGCCGTCGGGGGCCCACGACATCGAGTTGATCCGGGTCTGGCCGAGCTTGGTGAGTTGGAGATCGCGGCCGTCGGCGGGCGACCAGAGCCAAATCTCGGTAGCGCCGCTCTTGCCCGAGGCATAGGCGATCCAGTCGCCGGCCGGGCTCCACTGCGGCATGTAGTTGGATTGGTAGGGCACCGCTCCGAGCGTAGGGGCGAGGCGGGTCGGAAAGCCGCCGTCGGCGCCGACGCTCCAGAGGCCGGAGCCGCCGCCCAAGCCCGACTGGAACATGATCGACGAACCGTTCGGGTTCCATTCATGTTGTTCGCCGCCCACCACGGAGCGGACCGACAGGACGTTGTCGGCGGCGACGGACGGCTCGGGCCGGTTCTGGGCGGCGGCCGGGCCGCTCGCGGCAATAGCCAGGAACGCCAGGGCGGCGGATCGGGTCATCGGAATCTCTGGGGTCGGGGGACGGTAGGAGGATACCGCCCCGCCGGTGCCAAGGGGAGAGGCGACTACGGGATTCGGGAAACCGGCTGGGCTCTCCGGATCAGGGCCGAAAAATTGGGGAGGCCTTCCGCGGCCCGGGCGAGGTCGTTGATGCGGTACTTGGCCCGGCTCTGTGCCAACGGCACGGCGGAGTCGATGAGGCCCAACGACTGGGCGACGTCATCGGCATATCCGGGCAGCAGGAGCTTGATGCCGCCAGGAATCCGCCCGGGCGACACCGCATTGACGTGCCGGACCAGATTCGAGGTGCAGTTGTTGTTGGCGGTGTTGTAGAACTCGGGCCGGCGGTTCAGCGATTCGGCGCGGGCCAGCATATCGACCAAGACCGCCCGGATTCGGTCCGGCGCGGCCTGGATCGGGTAGAGATAGACGTCGAAATCACCGAACGCCCGCTTCCCGATCAGGTCGCTTTCCTCGCCGATTACGTAGATCAATTCGAAGTTCCGGCCGAGGCCCTTCAGCAGGCCGTATGACTCCTTGATCTCACGGCGGGCTTCGATTGAAATGGCGAGGTAGGTGGAATCGCGGAATCCGAAGGTCACGAAGCTGTGGGCGGGCCCCCGCCAGGCCCGGGAGAACGGGGTCAACACCAGCCAGACCGACTCGACCTGGTTCAGGTTGTATGTCCGGGTCTCATAGACCGGATCGAAATCGGTTTCCGTGCGATACCGGAATGCCCGGAGATTGGTGATCCGGACCAGGGAATCCGCCCAGACGATCTCGGGCGTTTTGGCGTGGTCGACGGCCCATTGTCTGGTGTTCGATGGCCGCCGCGAAAACACGATCGCGCCAAATCCCGCGGTCGAGAAGAACACGGCAAGAAAGACCACCCGCCAGAACGTCGACTGCCGGCTCATGCGGGGCTACCGGGGCCGGCCCAGGATCCGGTCGAGCGCCCCCAGCCGGTCCGTGACGGCCGAGACCGTCGCCGCCGTGGGTTCCGCGTCGGCTCCCTGGAGGGTGCCGTAGAGTTGTTGCAACTGGCCTAACAGCCCGGAGAGCGCGGGCGTTCGGTCGGCCTTGGCAATCCGGGCGGCAGCGTCGGAGAGGCGCCGTGACAGGACGAACTGGCGCCGGAGGGCCGCGGTCGGGGTCTTGACCCGGGGATCCATCCGGACGGCGAAGGACTGCGTCGTACTGACCCCATTAACCGTGAGCCGGGCCTGATAGCGGCCGGGCATCACCCAGACGCCGTCGGGTTCTTGGTCGGTTTGCCCCGTGATGGCGGCAATCGGGAACGAGCGGCTGAAGCCTTCGGGCTCGGGATACTTGAGGTCCCAGAGGAATCGGTGAGCGCCGGCGGTTCCTTTGAGAATCCGGGCCGGCCGGATCCAGTACGCCGGGACATTCCCCTGATCGGTGATCGGCGCCGGGGCGGGTTGGTCGCTCGAGTACCGGCGGACCACGCCGCCGGTCGAATCGAGAATCTCGAGGGTGACCGGGCCCCTCGCGGGATGGGCCAGCCAGTAATCGATGATCGCGCCATCGGGCGGATTCTGGCCGGCCGGCTCCTCCGGCGGAATCGGCGTGTCGGTGCTCATGTTCCAGCGCACCCGGGTGGCGGTCTGGGGCTTGAAGAGCACCATTTCGCGCCCGGCCATTTCCTCGGTCAGTTGCCGGAGCGGCGTGATGTTGTCGAGGATCCAGAAGCCTCGGCCGTGGGTGCCGACGACGAGGTCATCGTCCTTGATCACCAGGTCGCGAATCGAAGTGGCCGGGAGATTCCGCCGGAGCGACTGCCAGTGATCGCCGTCGTCGAAACTCACGTACACGGTGGTTTCGCTCCCGGCAAACAGGAGTCCCTTCCGCTTCGGGTCTTCGCGGACCGCGTTGATGGTGGCCCCGTCGGGAATGCCCTCGGTGATGTGAGTCCAGGTTCGGCCGCCGTCCCGGGTCCGGTAGATATGGGGCGTGAGGTCGCTCAAGCGGAGGGTGTTGATCGCGGCATAGGCCGTGAGCGGATCGAAATGGGAGGCATCGATCAGGGAGACTTTGGCCCACGGCGTCAGCGCGGGAGGCGTCACGTTCTTCCAGGTTCGCCCGCCATCCATGGTGAGATGAATGAGCCCGTCGTCGGTGCCGGCCCAGAGGATGTTCTCCCGGAGATACGACGGTGCGAGCGTGTAGATGACCCCAGGGTGCCGGGCCATCGCCACCGGGGTCGTGGCGTAGCGTCCTACGTTCGGCGGAACCACGGAATCCGTCCGCGTCAGGTCCGGGCTGATCTCGGTCCAAGCGTGGCCGCCGTTCAGCGTTTTCCAGACCGTATTGGTGGCAAAGTACAGGGCTCGCGGGTTGACCGTCGAGAACACGACGGGCGCGGTGCGGAGGGCCCGGTACGTGGGCGACCGGAACGGCTTCGGGGCCACGTTCTGGACCTGACCGGTCCGCCGGTCGAACCGGGTGAGTTTGCCGCCGTACACGACATCGGGGTCGAGCGGATCGGCGGCAACGTAGCCGTATTCCTCGACTCCGACGGGGGTCCAGTCCCGAAAGGTGATCTGGCCGCCATCGCCCCGGCTCCGGACGCAGGCCGATCCGCTCTCTTGTTGGCCGCCGCACACCCGGTAGGGAAACGCGTTGTCCGTGGACACGTGGTAGAACTGGGCGGTCGGTTGATTGTACCAACTGCTCCAGGTCTCGCCGCCGTTGACCGTGATGACCGCGCCTTGGTCCACGGCGATCAAGATGATGTCGGGGTTGGTCGGGTTGATCCAGATCCGCTGGTAGTCATCACCGCCCGGCGCCCCCTTCAGGGCCGTGAAGGTGCGGCCGCCGTCGGCCGATTTCCAGGCCACGATGCTCGCCGTGTACACGATATCCGGGTTGGTCGGATGCACTTTCACTTCCGCGAAGTCCGACGCCCGCGACACGATCCGGGCGTCCTCGGAAATTCGGATCCAGGTTTCGCCGGCGTCATCGGACCGATAGAGATACCCCCCGCTTCCGAGGTCGGCGGTCAGAAACAGGCGACTCGGACGACTCGGCGCGATGGTGAGGCCGATCCGGCCGAGGCCATCCTGCTCGAACGTCGGAAGGCCCTGGGTCAGCCGGCGCCAGGTTTTCCCGCCATCGACCGATTTGAACAGGCCGCTGCCGGGCCCATTCCACGCCCCGTTTTCCCAGGGTGCTTGGCGTGCTTCCCAGAGCGCGGCATACAGGATGTCGGGATTGACCGGATCGAGGACCACGTCGATGGCCCCAGTGTTTTCGTCGGGTCCCAAGACCTTGGTAAAATTCCGGCCGCCGTCCGTGGAGAGAAAGAGCCCCCGCTCGGCGTTCGGTCCGTAGGGATGGCCGAGCACCGCGACGAAGAGCCGGTTGGGATCGCGGGGGTCGACGACGATCTGGGGGATTTGCTGGCCGTCGCGGAGTCCGAGATGTTGCCAGGTCCGCCCGGCATCGGCCGACCGGTAGATCCCGTTGCCGGTGGACAGGTCGGGCCGTTGGAGTCCTTCGCCGCTCCCGACGTAGATGATGTCCGGATTGGACGGTGCGATCGCGATGGCGCCGATCGACCCGGTGGATTGCTCATCGAAGATCGGAGTCCAGGTCCGCCCGAAATCGGTGGTCTTCCAGACTCCGCCGTTGACCACGCCAATGTAGAACAGGTTCGGTTTCCCGGGCACGCCGACCGCCGCCTTGGTCCGGCCGGCGCGGTGGGGTCCGATGTCCCGCCAGGTGAGCCCGCCGAGCAACCGGGGTTCAACCTCCTGGGCGCCGGCCGCCGCGTGCAGGCCGAGGACCAACCCGAGTACCAACCGGATCCGAGTGAACATTGGGGCCTCTTGATCTGTGACGGTGATATCCGCAAACTAGCCAGCAGCCACCCGCAAGCTGTAGTGTCCCGAACCGCCGAGCGCCGAGTCCCCCGTGCCGAGTGCCGAGCCCCGAGCCCGTTCCCTGCTGTCGATGGTGCTGCTCGCCTACGGCCTGTGGATCATGCGAACGGCCGACGGCTACCATTTCTTGGACGACGTCGATCTCGCGATCCACGAAACCGGCCATTTGGTCTTTTCCTGGGGTGGCGACGTGATCACGGCCCTCGGCGGGACGCTGTTTCAGTTGATCGTGCCGGTGGCGTTTGTCGGATACTTTGCGCGGCGGCGTGACTGGCACGCGGCCACGGTTCCGCTCTGGTGGGCGGGTCAGAACGGGTGGAATATCGCCCGCTATGTTGCCGATGCCCGCGCCCAGGAACTGCCATTGGTTGGCGGCGGTGAACACGACTGGGCGTTTCTGCTGGCGGAGTGGGACCTGTTGGCCCGAGACCTGGTCATCGCGAACGCGATCCGGGTCGTCGCGTTTGGGCTCATGGTGGGTTCCGCCGTTTTGGGCTGGTGGATCATTCACCGCCGAAGAGCCGACGCAGGTCCTGCTTGACGACTTTTCCCATTGCGTTCCGTGGCAGTTCCGGAACGACCCGAATGTCCTTTGGCACTTTGTAGGCCGCCAGCCGTTCCTTGAGCCAGGCGCGGAACGGCTCGGGGGCGAGCACGGTTCCCGGGACCGGCACCACCGCGGCCGCAATCCGTTCGCCGAGGTCGGGATCGGGGAGCGCTACCACGGCACAGTCGGCGACGTCGGGGTGTTCGCGGGCCAACTCTTCGATCTCGAGCGCCGAGATCTTGTAGCCCGCGGACTTGATGATGTCGACGCTCTGGCGGCCCAAGATCCGGTAGTAGCCCGCTTCGAGGACCGCCACGTCCCCGGTGGCAAACCAGCCATCCTTGAAGCTTCGGGCGGTGTCGTCCGGCCGGCCCCAGTATTCGTGGAACACCTGGGGGCCGCGGACTTCGATCTGCCCCGGTTGCCCGTTCGGGGCTGGGGCACCGTGCTCGTCGGTCAGCCGGATCTCGACGTTAGGTAGCGGCTGCCCGACGGTCCCGGCCCGGCGCTCGCCGTGGAGGGGGTTGGACAAGGCCATTCCGATTTCCGTCATGCCGTACCGCTCGAGCAGGCGGTGACCGGTGATGGCTTCCCAGCGGGTCAGCACGTTCACCGGGAGCGCCGCCGAGCCGGACATCATCAGCCGAAGACCCCGGGCCCCGGCGGACCAGCGGGTCCGGGTCGGGATATTGGCCGCGTCCCAGGCGGTGATCAGCCGGTTGTAGATCGTCGGGACCGCCGTCAAGACGGTGATCTCGCCCGAGGCCAAGCGATCCCAAGCGCCCACGGGGTCGAAGGGATCGAGGAACTCGACGCTTGCCCCCACCCACAGGGCGGATGAGAGCGCATTGACGATGCCGTGAATGTGGTGAAGCGGCAGGACGTGCAAGCTCCGGTCGTTGGCGGTCCATCCCCAGGCGTTCACCAGGGTTTCGATCTGGGCGGCCAAGGCCCGGCGGGTGGTCACCACGCCCTTGGGCCGTCCGGTCGTGCCGCTGGTGTAGACGATGAGAGCTCGGCACTCGGCACTCGGCGCTCGGCGCTCGGCGGAGGGGGCGGGTTGGAGGAATTGGTCGGTGGTGAGGAACGGGATCTGGCGGGCTTCGGCCAGGGGGCGGAGGCGGTCGGCGAGGGCCGGGGACGCGATGGCCAGGGCGGCCGTGCTGTCGTCGAGGATGTACTCGAGGTCCCGGGCCGGATGCGAGAGCGCCAGTGGCACCGCAATCGCGCCGGCCTGCCAAATCGCATGCTGCACCGCCACGTGGGTAAACCCGGGTGGCACAAGAAAGACCACCCGAGCGTCGCCCTCGCCGAGTGCCGAGTGCCGAGTGCCGAGCGCCGAGCGCCGAGCCAATTCGGCATAGCTATGGCTGACTCCGTCCTGGTAGATGGCGGCGCGGGTGCCGAACCGGGCAAGGTCGATCATGGGGGGAAAGGTCGGGGGCCGGGGAAAGGCCCGCAAGGACTCTTGCGGGCCGGTCGGCGTGAGTACATTTAGGTCACATGAATCCAACTCCGGTGGTTCTCTACGGCGAGCATGTTCGGCTCGAACCGCTCGACCATCGCCACGTCGACGATTTGCTGGACGCCGCGCAGAACGACGACATCTGGCGATACATGCCGGTGCCACGGCCCGTCACGCGGGCCGTGTTGGAGCAATTGATCGACAAAGCCTGGAAGGCTGCCTCCGAAGGCCTCGAGATTCCGTTTGCGATCATCGATGACAAGTCCGACCGGGCCGTCGGTTCGACCCGGTACCTCGATATTCACCGGCCGGATCGAATCCTCGAGATCGGGTGGACGTGGCTTGGGGTCAGCGCCCAGCGGACGCCAATGAATACTGAGTGCAAGCTGTTGTTGCTTCGGCATGCGTTCGACGACCTGGGCGCGTTGCGGGTCCAGCTCAAGACCGATGGCCGGAATACCAAGTCGCAGCAGGCCATCGAACGTCTCGGGGCCGTCAAAGAGGGGGTGCTTCGACGGAACCGGCTGATGTGGGACGGGGTCCGCCGCGACACCGTGTACTACAGCATCCTCGATGACGAATGGCCCGCCGTGAAGACCCGTCTCGAAGGGTTCCTTGCTCGCTGAGGTCGCCGGGGCGCTCCATTCGGCAGGGCAGGTCGCGGTGCTTACCGGGGCCGGAGTATCAGCGGAAAGCGGGATCCCCACCTTTCGCGACACGATGACCGGTCTCTGGGCCGACTACCGGCCCGAAGACCTCGCCACCCCCCGGGGGTTTCGGCGCAATCCCGATTTGGTCTGGAGCTGGTACCGGATGCGCCGCCTGGCAGTGGCGGACGCCCGGCCTAACGCCGGCCATCAGGCCTTGGCGGCCATGGGGCGGCTGGTGCCGGGGTTCACGCTCATCACCCAGAATGTCGACGGGTTGCACGCCCGGTCGGGTAGCCGGGACGTCGTCGAGCTCCACGGCAATATCGGCCGGGTCAAGTGTTTCGACTGCAACCGAGTGGCGGAGAGGTTCGAGGACACCGACGTGGTGCCCCGATGCCCGGCGTGCGGCGGGATGCTTCGGCCCGACGTCGTCTGGTTCGGGGAGATGCTGCCTCCGCAGGCCTTGGAGCGAGCCCAGCAGGCGGCGGCCGGGTGCGACGTGTTTCTCTCGATCGGTACCTCGAACGTGGTGGAGCCGGCGGCCTCGCTCCCGTGGATCGCGGCCCGCCGCGGGGCGTTGGTGGTGGTGATCAACATGACCGACGAGGGCCAACAGACCGGCGACCGAATCCGTCATCTGATGGGACCGTCGGGCGAGATCCTCCCACGCCTCGTCCGGGCGGCGTGGCCGGAGTCCCCTTCAGTCTAGATTCCAACATGACGACCAGCCTCACCCCGCCGGTGGCCCTCCGGGAGCCGCACCCGATCGTACTCCACGGCGACACCCTCGCCGACGACTATTTCTGGCTCCGGGATCGGGACCGCCCCGAGGTCCGGGCGTATCTGGAGGCCGAGAACGCCTACACCGAGGCGGTGCTCGAGCCGTTCAAGGCCGTCGAGGCCGGCCTCTACGACGAAATGCTGGCCCGGATCAAACAGACCGACCTGTCGGTGCCGTATCGGGACACCGGCTACTGGTATTGGAGCCGCACCGAGGAAGGGAAGCAGTACCCGACCTACTGCCGCCGCCGGGACGCCGATGGAGCACCCGATGAGATCCTCCTCGATTTGAACGAAATGGCCGTCGGGCATCCCTACCTGGGTGTCGGGTTGATGCAGGTAAGTCCGGATGGCCGGAAGCTCTGTTACTCGACCGACGTGACCGGGGGCCGGGAGTACACCCTCTTCATCAAGGATCTCGATACCGGCGGCATGCTGACGGAGCCGGTGCCGCTGGCCGGGTCGGCGGTCTGGGCCGCGGACAGCCGCACCATCTTGTACACGGTCGAAGACGAGACCAAGCGCGACTACCGAGTCTACCGGATGACGTTAGGCGAACCGGCCGGGTTGGTCTACGAGGAAACCGATGAACGGTTCCGGGTGATGGTGACCCGGACCCGGAGCCGGCGGTTTCTGCTGCTGTTCTCGGCCAGTCACACCACGACCGAAGCTCAGATTCTCGAGGCGGACACGCCGACCGGATCGTGGCGGGTGGTGGCCCCCCGGATCCAGGACCGGGAATACGATCTCGAGCATCACGGCGACCGGTTCTTCATCCGGACCAACGATCGGGGCAAGAATTTTCGGGTCGTCACCGCGCCGGTGACCGATCCCTCGCCGGCCAATTGGACCGAAGTGCTCCCGGTTCGGGACGATGTGGTGGTCGAAGGGATCGAATGCTTCGCGGGGCACTGGGTGGCCTGGGAGCGGCGTGACGGCTTGGCGCGGGTCCGGGTCGCGGCGACGGCCACCGATCAGGTCAGATACGTCGAGTTTCCCGAAGTGGTCTACGACGCCGGGCCCGGGATGAACGCCGAATGGGACACCCGGCAACTCCGCTACCGCTACGAATCATTCGTGACCGCCTCATCGGTGTATGATTTCGACATGGCGGCCGGAACATCGGTGCTTCTCAAGCGCAAAGACGTCCTGGGCGACTACGACCCGACCCGGTACCAGAGCGAGCGAGTGTTCGCGACCGCCGCCGACGGCACCAGGGTCCCGGTGTCGCTGGTCTGGCGGAAGGACCAGATGGCGGCCGGGCCGCGCCCGACCTACCTCACCGGCTACGGCTCCTACGGCATTCCCTATCCGGTATCGTTTACCTCGAACCGGCTCTCGCTCCTCGACCGGGGCGTTGTTTTCGCGGTGGCGCACATCCGGGGCGGCGGCGAAATGGGCCGGCCCTGGCATGATGCCGGCAAGATGGCCGCGAAGATGAACACATTTACCGACTTCATCGCGGCCGCCGATCATCTGGTCGCCACGGGCAAGACCGACCGGGCGCGCTTGGTCATCGAGGGCGGAAGCGCCGGGGGCCTGTTGATCGGGGCGGTCCTCAATCTCCGGCCCGACGTCTGTGGCGCGGCGGTGCTTCAGGTGCCGTTCGTCGACGTCATCAACACGATGCTCGACGCCTCGTTGCCGCTCACGGTCGGGGAGTACGAGGAATGGGGCAATCCCGCCGTCCTGGCCGAGTACCGTTGGATCCGCCCCTATTGTCCCTACACCAATCTGGCGGCCAAGGCGTATCCGGCGCTGTTGGTCCGGACCTCGCTCAACGACAGCCAAGTGATGTACTGGGAGCCGGCCAAATACGTGGCCCGGCTTCGAACCCTGAAGACCGACTCCCATCCGTTGTTGTTGCATACCAATCTTGGCGCCGGACATTCGGGGGCCTCGGGCCGGTACGACCGGCTTCGGGAGATTGCCACCGACTATGTCTTCGTGTTGTGGCGCATGGGCCTGCTCGCGGCCTGACCCCATGACCCGCGCCGGCATCAACTACCGGACCCTCCGGTTCGCGGCCCCCGCGCTGGCGGGCCATTCGTGGCAGGGCATCGACATCGTGGGCCTGTCCGACGGACCGACCCTCGCCGTCATGGCGGGAATCCATCCGAACGAGGTGGCGGGAGTCGAGGCCGCCTATCGCCTGGCCGAGCGGATCGATGCCCGTGGCCTTCGCGGTACCATCTCGGTCATCCCGGTCGTGAACGGACCGGGCTACGCCGAGCGGACCGAGTACCTCTGCCCCGTCGATGGCAAGAACATCAATTTCTGCTTTCCAGGCCGGCCGGATGGCAGCTTCAGCGAAGCCATCGCGGACGGGATCCTCACCACGTGGGCCAAAGACGCGGTCTGTCTGATCGATCTCCACGGGGGCGATCTTCGAGAAGAGATGTCCCGTTTCGTCGTGTGCCAAGAGACCAGAGACCCGGCCTTCGACCGGCGAAATCTCGACCTGGCCCGGTCGTTTCGTTCGGATTTCTTGGTCCGGCTGACCGGTTCCGGTGGCCTGCCCGGGAGGAGCTGTACCGCCCGGGCGGCGCGCGGGCAGTTGTCGGTGTTTGCCGAGGGCGGCTCCCACGGGCTGATGCCCGAGGCCGATGTTGCCTTTCATCTCGACGGCGTACTCGGGGTGGCCGCCGAACTCGGGATGCTCGGCGCTCGCCCAACTCGGGATCGCTCTCCGATTGAGCTGACCCAGTATCGGTTTCTGGAAGCACCGGTCGACGGCTGGTGCCGGACCCTGGTGCGCGCCGGCGACCCCGTCGAGGCCGGGACTCCGCTGGCCGAGATCCGGGACTCGATGGGATTGCCTCGCGCCACCCTTACGGCCCCGGAATCGGGATACATTCTCTGGCGGGTCACGCACCCCATCGTGCCTGCCGGTCTGGCGATCGTCGGACTGGGCGCCCGGTAACTTCCAAACTCTCGAGGACAGCCAATGCCCGATTCCCGGGTGGTGTACCTGCTCGCGGTGCTCGTTCTCTGCGGCGTCATCTACATCGCGGCCTGGCTCAAGTTCGGCAAACCCCAGTCCGACGATGATCGCGGCCCGCCGACTGCGACCCATGTCGGGCTCGGATTCGTCATCAATTTCTTCGATACCTTGGGGATCGGCTCCTATGCGCCGACCACGGCGAGCTACCGGCTGCTCAAACTGGTGCCGGACGAACGGATTCCCGGAACCCTGAATGTCGGCCACACGATCCCGACGCTGGTGCAGGCCCTCTTCTTCATTTCGGTGGTCGAGGTTGAATTCACCACCCTCGTCATCTTGATCGCGGCGGCGGTACTCGGCGCGTGGCTCGGCGCCGGCGTGGTGGCAGGATGGTCCCGCCGCAAGATCCAAATCGGGATGGGGACCGCGCTGCTGGTCGCGGCGGTGTTGTTTACGCTCACCAATCTCGGGATCGTGGCGGGCGGCGGGGACGCCGTCGGACTGGTCGGTGGCAAGTTGGCCATCGCCGTGGCCGGAAACTTCGCCCTCGGGGCATTGATGACCCTGGGGATCGGGCTCTATGGCCCGGCCATGATCATGGTTGCGGTCCTTGGCATGAACCCGAAGGTGGCGTTTCCGATCATGATGGGGTCGTGCGCCTTTCTCATGGTGGTCGCCGGGATCCGGTTCATGCGAGCGGGTGCCTATCGCCAGCGAGCGGCGTTAGGTCTGACGTTCGGCGGAATTCCAGCCGTGCTGATTGCGGTGCTGATCGTCAAGTCGCTGGACGTGACGACGGTACGGTGGTTGGTCGCGGTGGTGGTGCTCTACACCGGCGTCACGATGTTGCGGGCCGCACGGAGCGAGCGCTGACCATGGCTTCGTCGATCGGGGTGCCGGAACTCGCCGGCCTCGCCAGCTATGCCGGGGCGGCCCGGGTGGGCTACGGCGTCGACGAAACCGTCCGGCGGCTGCTCCGATACCAGTGGCTCGAACGGAGCCTGATGCGGGCCCTCGTCGCTCACCTCCCGGCCACGCCCGAGTGGGAAGTGAAGGGCGGCATGGCCTTGGCCCAATGGCAATGCGCCGAGCATGTCGAGGCCCTCCGGCAGCGAATCGGCGAGATGCGTCATCCGGTCCCGCCGCTCGACCAGGCGCCCGACGCGGCGTTGGGCCGGTTTACCGATGAGTTGCTCCGATCCCGGGACAGTGTCGAACTTCTGACCGGCGCGTTCAGTGTCACCATCCCAGCCTTGATCGCGGAGTATCGCCACTATCTGAGCTATGCCAACCCGCTCGTCGACCCGAC
>JANMHX010000382.1:0-3225 GCA_031375485.1 Gemmatimonadota bacterium | reverse complement strand
GGCCGTTGGCCACCTGGACGTCCACGCCGGACTCGATCAGCGCGTTCACGAACTTGGTGGCGGTCAGGAAATCCGGCTGGTTGGCCGGGATGACGTAGCCCCGGGGGTCGCGATCGGCCGGCTTTCTGAGCCGGGCGAAGTACTTGGCGTCGAGGGTTCGTTCCCCGAATGGGTTCGGCGCCGCCGCGGTCGGGTTGTCTCGGGCGGCCTCGGCGCGCATGGCCTCGACCCGGCTCGGAATCAGAGTCCAGGTGTCCTCGCTGCCCTTTCGGATGGCCGACTTGCCCATCAGGTAGATGTTGTAGAGCAAGTGCTCCCGGTAGCGCGACGCGTAGTCCAGGATGGCCCGGTTGGCCGTGATCGAATAGTCGATCGATTGACGGAACTTCCAGGGCTGCGGCATGATCGGGAAGGTGCCGTTGCCGTCGGCCACCAGGCGTTCCGGCACGACCCCGATCGCCATCGGCGTCGGGCTCCCGATGGTCTCGGTCAGGATCCCGACCTGATTGTGGAAGTAGGCGGTCGTTCGGAGCCCGCCGTTCCACCACGTCTGGTAGCTCGCCGCCTCCCGCTGGACCACGCCCGGCTTTCCCTCCACCGCAAACCGGGTGTGCATGGCGTTCCCCACCATGTTCAGGGAATTGATCAGAATCGGGTCGATGTTGTAGTTGTGGGGATCGCGGAACGGAGGCGCGAACATCACCGACCCCGCCGGCCCGGTCTGGTGGTGGTTATACATGATCTGCGGGTACCACTCCCGGTACATGGCCCGGCTGATGTTCTTCGACTCCGCCATCGCGTTCATGTAGAAGTCACGGTTGTTGTCGTGCCCGATGTACTTCTGGTAGAGTCGGGGCAATCCGCTCAGGCTTCTCCTGGTGGGATCGGCGCGGCGCAGATACCAACTCGAGACCAGTTCCATCCCGTCCGGATTGGCATGCACCACGAGTTGGACGACGTCATCAAGCAGCCGGAGGGTTTCTTCGTCATTCCGGCTCACCATTTGATACACGTGCTCAATCAACTGGTGGGCGCCGAGCACCTCCGTGGCGTGGAGGCCGCCGTCGATCCAGATCACCGCCTTGCCTTCCTTCGCGAGGGCCCGTGCCTCGGCGTCGGTCAGCCCCTCCGCCCGGGACAGCCGCGCCGAAATCTCCCGGATGCGGTCGAGCTTGGCGTGGTTGGCGGGGGACGTAATGATGGCCATCCATTGCTCCCGCCCCTCGGCGGTTTTGCCGATCGACACCAATTTCATCCGGTCGGACTCGGCATCGAGCTTCTTCCAGTAATCGGTCAGCTGGGTGTAGGTGGCGAGTTGGTAGTCGTCGCCGATGGCAAAGCCAAACTGCTCGGCCGGGGACGTCGGCTTGGCCGAGGTTTGGCCCGAGAGGGGGGCCGATGCCAGAACCACGAGTCCAAGGACTCGGGTGACGATTGGGCGCATGCGCGTGATCCAAGAAGTGGGCTCGGGAAAGGTGTCGCTACCGGCGGTGCCCGGCAACTCCGGCGGACCGGGTTGCCCGAAGCGGTGGGTGCGCTGATCTTTGCCCCCATGGTGATCGACGCCCCCGAACCATCTTTCCGGCGGAACCTGCTCCGGGTCTCGATCGTCCAGGTCGTGACCTTGCTGGCGCTCTGGTTCCTGCAGACCCGGTACGGCCGGTAGGATGCACCCGCTCAACTGGGCCATCATCGCCGCCTACTTGGTGTACGTCGTCGTCGACGGGCTCCGGCGCTCCAAGGGGACGACCGAGATCGAAGGGTACTTCCTGGCCAACCGGAGCCTTCCGTGGTGGGCGGTCGGCCTTTCGGTGATGGCCACCCAACTCTCCGCCGTCACCATGATCGGTACCACCGGGCAGGGCGCCACCGACGGGATGCGGTTCGTCCAGTTCTACTTCGGACTGCCGGTGGCCATGGTCATTCTCGGGGTCACGCTGGTGCCGTTTCTTCACCGCGCCCGGGTCTTCACGGCTTACGAGTTTCTCGAGCGGCGGTTCGACGCCCGGACCCGCTCACTGACCAGCTTCCTGTTTCTAGTGTCGCGGGGAATGTCGTGCGGCACCATCATCGCCGCCCCGGCGGTGGTGTTTTCCGCCATCTTCGGATGGCATCTCGGGTGGTCGGTGGCGGTCATCGGGATTCCCACGGTCCTCTACACCATGATCGGGGGCGTCCAAGCCGTCACCTGGGCCGACGTGAAGCAAATGGTGCTGATCGTGTTCGCCCTGGTCGCGGTCGTGGTCGTTCTCCTGGTACGGCTTCCGGTCGGGCCCGACGCCGCCTTTCGGATTGCCGGAGCCGCCGGCCGGCTCCAGGTCTTCGACTTCTCATTCGACCTGAGCAAGACCTACACGTTCTGGTCCGGGATGCTGGGCGGCACCTTCCTGATGCTGTCGTACTTCGGCACCGATCAGAGCCAGGTCCAGCGCTATCTCACCGCCCGCTCGGTGCCGGAAGCCCGGAGCTCGCTCTTGATGAGCGCCTATTGGAAGATCCCGCTTCAGGCCTTGGTGCTGCTGATCGGGGTCCTGGTGTTCGTGTTCTATCTCTTTCAGGCTCCGCCGTTGCTCTACAATCCGGCCCACGAGGCCAGCGTCCGAGCGGCGGCGCCCGCCGAGTACCAGCAGCTCGAGGCTCGCTACGCCGATCGGAATGGCGTCCGGCGGCTGGCGGCCGAGGCCATCGCCACGGCGGACGGGGTGGCGCCCCGGGAGGCGTTCCGGGCGGCCGACCTTGAGGTCGGCTCGGTCCGGGAGGAGGCGTTGGCGCTGGCGGAGCGGGTGACCGGCGAACCGGCCAAAGACGTCAACTACATCATGCCCCGATTCGTCATCGATCAGCTCCCGATCGGTCTGGCGGGCGCGTTTCTGGCCGCGATTCTGGCCGCCGCGATGTCCAGCATTGCCGCCGAACTGAACTCGCTCTCGACGGCCACGGTCATCGACTTCTACCGCCGGTGGGTTCGTCCCGAGGCCTCCGATGCGCATTTCTTGCGGGTCTCGAAGGTGGCCACCGGAGTCTGGGGGCTCTTTGCCTGTTTGGTGGCCACTTTCGCCGCGGGGCTTGGTTCCCTGATCGAAGTCGTGAACCGGTTCGGCTCGTTCTTCTACGGCTCGATCTTGGGGGTGTTTCTGTTGGCCATGGTGCCGCGGGTCCGGCCGTTCGGCGCCTTTGCCGGGCTGTTGGCCGGGATGGGGGCCGTGGCGGTGGTGACCTTCGGCG
>JANMHX010000381.1:0-6554 GCA_031375485.1 Gemmatimonadota bacterium | reverse complement strand
CAACCGGCGAGGTCCGGCTGGTCGGAACGTTAGGCGCCGATTCGCTGCCCTCCGGGGGGCGGTCGGTGTTGGCCGGGGCGGTGGCGGCGGCCGCGGCGGGTGGCCGTCCGGTGTGGCTCGTGACGGACGGGGAACTCGAGGACGCCGCCGAGATCCCCGGGGATGTGCTCGCGCAAACCGGGATCAAGTTGTTTGCCCGCCCCCGGGGCCCCGACTTGGCATTGGTGCGGGTGTCGGGTCCCGAACGGATCGCGGTGGGCGACACCCTGCGGCTCGACGTCGAAGTCTCGGGATTCGACATCCCGGACCGAACCCAGGTGACGGTGGATGTGTCGTCCGGGGATGCCCGTTGGTTGACGGCCGTCGTTCCCCTGACGAACGGATCCGGTGCCGCCGTCATCGAAGGGACGCTGCCCAAAGCCGCCGCCCCTGGACGGCACCTGCTCTCGGTTGCCCTTCGCGACGCGAAGGACAGCGAACCTCGGACCGACCGGCGGCTCCACGCGATCGTCGTGCTCCCGACGCCCGGCATCGTGGTGGTGGCCAACCCGGCCAGTTGGGAGAGCAAATTCTTTTTCCGGACCATCGGCGAGGTGGCGGCGCTGCCGGTGCGGGGCTACTTCGCGGTGGCCCCCAACCGGTGGGCCCGGATGGGCGATCTCGCGCCGGTCTCGTCCGCCGAAGTCGATCAGGCCGTTGCCCGGGCCGACCTCTTGGTACAGTTCGGTGACGGGCCGGACCGGGGCCGCCGAAGCGCGGCGCGCGGTCGATTGGACTGGGTGGCGACGTCGAGGGCTTCGCTGCCGGCCGAGGGTGATTGGTACCTGATGCCTGGCGGAGTCTCACCGGTGTCGGGCGCCTTCGTTGGGTTGCCGGTCGACAGCTTTCCACCGGCCGCGGCCTTGGTGGCCCTCACGCCGGCACCCGGCGACTGGGTCGGTTTGGTCGGCCAGCTGAGCCGGCGGGGCGGCGAACGCCCCGCCGTGGTGGGTCGAGATTCCGCCGGGCGGCGTGAAGTGTTGGTCGGGGCGGCCGGCCTCTGGCGCTGGGCGTTTCGCGGCGGCCAAAGTGAACAGGCCTACCGCGCGTGGGTCGCGGCCACCACCACGTGGCTGCTCGGTGCCAGCGATTCGGCCACCGGCCGGGCCCGGCCGGTTCGGGCGGTGGTGACGCAGGGGCGGCCAGTGGTGTTCGAGCGCCTTCGGGCCGACGTCACGACGCTCCGGGTTGATCTCAGAAGCCCGGCCGGCGATCGATCGGACACCTTGCGATTCGACGGATCGGGACGAGCCGAGTTGCTCCTGGCTCCCGGCCGGTACGACTACCGGCTCGAGGGCGGTGGCAGCGGCCTCGTCGGTGTTGAGGCCTACTCCGAGGAGTGGTTACCCCGGCCGGTGGTGGTGGCGGAGCGAGCCGCCGCCGCCGCGATGCCCGCGGGACGAGCCCCGCTTCGGGATCAGCCGTGGCTCTTTGCGTTGGCGATTGTGGCGCTGTCGGGCGAGTGGTGGTGGCGTCGCCGGGCCGGGCTTCGATAGTACTAAGTTCCAGGCATGGCATCCTCCCGGGTTACCCAGGCCAAGAAACTGTCGCTCTGGGGCAAGCTTAAACGACTGGCCCTGACCGATGTGGGCGCGCTGGTGCGCGGTTTCAAGGCCGCGGACCTCGAGGCCATGGAGCGGGTGTTGCTCGAATCCGACTTTGGGATCGCGGCCACCACCGATATTCTCGATGAGTTGGAATCGCAGGTCCGCCGGGGCAAACTCAAATCCGAGGATGACCTCAAACGGGCGATTGCCGAGCGAATCGCGGCGTTGTTGACCGGTCCGGTCGGACCCGGAACCCTTCGGCGCGCGGCCACCGGACCGACGGTGTTGTTGGTGATGGGGGTGAACGGCACCGGGAAGACCACGACGGTGGCCAAGTTGGCGGCCCGGTTCAAACGGCAGGGTGACTCCGTGCTTCTCGTGGCCGCCGATACCTACCGAGCCGGGGCCATCGACCAACTGAAGGTCTGGGCCGACCGCATCGGGGTGCCATGTGTCAGCGGGGCACCCGGAGGTGACCCGGCCGCAGTCGCGTTCGACGGTCTGGAGGCGGCCTCCGCCCGGGGGGCAAGCCTCGTGATCGTCGACACGGCCGGCCGGCTTCATACCCAGGATGGGCTCATGGACGAGCTCCGGAAAGTGGGCCGGGTCATCAGCCGGAAGATTCCGGACGCCCCTCACGAGGCGTTTCTCGTGCTCGATGGTACCGTCGGCCAGAACGCGGTCCAGCAGGCCAAGGTCTTCACCCAGGCGATTCGGCCGACCGGCTTGGTCATTACTAAGCTCGACGGCACCGCTCGAGGCGGGGCCGCCGTTGCGCTCCGCCGGGAACTCGATGTCCCGATTCGGTTCCTCGGACTCGGCGAAGGGCTCGACGATCTCGTGGAATTCGATCCGCTCGCGTTCGGACGCGAGTTGGTCGAAAGTGGTGCCGATGAGTGAGCGACGCCTCGCCGAGATTCTCGAGCGGCCCCAGGGCCGCGTTCCGCCTCGACATGTCGGTCAAGTTCCTGAAAGGAATCGGCGAACGACGGGCTGAGGGTCTGGCCCGGCTCGGCATCGAAACCGCGCACGATCTGTTGTGGCACCTCCCCCACCGCTACATCGACGCCTCGTCAGTGACTCCGATCGTCAAGCTCGCCGTTGGCGTTGATGCCGCCGCCGTCGGGCGGGTCGTCGCCAAAGGCATTCTGCCGACCCGCAAGGGCCTCCGGATCTTTCACGCGGTTCTCCGAGACCCGACGGGAGCCATCGAGTGCGTTTGGCCCGGCCAGGCGTTCCTCGACCGGAGCATCGTCGTTGGCCAAACGCTGCTCGTGGCGGGCCCGGTGCGGTTCTATCATGGCCGCCAAATGGCCCCGAGGGAATTCATCGTCTTGGCCGAGGAGGGCGACGATGATTCATCGGATCCGCTGGCGGCCGGCCGAGTGCTCTCGGTCTATCCGGCCACCGAAGGCCTGAGCCACAAGCTGATCCGCGGGGTCATCGACCGGCACCTCGACAGCCTGATTGCTCTGTCAGCCGAAACGCTGCCCGACGACCTCCGGGCCCGGTTCGAACTGCCGACGCTCCCCGAGGCGCTGCGAGCGGTGCATCACCCCACCTCGGTGGCCGAGGCCGAGCGGGGCCGGCGCCGACTCGCGCTCGATGAGCTACTCGACCTCCAGGTGATGCTCGGACGGGCCCGATTCATCGCCAAACGGGGCCGTCAGGGCGTGGCCTTCGAGAATCGCCGGGACCTGACCAGCCGGCTCAAGGCCACACTGCCGTGGCCGCTGACCGACGATCAGCGGCGGGCGCTCAAGGAAATCATCGGCGACATGACAGCGCCGGACCGGATGCACCGGCTGCTGATGGGTGATGTCGGGACTGGCAAGACGGTGGTGGCCCTGTTCGCCATGCTGTTGGCGGTCGAGAACGACTACCAGGCCGCCCTGATGGCCCCGACGGAGCTCCTGGCCGAGCAACACCACATGACCCTCTCCCGAATGCTCGAGCCGCTGGGCATCGCTCCCGGGCTGCTGGTCGGACGGCTGGGTGTTCGGGACAAGGAAACCGTCCGGAAACAGCTGGCGAGCGGGGCGATGCGAGTAGTCGTCGGCACCCACGCCTTGGTCCAGGAAACCGTCACGTTCAAACGGCTCGGCTTGGCGGTCATCGATGAGCAGCACCGGTTCGGCGTGGAACAGCGGGCGGCGCTGATGTCGAAGGGCTCGGCCCCGGACGTGTTGCTCCTGTCGGCGACGCCGATTCCTCGGTCGTTGGCCCTAACCCGGTACGGCGACCTCGATCTCCGCGTGGTCAAGGAGCGGCCGCCCGGCCGGGGGACGATTCGGACCACGGTGCGGGGAACGGCCCAGCGGGATAAAGTCCTCGACTTTGTCGAAGCCGAGTGCCGGGCGGGCCGACAGGCCTACGTGGTGCTCCCAGTCATCGATGAAACCGAGAAGGCCGACCTCTTGGCCGCCAAGACCATGGCGGATACTCTGATTGGCCGATGGCCCGACATGGCGGTTGGGCTGGTCCACGGCAAGCTCAAGTCGGCGGAGCGAGACCGGGTGATGCGGGCCTTTCGGGCCGGGGAGATCAGCGTGCTGGTCGCAACGACGGTCATCGAGGTCGGCATCGACGTTCCCAATGCCACGATGATGGTCATCGAGCATCCGGAGCGGTTTGGATTGGCCCAGTTGCACCAACTCCGGGGCCGAGTCGGGCGGGGAGGCCAGGCCAGCCATTGCATCTTGATCAGCCGCTATCCGGCCGCTCGGCTCCAAGCCTTTGCCGCCACGGACGACGGCTTCCGGATCGCCGAACTCGACCTGGAAGAGCGCCGGCAGGGCGACCTGCTCGGCCAGCGCCAGTCGGGGACGGCGGACATCCGGGTGGCCCGATTTCCGGATGACAATGATCTTTTGGCCACCGCCCGGGACTTGGCCCAGGCGGTTCTTTCGGAAGATCCCGGCCTCGACATGACCCGAAACAAGGCGCTCAAGGCCAAGGCCCTCGCTCGATACCCCAACGCGGAAGTGCTGTTCCGGGTTGGATGAATAGGTCGACAAACAACTCGTCTTACGACATTAATGTTAAAAAGGGACGTTCCATGAAGCGATCGCTGCTTGTCCTCTTCGCGCTGATCCTGGGCGCGATGCTCTTCGTCACCGTCCGGGCGAGCCTGGATGAGAATGTTTTTGCCGCCGGGAGCCGGTTGTGGGCTGATTGGTGGTTCAAGGCCACGCTCGCCGACGCCTATTTCGGGTTCGTGGCGGTATTCGTTTGGATCGGGTGGCGCGAGCCATCGGCCGGGGCCCGGGCTGCTTGGTTCATTCTGCTCATGGTCCTCGGCAACATCGCCATTGCCGTCTACTTCCTCCTGGCTCTGAAGGATTTGGAAGGCCCCGGCATTGATGGCCTATTTCGCCGGAAAGGGGTCCAGGCATGAACCCGATCCTCGGCGGGTTGGTGCTCGCCCTCGGGTTGCTCACGCTGGTATGGGTTGGCAGTGTGGTGCGGCGGGATGCCAGTTTGGTCGACCGGTTCTGGGGTCTGGGGTTCGTGGTGCTGGCGGCCTATTACTGGAGCATCGCACCGGAACCTGCCCTGGAGGGTGGGTCGGTTCGGAACCTGACCCTTGGACTGGTCGGACTTTGGGGACTTCGGCTCTCGGCCTATCTCACGTGGCGAAACTGGGGGCACGGTGAGGACTACCGGTACCAGGAGATGCGTCGGGCGGGCGGACCCCGGTTCTGGTGGGTCAACTTGTTCACCGTGCACTATCTCCAGGCCGTGATCATGTGGTTCGTGTCGCTGCCGCTGCTCGCCGTACTTCAGGGCCGGGCAACCCTCGGTCAGCCGATGGTCTGGCTTGGGCTCGGCCTGTTTGCCGTCGGCTTCTTCTTCGAGGCCGCCGGCGACTGGCAGTTGACCGCCTTCCGGGCCAACGCAGCCAATCGCGGCCGAGTTCTCGACTCGGGGGTGTGGCGGTACACTCGCCACCCGAACTACTTCGGTGATGCCTGTCTCTGGTGGGGGTTCTATTGCCTCGCGGTGGCATCGGGTGGCGCCTGGACCGGCTTGAGCGCCGTGGTGATGACGGGCCTCTTGCTGAAGGTGTCCGGCGTGGTGCTGCTGGAGAAGAAGCTGATCGAGACCAAACCCCAATACCGGGACTACGTGGAGCGGACCAGTTCTTTCATTCCCTGGCCCCCGAAGCGATGAGGAACGGTGCGACTTGGCGGAGGCGCTCCGGCGGGCCAACGACTCAGGACTGATTCGCCTCCTGACCAAGGCGGCCGGCGACGGGCTGCTCCGGTAGTTTGGCGGCGGCGACCGTGAGCACCGGAAAACAGATGCCCCACACCACGGCCAGGGACACGTAGCTCACCCACCGGTCGGGGGCGAACCGAACCGCGCCAAGCGCCTCGCCCGCCCGGAAGGCCAGCGGCCCGCCGATCGCCCCAACCACAGCCGCGAGGGCGGGCCGACCCCGGAGCCATCGAAACCCAAATCGGAGCGTGGTGGCGAACTGGATCCACAGCACCGCGATCCACGGCGGGCAGAGCCAGGGTACCGCGTGCCATGGGCTGGCGTAGCTGAGGATCCCGGCGGCTTGCAGGCCGGATTCGATCCCCAAACCGAGGGCAGCCGCGAGGCCGAGGAGCCGAAGTTCCTGTTCCGGGTCGGGCAGCGCCCGGAGGTGCAACGCGACGATGGCCAAGCCAACCCCGGCCCCGACGAAGGGATGGCCGGCGGCCGCACCCATGACGCAGGCAAACCAGCCGATCTGCTGGCCCAGAACGTTCGCGGGGGTATGGGTCATACCCAACCCGCCGCTGTGGACGAACGATGCGCGGGGTCGGACTCGAACCCGGGTGCTACATGACCCCGGCGGTTTGCTCCTCCTCGCCGGGCCGGGTTCGGACATCGAAATGGGCTGCCTGAACCGTTTCGTAGTCGCGCGCCGGCCGAATCCGGGTGATGCGTCGGCCGAACATGTCGACGCGGCGCGACGTG
>JANMHX010000368.1:0-6231 GCA_031375485.1 Gemmatimonadota bacterium | reverse complement strand
CTCGGGTGGGATCCATCCCCGGGCTTCCTGCACCATCCAGAGCGCCGGCAGCAGACAGGCCTGCTTCGTGGGATAGTTCGGGAACAAGGCTTCGAGCTTCTCTTTGGTCGGCCCGACGAACACCGGGGCATACGTCGCGGTGCCGCTCATCGGTCAATCTCTCCCATCACGATATCGATGCTCGCGTTGATGGCAATCACGTCCGACAGGAGCGCGCCCTCGCAGAGCTTGGGCAAGCACGCCAAGTTGATGAACGAGGGCGGACGGATCCGCCACCGCACCGGTTTGGCCGTCCCGTCGGAGACGAAGTAGTACCCAAGTTCGCCTTTCGGATTCTCCACGCCCATGTACGCCTCGCCCACCGGGGCGGCGACGCCCTCCATGACCTGCTTGAAGTGATGGATCATGGCTTCCATGTCGCTCATCGCCCGGCCCTTGGGCGGGAGAATGACCCGATGATCGGCGGTGTTGAGTGGGGCGCCCTTGAGGGTGGCCAGCCGGTCGAGCGCCTGGTCGAGGATCCGGTTCGACTGATACATCTCTTCGAGCCGGACCCGATACCGGTCGTAGATGTCGCCGTGTTCGCCGATCGGGACATCGAAGTCGTAGGTGTCATAGCCCAAGTAGGGCCGGTCTTTGCGGACGTCGTAGGACACCCCGCTCGCCCGGAGCATCGGCCCGGAGAGCGAGTAGTTGATGGCATCCTCGCCGCTCATCACCCCGACACCCTGGGTACGCCCGCACCAGATCGAGTTGCGGGTGAACATCGCATCGACTTCGTCGAGGGTATGCGGGAAGGTCCGGCAGAAATCCCGGAGGCCGGCCTCGAAGCCTTCGGGGACGTCGGCCATCATGCCGCCGACCCGCGTCAGGCTGGTAGTGAGCCGGGCTCCGGTCCAGGACTCCTGGAGGTTGTAGATCCGTTCCCGTTGGTAGAACGACCACAGGAAGGGAGTAAAGGCGCCGAGGTCGATGCCGGTGGTGCCAAGCCAGACCAAGTGGGAGATGATCCGGCTCATTTCGCAGGCAATGACGCGGAGCACCTGGCACCGTTCGGTGATCTCGATGCCCATCAACTTTTCCGCGGCGAGCGCCAGGCAGACGTTGTTGGCCATCGGAGAGAGGTAGTCGGTCCGGTCGGTCAGCGGGACGATCTGGTTGTAGTGCCGGTACTCCCCCAATTTCTCGAAGCCCGAGTGGAGATACCCGATATGGGGGATGCAGCGGATGACGGTTTCGCCCTCGAGTTCGAGGACGAGCCGCAAGACGCCGTGGGTGGCCGGATGCTGGGGGCCGATGTTGACCAGCATGTGCTCGGCGCCGAACTCGTCGTCCGAACCCTTCTTGGCCGACAACGGGACCCGGGTGGGCCGGCCCGCGGCGTCGACGCCGGGAGTGGCCAGGGACATTTCCAGGGTGCGGGTGCTCATCGAATTTCCCCCCGCTCGCCCTTGGCCAGCCGGCGCTTCATGTCCTCGGGCAATTCATCGAACACGTCCGCAATGTTCAGCTCTTCCACTGAGTAGTTGGCTTCCGGGTTCGCCGCGAGCACCTGCCGGGTCTGCTCGGCCCGGGAGAAGTTGCCGCGGAGCGGGAAATCCTTCCGGAGCGGGAATCCCTCGGCATAGGTGTCCCACATCAGAATCCGCCGGAGATCGGGATGGCCCCGAAAGGCGACGCCGAAGAGGTCGAACACTTCGCGTTCCAGCCAGTCGGCGCCCTTCCACAAATCGAACACGGAGTCGACGGCGAGCGGTGCGGTCTTGTCCAGTTCGATCTTGATCCGGAGATCAGCCTTCCGGTCGAGCGATCGGATTTGGTAGGAGACTTCGAGCGGGTGTTCGGGGTCGCGGTAGTCGACCGCCGTGATGTCGGTGAGGTAGTTGAATTGCTGGCCGGCGGTGGTCTTGAGCCACGCCAGGATGTCATGGGCTCGGGCGGGCTCGACCCATACGATGGTATCGCCGCAGGACACCGCGGCCCGCTGGATCGACGCCCCGAACGCGGACCGGAGCGCCTCGACCGACGGTGACAGCGCCGTCGTGGTGGCCGTCATGCGGAACGGGTCTGGTGAACGGAGTTGCCGAACGGCTCCGAGATGACGTCGATCTTCTCGGGCGGCATGAAGAAGCCCCGGTCGTCCATCAGGAATTCCTGGCGGAGCGTCGGGTCGGTGATCGATTCACCTTTGATCTTCTTCTGCAACATCATGATCCCGTACAGCAAACCCTCGGGGCGTGGCGGGCACCCGGGGACATAGACGTCCACGGGAATGATCGTGTCGATGCCCTGGACCATGGCGTAGGTATCGAAGATCCCGCCGGTCGAGGCGCAGGCGCCCATCGAGATGGCCCACTTCGGCTGGGGCATCTGATCCCAGATCCGCCGGATGATCGGCGCCAGCTTGAACGGGAGCCGCCCGGCGCAGATCAAGACGTCGGCTTGGCGGGGCGAGAAGCTCATCCGCTCCATGCCGAACCGGGAGATGTCGAACCGGCCGGCCGCGGTGGCCATGAACTCGATGGCGCAGCAGGCGGTGCCGAACGGCATCGACCAGAGCGAGTTGGCCCGGCCCCAATTGACCAGGGAGTCGAGCCTCGTGGTGATCCAATTTGGCGATACCGCCGGAACCTCGGCCGTACCGGGGTTGGGATCGGGAGGTAGTGTCAGTCCCATTGGAATGCGCCCCGCTTCCAAACGTAGATGTAACCCACGGCGAGAATCCCGACGAACACCAGCATCTCGACGAGGAGGAGTCCCCGGATTTCCGTGAGCTGGTGGAAGGCCACCGCCCACGGGATCATGAAGACGGTTTCGATATCGAAGATGATGAACAGCATCGCGACCATGTACCACTTGATCGAGAACCGCTCGCGGGCGTCACCGAGGACCGGGATGCCCGATTCGTACGGCGCGACCTTGGTGGCGGTGCGCCGATAGGTCGAGAAGACGTGCGAGACACCGAGCATCATGATCGCGTTGGCGACCACGAACCCAATGAGAACCAGCACTGGAACGTACGACCGTAGCATGGCAGCGGTCCCGTTGACTTGTAATAGGCCAGCCGGCAGGAATGGCTTCGTGAAATAATTCACGAACTTCAGGAGCCGAATCTAACCACCCCTCAAATCCAGTTCAACCCAGCCGGTCCGGCCGCAAATGACGCCCGGGAATGGGTTTAGTACCACTCCGGGCGCATCGACAGGGTGGTGTCGTCCAGGCGCCGGAGCAATTGGTGAGTCGGTTGGGTGCCCGCGAGGACCCAATCGAGGAAGTATCGAGCGGCGGCCAGCTTGCCCTGGTAGAAGGGGTCGCCGGGGTTCGCGTCCAGGCCCCGTTGGGCGGCCAGGGCCTGTTCGACCCAGAGCCAGCCGACGACCGTGTGTCCGAAGACGGTCAGGTACGGAAATGCGTTGGCTAAGCCGAGTTCGGCGTCGGGACAGGCCACCAACCGGTCGGTGGTCTCGACCAGGGCGGCGACCCCGGCGGCCAAGGTTGTGCCGAGGTGGATCAGATCAGCGTTGGCGAGGGTCGAGGCCTCCTCGGCCGCCCCCCGCATCCGGTCGACGAGGGCCTGAAAGGCTGCCCCGCCCTCTTGGCGGACCTTCCGGCCCAGGAGATCGAGGGCCTGAATCCCGTCGGTCCCTTCGTGAATCGCGTTGAGCCGGTTGTCCCGGTAGAGCTGTTCTACCGGGTACTCCCGGCTATAGCCGTACCCCCCGAGCACCTGGATGGCCAGGCTGTTGGCCTCGAGACAGAACTGACTCGGCCACGCCTTGGCGATCGGGGTGAGCAGGTCGAGTTGCCGGCCGGCCAGGGCCCGGCTTTCCTCGGTTGAGCCGGTTCGCTCTTCATCAACGAGCCGGGCGCAATAGAGACAGAGCGCGAGTCCGCCCTCGACCGCGGCCTTTTCCGCGAGCAGCATCCGACGCACGTCAGCGTGTTCGATGATCGGGACTTGCGGGGTGGTGGGGTCCTTGGCGCCGATTCGGCGGCCTTGGGGCCGGGACTTCGCATACGCCAACGACTCGAGGTAGCCGCGGTAGCCGAGCACCACCGCCCCCATCCCGACGCCGATCCGGGCCTCATTCATCATGTGGAACATGCAGGCAAGCCCCTGGTGGGGTGCCCCGACCAAGTAGCCGACCGCGCCCGCGCTCCCGAGCGGGCGGAACTTCCCCTCCCCGAGATTGAACACCGTATTGACGGTGCCCCGCGAGCCCATCTTGTGGTTGAGGCCGCCGATGCAGACGTCGTTGCGCTCGGCCAACGCTCCGTCTTCGGCCACCAAGTACTTCGGCACGATGAACAACGAAATCCCCCGGACGCCGGCGGGGGCCCCGTCGATTTTGGCCAGCACAAAATGAATGATGTTCTCGGAGAGCTCGTGATCCCCGGCGGAGATCCACATCTTCGATCCGAAGAGCCGGTAGGTCCCGTCCGGGCCCGGGACCGCCCGAGTGGTGATGTCGGCGAGTGACGAACCGGCCTGGGTTTCGGAGAGCGCCATCGTCCCGAAAAACCGGCCCGCCAGCATCGGCTCGGCGTACTGTTTGATTTGCGCTGGGGTTCCGTGGGCCAAGATCAAGTTGCCCGCCGCCCCGGATAGCAGCGCGTAGCTGGCGGTGGACCCATTGGCCGCTTTGAAATGGGCGAACGCGGCCTTCTCGACCACGCAGGGCAGTTGGAGGCCGCCCCGCTCGGCGGAATGGCCGGCGACCACGAACCCGGCTTCGATGTAGGCGTCGAGGGCCGCTTTCACGTCGGGGTGGGTGTGCACCCGGTGGCCGTCGAACGTCGGTTCGGCTTCGTCCACGGTCTTCCAATGGGGCAGGAACCGGGTTCGGGCCAGGACCTCGGCCGCCTCGATGATCTGATCGAACGTTTCCCGGCTGTGGTCGGCATAGCGGACCCGTTGGCACAGGGCCTCGGTGTCGAGTACTTCGTAGAGTTGGAACTCGAGATCGCGGCGGGACAGCAAATCTGCCATGAGGTCGACCGTTGAAGTTGAGTGGGAATCAGCGCCGCAGAATCTACGCTGAGAGCCGGACCGCCGATACCAGGGTGACGGCGACCGACCGGCTCGTCCGGCGGCCTTGTGAAGGCACCGGCCCATTGGGTAGGGTTCAATCGTCCCCATGGCTCGTTACACTCTCCAGACTTCCGGTCGGCTGGCCTTGGCCGGCCCCGATGGCCCGTGCCGGGTCGACGATCCGATTGCCCTCCCGCTCCTCGTCTTGGCGGCCCTTCATGCCGGGGGCGGCATCGACGACGATGCCGCCATGTTGCTGCTGACCCCGGACCTCACGCCGGCGGCCGGGCGCGGCCGGCTGGCGGCCGCCGTGACCGCGCTCTCGACGAGTGCCGGGGCCCCGTTGATCGAGTATGCCGAGGGCCGCCTAACGTTACGGCGGGATCTGGTCGGGGCCGACGTCGAGACCTCGGCGGTCACGGAACCCGATTCGCTCCACGCCGGTTTCCTGGCGGGGGTGGTGCCGCCCTCGCCCGAGTTTGGTGAGTGGGTGGCAACGATCCGGCCCCGGATCCGGGCGGCCCACGGGCCCGGGCGGTCGGGGTCGTGGCTCGGGACCCCGACCAACCGGATCGGCGGGCTGATCGCGCTCGGGGGGGTGGTCCTGCTGGTGGCGGTGTGGGCGACCCGGGCCGCGCCGCCACCCGGGCTCACGCCGGGAGGCGCGATCGTGTTGGCCGATCTCGACAATGCGACGGGTGACAGGCTGTTCGACCAGTCGTTGATCGCGGCGGCCGCGGTCGGACTCGCGCAGTCGGCCCGGTTCAGCGTGCTGTCCCGGAGCCGAGTGGTGGGGGCCCTCCGGCGAATGGGGGAGGAGCGGGCGGACACCGTTCGGCTCAGTTTCGACCTCGCCCGGGAGGTGGCTGCCCGGGAGAACATCCAGTATGTCCTCGGCTTCCGGATCGAGCGGCTCGGCGAGGGCTACCGCCTCTCGTCGGTCCTTGCCGACGCGGGGTCCGGTCAAGCGGTGCGTTCGGCCGAAGCCAGCGCGGAAACCCGGGCCGGCACCCTCACCGCGCTGGACCGGCTGGTCGATGAAACGCGGGCCGGCCTTGGGGAGGGCCGGAGCGAGCGCCGAGGCCGGTCCTTGGGTCTGCCGGCGGCCACGACCCCGTCGTTCGAGGCCCTCCGGTCTTACGCCCAGGGCAGCATAGCCTGGGGGTCGGGCCAGTATGAGATTGCGAAGGAGCTGTGGG
>JANMHX010000362.1:0-2486 GCA_031375485.1 Gemmatimonadota bacterium | reverse complement strand
CCCTGTTCGACCGGCTCCACCACGCGATCGGGGCTCCGGCCGCGGAGCGGGCGCTCCTGGAAGCCGCAGCCCTCCTCCACGACGTGGGCCAAGTGGTCAGTTATCGAAGCCACCACAAGCACAGCTACCAGTTGATCCTGCATGCCGACCGGCTCAGTCTGGGCTCGCGGGAGCGGACCCTGGTGGCCCTGATCAGCCGGTACCATCGGAAGAAGGGGCCGAGCCGGAAGGATGCCGAGTTCACCCGGCTGTCCGAGGCCGACCAGGAAACGGTCCGGCGGATCTCGGGAATCCTCCGGGTGGCCGACGGCCTCGACCGGGGCCATGCCGCGATGGTCGATCAGATCACGACTCGGCTCACCAAGGAGCAACTCTCGATCAAAATCGCGCCGAAGCGCGCCGGCGCGGACCTCTCACTCGAGGTGTGGGGTGCTTCCCGCAAGGCTGATGTGCTCGAAAGCGTGCTGGGCCGGCCCGTGGTGATTGCGCTGGCCTGATGCGCGTCAAGGCCTGGAGAAGGCGCCTCTGAATGCCAGCGGGTACCCCGACACCAACGGCAGACTGTCGCTGATGGCGGCGAGAGCTTCGGCCTCCCGATAGGCCCACTCCAGCAGGGCCAACTCACCCTCCAAGGCCCGGCGCTCGGTATCGTCGTTGGCCGCCATTTCGAGCGCCAGACGATCCACCAGCGGCAGCCGCGGCAGTCGGGTAGTCGGTTCGCTGCCGAATCCGCCTCGCCCCCAGAACGATCGCTTGGTCAGATGAAGTGCCAGCCGCTCCGAATCGGTCGGCGCCGCCAAGTCGGCCGTGGGGCCGGGAAGTGCCATGCCCTCCGGATGCCGACCCCACCACGACCGGAGTGCGATGGCCGCCACCCGCGCGAAGTAGCCGTCAGGATTGGCGGCATCCGACAGCTTGGCCACCGCATATTGCACCGCGGTCTCCGACGCCCCGGTGCCGTTGAGGCGGGCCAGGAGTTTCGCGGCCACGCTCAGGCCGCGGTCGCCGGAGAGCGAGAGGACGCCGGTTTCGTGAGGCACCACCAGCCGCCACCCCTCGCCCGGGTCCGGACGCTTGAGCTCGGACCGCTCGAGGTCCCGGACCCGGATCGGGACATTACCCGACTCGGACTCCGCGAGCGCCACGATCCGGTCGGGGCGATGGCGGAGCCGGAGCCACATCGCCACGTCGTAGTCACGGCGAATCCCCAGGCGGGCCGCCACGATGCCGACGGCCCGGTCGGCCAGGTCACCGATCCGTGACCCGAGATGGGCCGCGCCCGGCAGCCACTCCTGGAGGTAGCGCCCGTACCGCCACGCCGCCATTTCCGGCTTGAGCGGCGATCCAATCCGGACCAGTCCGAGCCCCGGAGGGACCTCAGCCAATCCGATATTGGTGGTGGAATAGCGAAGCCGGGTGGCGCGGAACAATCGTTCGCAGGCCTCGACCGCTTCCCACCGCTCCTCGATCGGCACCAGGTTCCAGCGGTTGCACCATTTACAGATGGCCCAGAGCCGCCCGCGCAGCGGATCGAACGCCAGCCGCCGGCCGATCCGGCATTCCTCGATCACCTCGTTGGTACCGAGGGAGGCATTGCAGGCCAAGCAATGGCTATACACGATCACGCCCCATAGGGAACCCAGATGTTCTTGACCTGCGTGGCCTCACGGAGGAACTCCTCGCCGGAGCCCTCGACCTCGTCGAACCAGTCGCGGGCCCGGCCATGGTCGACCCAGGTCCGCTTCAGGTTCCCGGCCGAGAGCCGTTCGACTTCCCCGCAGAGCGCCGCGGTGCCGAAATACCACATGCCATCGACATCGTCATGCCCGGCGAGCACCGGCGCCAACTCCTGGACCCGTCCGGTCACGATGTTGATGACGCCGGCCGGCAGGTCGGAGGTATCGAAGACCTGATAGCACTCGAGAGCGGCAAGCGGAGCCTCCTCCGACGGCACGGCCACCACCGTGTTTCCCATGGCCACGGCCGGCAGCACCGTCGACAGAAATCCGAGCAACGACGGCGACGACGGCGCCACGACCCCAAGGACACCTAACGGTTCCGGCATCGCCAACGTCACGGCCCGCATCGGCGTCGCATGGACCCGGCCGTCGTACTTGTCGGCCCAGGCCGCCGCCCGAAACACCCGCCGTACCGCCGCCTGAACCTCAGCGTCCGCCGCCGCCTCCGTCACCCCGGTGGTCCGGACCAGCCCCGCGGCGAATTCATCCGAGCGAACCCCAAGATTCTCCCCGAGGTAATACAGGATCTGAGCCCGCAGATGCGCCGTACTCCGCCCCCACCCCGGAGCCGCCGCCCGCGCCGCCTCCACCGCGTTCCGAATATCTTTCCGATTCCCCAACCCCACTTCCCCTCCCGCCACCGCCATCATATACCCGGAGTCCGCCCGAACCTGTTTACCCCCGATATAGAGTTTGTAGGTTCGGCACTCGGCACTCGGCACTCGGCGCTCGGCTGACCCGTCGAGT
>JANMHX010000357.1:0-24387 GCA_031375485.1 Gemmatimonadota bacterium | reverse complement strand
GGCTATAGTTTCTCCGGTCGGCTACGGGAGGTTGGTGGCTTGATCACTCCGCGCGGAGCGCCTGCATCGCGTTGATCTTGCCCGCGCGGCGGGCCGGGAACCAGCAGGCGAGCAGGGCCACGGCGACGAGCAGGAAGGTGGAGCCCGCCAGCACGGAGGGGCTTTCATCGATGAAGACGATGAAATGACCTTCGGCCGCGGTCAGTTCCTTGACGACCGACTTCAGACGCTCCTCGAACTCGCCGCGATACTTGGCCCCCGCGAGCAACTGTCCGATATCGAGGGCGATGATCTCTTTGGACTTGAGGCTTTCCGGGACATCCCCGGACACGATGCGTTGGGCGAGTCCCTCCACGATGGCGGTCTTCCCGACCCCGGGTTCGCCGATCAGGACCGGGTTGTTCTTGGTCCGCCGCGACAACACCTGCATGACCCGACGGACCTCCTCGTCCCGCCCGATGACGGGGTCGAGTTTACCGGCCTGAGCCTGGGCGGTGAGGTTCCGGGTGAATCGCTCGAGGGCCTGGTACTTCTCCTCAGGTGACTGATCGGTCACCCGGTGGCTGCCACGAACGCCCTCCAAGGCCGCCCGGAGGTCGTCGCCATTGACGCCGAGGCCGGTGATCAGGCCGCGGGCTGCGGTGCCCTTTTCGTCGACCATCGCCAGCAGCAAGTGCTCGGTCGAGACGTAGGCATCACCCAACGCCTTCGCATCCTTCTCCGCCCGGTCGAAGATCGCGTGCAACTCGCGGCTCAGGGTCGGTTCCCCGCCGCCGGACTGAGTCGGGAACTTGGCGAGCTCTCGTTCGAGAGCGTCGCCTAACGCCGCCAGGTTGAGCCCGGCCTTCTGGAGCAGCGGCTGGACCACACCTTCGTCCTGGCCGAGCAGCGCGGCGAACAAATGGGCGTCATTGACGACCGGATTCCCGCGCTCGCGGGCCGCGGTCATCGCATCGCGAAAGGCCTCTTGGCCCTTGATCGTCAGCCGGTCTGGGCGAATCATCGGTCTCTCCTGGTGGCGGTCCTCACGTCCTCGCGGGCTGACAGGGCAAGTCGGATACCCCGCCCCGCTGCCGAGTCGGCAGCGCCCCTCCCTCCCACCCCGCGAGATCGGCATGCCCTAAGCGCCGATGGCAGGTCCGGGGTCACCGCCGAAAACGCCGTCCCGCGGCGTCCCGGTACGTGTACCCTTGACGATCGCTCCACTCGAGTAAGGGGATCATGAATTTACGGGAAAGACCGCCGAGTTGTTCGCGAAGCCAGGCCGGCGTGATCTCCCCGCCGGAGTCCCCCGTCTGAAGGACATCGCGAAACTCGGTCAGGGCGCGAGTGCTGACATACCGGTCCCGTTCCACCGCCGCGATCACCCCGGCCTCGACGGCCCGTTTGAGCAACCCGGACAGGTGGGGGAGCGCCATGGTCCGGGCCAACTCGGCGATATCCGGGGCCTCGAGCCCGGCCTGATCCAGCAATCCGATCAGCTGCTGCACGGCCGCTTCGGCCACTTGGGAGGCCTGAAAGCCCGGTAACGCGGCCAATCCATCCCGCTCCACCAGCAGCTCTCGGCGCCGGAGATCGTCGACCAGGGCCGTCGCCAGCGCCTCGGGGACCTGAAGGCTCTGGCGGAGGGTTTGGCTGGAGAGGCCGACGTGATCCGGATGGAGCCGGTGATACTCCGTGAGAACCGCCAGAGCCAACCGTTCGATCGCCGCGGCCGTATCGGGTGCCAGGAGCCGTCCAGCCAACCGAGTGACCCGGGCCCGCTTGGCGATCTTGGCCGTCTCGCCGGGCGGGGTACCGAGCACGAAGGGAATCTCTGATTCCCCAAGGCCGAATCGGCGGCGGGCCACCAAGGCCTCGAGGCGAATCCGCGGGTCCAGGTCGCCGAGGGCCGGAGGCCACGAGCTCCGCCGTTCGGGAGTCGGGTCGACGACCCATCCGCCGCCGATCGTGACCAATGGACTGTAGCTCCGCAGCACGAACCGATCGCCGCCCCGGGCCAGCAGCGGGCGCTCGAGGACCAGGCGGGCCATTCCCGATCCCCCGGGCATGATCGGGGCCCGCGGAGCCACCCGGGCGAGGACCTCGGCCGTTCCGAGATGGACCCGAACCCGGGTGCGGGATCGCATCGGGGCTGGCGCCGAGGGAAGGATGTCGAGTGCGACGTCCAACAGACTGGTCGGGGCCCAGTCGACCGCGGCACTCACCGCGACGTGGCCCCGGCTGACCGCGGCCCGGTCCACGCCGACGAGGCCTAACGCCGTTCGGGTCGAGGGGTCGCTCCGCTCGCGCTCCTGGCCATAGGATTCGATCGAGCGGAGCCGGCCCACCTGATCGCCCGGAAGGATCCGAAGCGGCTCGCCGACGGCCGCCTGCCCCGACCACGTCGTCCCGGTGATCACCGTCCCGATGCCCGCCACGCTGAACGCCCGGTCGATCGGCATTCGGAACAGATCGTCGACCCGGCCGGCCGCGGCGGTTCGGATCCGTTCGGCCAACCGGTTCCGCAGGTCGTCAATCCCTTGGCCGGTCAGCGCCGAGACGATCGCGGGCGGTTCGAACCCGACGACGGAGCGTTGCAGCCGGGCCATCACATCCGCCACCACCAGCTCGGCCCAATCGGCCTCCACCAAGTCGGCTTTGGTGAACACCGGAATCCCGGCGGGCACCCGCAGCTGTTCCAGGATGGCGAGATGCTCCTCGGTTTGGGGCCGGGGGCCTTCGGCGAGATCGATCACCAGGAGCACCAAGTCGATGCCGGTCGCCCCGGCGACCATCGTGCGGATCAAATCTTCGTGACCGGGCACGTCCACCAACCCGGCCGGTGGCAATCCGGGCAAGTTGAGGGGGGCGAAGTTCAGATCGATCGTAATGCCGCGCCGCTGCTCCTCGACCAGGCGGTCCACGGCCCGGCCGGTCAGCGCGGTCACCAGGGCCGACTTCCCGTGATCGATGTGACCGGCGGTTCCGATGATCACGGAGCCGGCTTCCAGCCGGTCTCGGCCCAGAAGGCCAGGGCCGGCAACTGGTGCCCTTCCGCCACGTGATAGCGGAGATAGCGCTCGAGGAGCCGGCGATGAGCCGCCAAATACCGGTCGTCGAGCTCCGGGAGGTCATCGTACCCGTGAATCAACACGTCGAGATCGGCCACATCGCGGCGGGACAACTGGCTGGCTTCGACCGCTACGGCGCAGGTCCGGCAGAGCACCCCACCGTGGGCCGGGGAAAACGGAATGATCTCGACGTTGGCCTCGATCGGCGCGCCATCCCGGGCGCAGGCACCGAGCGACGGGGCAAATCCCAAATGCTTGACCAGTCCCCAAATCGACCGGAGGCCGAGCACCGCCACGGCGGAGGCAGGGACCGCCTCCACGACATCGAGAGAATGGCGGAAGAAATCGTAGGTGTCGACTTGGCGCTCATGGGCTGAGAACCGAAGCATGAGTTCCCCGAGGACCGACGCGACCGCAAAGCGTTCGATGTTGGCGGCGAGATCCGAATGAAGCCGGGCCACCTCGAACCCCGTGAGGGTGTGGAGGTCCGAGTGGCGGGCCAGGAGAATGGTGGCCGTGCCGTCGGAGAGAACTTGGAGGGCCGCGCCGAACTTACTTTTCGGGCGCCGGGCCCCTTTGGCGATGACACTGACGACGCCGAGTTCGCGAGTGGCGAGCCGGGCCACCTTCGAAGTTTCGCCGTACGGGATCGTCGACAGAATCGTCGCAATCGTATCGATGGGTGCCATCGGAGAGCCGGCCGGCCGGCCGGATCAGTTGGTCGCGCCGGTAACCAACCCGGGAATCTGGACCAAGCTCACGGCAACCGGACAGTTGCCGAGGATCACATTGCGAGACTCGGTCAGGTCGGCGCGGAAGATCCGGAGCCGGCCCACTAACGGCAGGGCGCAGTTGCCCACCTCGACCGCATAGATCCGGCCTTGTCCGTCCACCGCGGCGGCCACGATGTTGTTCCCGAGAATGCCGTCCCCCGCCCCGCGCACCACCCGCCGGGTTCGGGTGTTGAACTCCATCAACCCGTCGCGCACCGAGGCCACGAACAACCGCTCGGATCCATCCGACGTGACCGCGGACGGCAGGAACCCGAACCCGCCGAAACTCCCAACCTCGGCGCGTTGAATCGGGTCGACGATGCTGAGTCGCCCCGCCAGTTCGGCGTCGGCATCGCCGGCGTTGACCACGTAGATCAGGCCGTCGCCTCCGAGCGTGGCGGAGCGGGCATTGCCGGGGCTCGGGAGCGGAATGGAATCGCGCCCGGCCGCCCGGCCGTTAGTTTGGGGATCGATGACGGTCAGCCAGCTCTCGCCGAGCGAGCAGAGCCCGGCGGCACAGGGCCCGACGTTGCCGTTGACGACGAAGAGGCGGCCGCGGGTCAGCAGGAGATCGCGGGGATAGGTGCCGGCGGCGACGCTGGCCGTGTCACCGGTGTTGAGATCCACCCGGGTGACGGTATTGAGTCCGGCGTTGGCGACATAGGCGATCGCGTCGGAGAGCATGGTCACGGCAGCCGGCCGGCTACCAGGGCGGAGCTTGATCGTCCGGCGGACTTGTTGGGTGAACAGATCGAGGACGACGAGCTCATCGGACGCGCCGCTGGTGACCACGGCAATCTGGCCCCGAGCCGCCACATCGGTGGCGCCACCGCTCAGTGGGCCCAGGCTGATTTTTGCGGGGATGACACCGGGGTCGATCCGAATCACACTGACGGTGTTTTCGCCGGCGTTCACGACCAGCAGACGCTCCTCCGGCGGGGGCGCCAGCGGCGTGGTAGCCGCGCACCCGGCGAAGGCAACGACCGGGGCAGCCAGCAGCAAAGAACCGAGAAACCGCGACATCGACCGAACGATACGGACGCCACGGGCGCCAGGCAACCACGTCACCGGGAAACCGCCGGGCGGCGCTCGGGCGTGATCTGGGGCACCCCATCGACCTCCGAGACCCGAACCGGCCAGCCGAACACGCCGGCCAAGCGATCCGGCGTCAGCACATCGGCCGGCCGGCCGCGAGCGACGGTTTGACCCTCGTGGAGGAGGACGATCTCGTCCGCGAACCGAGCGGCCAAGTTGAGGTGATGGGTGACCACGACTCCGGCGAGGCCGCCGTGCACCAATTCCCGGATCAGCTCGAAAATCTCCATCTCGTGGCCGAAGTCGAGCGACGCGGTCGGCTCGTCGAGCGCCAGCAACCGGGGTTCCTGGGCCAGGGCACGGGCAATCCGAACCCGCTGCCACTCTCCCCCAGACAGGGTGTCGATCCGCCGGCCGGCGAGGGCTTGGACATCGGCCCGGATCATCGCTCGTTCGATGGCGTTCCGATCCGCGACCGATAGCGCAGCCAGGGCCGAGAGCCGGGCGTACCGCCCGAAGCTGACGACTTCCTCGACCCGCCAAGCAAAGGGATACTCCTCCCGCTGGGTGACCACGCCAATGATCCGTGCTCGCTCCCGCTCAGGCCACCCGCCGATCGGGCGGCCCAGCAGCTCGACCCGGCCCGATTGGAGCGGGACGGTGCCCATCAGGGCCCGGAGCAACGTGGTCTTCCCCCCCCCGTTGGGCCCAACGACCGCGACCAGGGTGTGGGGTTTCACATCAACCGACACGGTGGCGAGGGCCGGGCGGGCCGCCCCGGGGTACCGGACCGACATCTCGGTGCCGACCAGCACGTTAGGCCAAGCTCCGCCGAAGCAGGACCGCAAACAGCGGAACTCCGATCAGGGCGGTCACGGCCCCGATCGGAAGCTCCGCCGGACGAAGCACCGTTCGGGCAATGGCATCGGCGAGGATCAGGAGCGAACCACCCGCGACGAAGACCGCCGGCATCAGGTGGCGGTGGAGCGGGCCGAGCCAGCTCCGGATCGCATGAGGGGCCACCAACCCGACGAACCCGATCATGCCGCTGACGGCAACACTGGCGGCGGTGAGCAGCGCCGTGGTGACGAAGATCAGCGCTTTGGCGCGTTCGGTCCGCAGCCCCAAGGCCTGGGCGGATTCATCACCCAGTGACAGGAGATCCAGGGTCCGGTTAGCGCCGAACAGAAACCCGATCGGAACGACCGCATAGGCCGCAAACACCACCACGGACACCCAACTCGCCGTCCCGAACCCGCCCAGCAGCCAGAGAAAGGCGTTCCGGAGCAGGGCCGCCTCGGACATGGTCAGCACGGCGGTGGTGATGGCCCCGCAAAAAGCCGAGACCACGACCCCGACGAGCACCAACACCCGGGGTTCGAGCCGGGCTCCCTGGACCGCGGCCACCCAGTAGACCACGGACGACGAGGCGAGCGCACCCGCAAAGGCCGCCGCCGGAATGGCGAACAGGCCGGAGAGTCCGAGCGCGATGGCGGCCACCGCGCCGAGGCCGGCGCCCCCGGAGATCCCGAGGAGGTACGGCTCGGCGAGTGGATTGCGGACCAGCGCCTGAAGCGCGGCGCCCGACACGCTGAGGCCGCCCCCGACCAAGAAGGCCAGCGTGATGCGCGGCATCCGGAGATTCCAGATGATGGTCCCGGCCGGGCCGGATGGATCGAGGACGCCTTGGAGGACCTCGGGCAAGGACATCGGGACGGCGCCGATCGACAACGCGATCGCGGCGACCACGACCGCGACACCCATCAGTCCGAGGGCCTTCACTGGCCCCGGCCTGATCCGAGTGACGCGGCCAGCTGCCGAATCGCCTCGCCAATCCGCGGGCTCGGCCGATTGAACATCGACCCGTTGACCCTGAGGAACCGCCGCTCGCGAATGGCGCCGACCGTTTGCCACTCCGGCCGGCCCGCGAAGGCCGGCTCGTCTTCGCCGACCACCAGCACCCAGGCGGGGTCTCGCTTGGCGACGGCTTCGATCGAGACGACGAACGACGGCTCCGGCCGGTCCGCAAAAAGATTGGCGCCGCCCGCCAGTTGGATGACCTCGGATAGAAAACTGCCGGCGCCGAGGGTAATTGGGGGATCGCGCCACGTCAGGACAAACACCGAAGGCCGGGTGCGGAGCACTTGGGTGGCGGCCCGGACATCGGCGTTGACGCGGGCAATCAACGTGTCCCCGAGCCCCGGGCGCCCTGCCGCCGTGGCGAGCACTCGAGCCCCCCGCTCCAGATCGGCCAATCGGTCGAGCGTCAACTCGATGACCGGAGTCCCCAGATCGCGGAGCCGGCCGATGGCGGCCGCGTTGCTGGCCGACCGATAGGCGACCACGAGATCCGGGCGCCGGGCGGTGATCGCCTCCACGTTCGGTGCGAGGCCGTCGCCGACCGAGGGGACCTCGGCGGCCGCGGCCGGATAGTCGCACCACTGCGTCCGGCCAACCACGCGATCACCCAAGCCGAGGGCAAAGAGGAGCTCGGTGGCGGCCGGAACCAACGACACGATCCGATCGGCCGGCCCGGGAAGGGCGGTGGCAAACCCGGCGTCGTCGGTCACTCTGACGGCCGCGGGCGGGAGCGGGCTTCGGCCGCACCCAAACACGGCGGCCGATAGGAGAAATAAGAATCGAGTCACCAACGCCCTCCCCCGAGGGTTTGGCCGACGGACGGATCGCAGCGGTCTCCTGGCTCAGGGGTTACTCCGCTCGCCTTCCCGGGGTGACCCAGTGGCGTGTGAGCGAAGGAACTACTCCCCGTGACAGTGGCGGGGCCGCGCCGGATTTTCACCGGCTTCCGAGAGCTGCGATCGAAAGAACCTACGGGGCCGAAGTTAGGACGGTGTCCCCGGGCGAGCAAGGCCGCTCCGGCGCATCATCAACCAGGCGCCGCCGAAGAGGCCGACTCCGATCAGGGAGACGAGTACCGGCAACACCGCCTTCGGCAACGAGGTGCGCCGAAACCGAAGCGTCAGAATGGATTCGGGGCCTAATCGCTGATACCGGCGGAACGGGCGGCCTTCGAACATCTGGGAGTCGCGGACCCGCCACCCCGCGGGGTCAGGCACCAGGCCGGCCTCTTCGATGAACAGGTCAACCGAGTCGACTCGGCCCAGCGGGACGTCGAGAGCCCGGAGGTCCTTGGTCACCTCGTATTGAATCAGCAATTCCTTCTGCCCCGGCGAAATCGGCGCCCCGACCAGTGCACTGTCGTCTCGAAACGTCACCGCGTCCGCCGAGATCTGCGACAACCTGGCATCCCCGACTTCCGGTCCCCGGACCCCGGCCGGCAACCGGGCCGACCAGGTCGGCTCGGCGGAATCCCGGCCCACTCGAGTGAGGGTACCGCTGTTCTCGAGGACGAACCAGTCGATCACCGTTCGCGAACCGGTCGCGTCGGGGGCCCCGACCACCATGGTCCGACTGCGGGTCACGACCGGGGCGGCGGCCGACGTATCGTACACCACCAACTCGATCGCGGTGTCGGGCCGGGCCTGGTTGGTGGCCAGCGGCGCCGAGAAATACTCAATGCCGGCGTGACGGGCGCTCACCAAGTAGTTCGACGTCGTATCGGCCCGGAAGTTGAAGCGAAAGCGCCCTGCCCCATCCGTTACCACGGTATCGATCGGCCCTTGGGTAGCCAGGCCAATCCGATGGAGGACGACCCGGACACCCCCAACCGGCACCGCCGCCGGCTCTGCGGGGCGCCGCACGGTCCCACCGACCTCGGTCGGACGTTGGGCCATGACCGGTCCGGCGATGGCGCAGGCCACCGCCGCGAGGCATCGGCGCCACCTCACGGTTGGAAGCGCCCGAGATCTTCGGGGTCGAGCTTGGCGAGGAACTTCTTGAGTTGGTCGGCGGGCGATTCCGTGGCCGGCATGGCGCTCGGACCCGAGCTCTCACCATCGAGGACCTCGTCGGTCACGAAGATCGGGGCATCGGTCCTGAGGGCGAGGGCGAGGGCGTCGGACGGCCGCGCATCGATCTCAATGGGGTGTCCGGCTCGGAACACCAACAGTTCAGCGAAGTAGGTGTTGTCCTTCATACCCGTAATGGTGACCCGGCGGAGTTGGCCGCCCAGGCCGAGCAGCAGGGTCTTCAGGAGGTCGTGGGTCATTGGCCGCGGCGGTGACTCCCCTCGGAGCTCGAGGGCGATGGCCGTGGCCTCGGGCGCTCCGATCCAGATTCGGAGCACCCGTTCGCCCCCCTGTTCCTTCAGGACCACGACCGGCGAGTTCGTCGATCGATCGAGCCCCAGGTGGGCGATTGTCATCCGGACCATGCCGGAAGGTTGGCTCAGGCCTTGGCGGCCGTCAAGAGATCCCGGACCTTGTTGGTTTCCTCCCACGGGAACAGGTCGACCCGCTTGCCCTCGACCTTGACCGTCTTCGGCCGGCGCCCGAAATGGCCGTACGCGGCCGTTGGGCTGTAGATCGGGCGCCGGAGCCGAAGCGCCTTGATGATCCCCGCCGGCGTCAGGTCGAAGACATCGGCGACGATTCGTTCGAGCTTCTCATCCGACATGATCCCGGTCCCGAAGGTCTGGACCATGATCGAGACCGGCTGCGCGACGCCGATGGCGTAGGCCACCTGGACCTCGCAACGCTCCGCCAACTTGGCCTCGACGATGTTCTTTGCCACCCACCGGACCGCGTAGGCCGCCGACCGATCCACCTTCGACGGATCTTTGCCGCTGAACGCGCCGCCCCCATGGCGCGCCATACCGCCGTAGGTGTCGACGATGATCTTCCGCCCGGTGAGGCCGGCGTCGCCGTGGGGGCCTCCGACCACGAAGCGGCCGGTCGGATTGATCAGGAACTTGGTGCTCCGCGAGGCAAACCCGGCCTTCTCGAGCACCGGCCGAATCACTTCCCGGATCACGGTGTCTTTGATCGTGCTGTGGGCCAAGACCCGGCGGCCGACGTGCTCGGCATGCTGGGTCGAGACCACCACCGTCTTCACCGCAATCGGGCGGTCGCCCTCGTATTCGACCGAGACTTGGCTCTTGCCGTCGGGGCGGAGCCACTCGATGGCCTCGTGACCATCGAGACCCTTCCGGACGGCCGCCAAGCGTTCGGCGATCCGGTGAGCGAGGATGATCGGCAACGGCATCCGCTCCCGGGTTTCGCGGGTGGCGTACCCGAACATCATCCCCTGGTCGCCGGCGCCCTGCTCTTTCGACTTCGAGGTGTCGACACCCATCGCGATGTCGCTGGACTGGCGGTCGATCGAGGTCAAGACGGCGCAGCTGCGGGCATCAAACCCGAACGCCGCGTCGGTGTAGCCGATGCGTTCGACCGTGTTCCGGACGATCTCCGGGATGTTGACGTACGTGTTGGTCGTAATCTCGCCGGCCACGACCGCCATCCCGGTGGTGACCATGGTTTCGCAGGCCACCCGGGCCGCCGGATCGCGGCCGATGATCGCATCGAGCACCGCGTCGGAGATTTGGTCGGCAACCTTGTCGGGATGCCCTTCGGTGACCGATTCGGAGGTGAAAACGTGCCGTTTGGCGCGGGCCATTTGAACGATACCTGGCGTTAGGGTAGAAAGGGTGATTCCCGGTGACAAACTAGCGGCAATCCCGGGGTTGTGGCAACCGCGCTACATACCTAGAAGTCGTTTGTCGACATAGTTTTGCGCCGCCGCCCGAAGGACCGTTTCGACCGCCTGCGCGTGTTCGGCCCCGAGGGCCAGGGTTGCCGCTTCTTCACAGACCTTGAATGGCACTTTCCGTACCAACCACTTGATCAGCGGAAGCGACGGGGATGCCACGCTCAACGTCTCGTAGCCGAGGCCGATCAGCAAGAGCGCCCCCAACGGTTCCGAGGCCATCTCACCGCACACGCTCACCGGAATGCCGGCCGTGCGTCCGGCCTGGCGAACCTGGGCCAGCTGCCGGATCACGGCTGGATCAAATGGGGTGAACCGGCCGGCCAGGTAGGCACTCCCCCGGTCGATGGCCATGGTGTACTGGGTCAGGTCGTTGGTCCCGACGCTGAAGAACGCGGACACCGCCGCGAAGCGATCGGCCAAGACCACCGCGGCCGGTGTTTCCACCATGACCCCGATGTCGAGCGACTGGGCAGCGCGGACCCCGGCCGCCGCCAAGTTGGCGGCCTCCTCGGCGAACATCGCTTTCGCCTCCAGGACCTCCTCGACGCGGGTGACCAGCGGGAGCATCACTTTGATCGTCCGCTCGGCGGCGATGCGGAGCAGCGCCCGGATCTGGGGCCGAAAGATCTCGGGCCGGTCGAGGCAGACGCGAATCGATCGCCAGCCGAGAAACGGATTCGCCTCCGGCTGGGTCTCGAACGCCGCCGGAAACTTGTCGCCGCCCAAGTCATAGGTCCGGATCACCACTGGGTCATTCGGGAAGGCCGCCCCGACTCGACGGAAGTACTCGAGTTGCTCGTCTTCGGTCGGAACGTGGGCCCGGCCGGTCACCAGGAACTCCGTTCGGAGGAGCCCGACCCCACTCGCGCCGTATTTGACCGCCAGGTCGATTTCCTCCGGCAGGTCGACGTTCCCCATGAGCGAGAGGGTCACCCCGTCCGGGGTGACGGCGGGCTGGTTCGAGGCGCCCTCGAGTTCGAGGTCGAGCTTGTGCCGGCGGGTCGCCTGGGTTCTGGCGATCTCGAGTTCTTCCGGTGTCGGTTCGATGACGATGGTGCCGGTTTGGCCGTCGATCAGCAGCATGTGGCCGGACTTGATCCGGTCGAGGGCCCCCGCCGCCCCCATCACGGCCGGGATCCCGAGCGAATGGGCGAGGATTGCGGCGTGTGAGGTCCGGGTCCCCTCTTCACTCACCAAGCCAAGAAGCTGGTCGCGGTCAAGCTGAACGGTGAGCCCGGGGGAAAGCTCGTGCGCCACGATGATGACGTGCTGATCAGCCCCAACCGCGGCGAGTTCATCGTCCTCGTGGCCCACCAAGACTCGAAGGACCCGGATTTGGGTCGCGGAGAGATCAGCCAGACGCTCCCGCATTCGGAGGTTGGACGTGCCCGAGAACGCCACCCGCAGCTCCAGCGCTTTGAACTCAAACGCCGTCTCGGCGCTCAGGTTGTTCTCCCGGATCAGGTGCTCCACACTGGCCTGAAAATCCTGATCCTCGACCATTAGAATCTGGGCCTCGAAAATCTGGGATTCTTCGAGCCCGGCGGAATGGAGCACCCGCTCCCGAAGGGTGTTGAGATGGTTCGCGACGGTCTTGGTGGCTTCGTGGAGCCGGCGAATTTCGCCCTCGACTTCGTCGGGCGTCACCGATCGGTCGGGCACGTCCGGAAACCGCCACTCGAGCACGACGGCCGGGGCGAGGGCGAGCCCCGGCGACACCCCGATGCCCCGGATGGTCCGCGAGTCGGTCATTTCTCCCCGAAGCCGGCGGCGACCAAGTCGGCGAGCGCCGCCACGGCGCCTTCGGCGTCCACGCCGTCGGCCCGAATGAGGAACGAGCTTCCCCGTTCCGCCGCCAGCATCATCACCCCCATGATGCTCTTCCCGTTGATCGCCGAACCGTCCTTGACGAGCTCGATATGGGAGGAGAAGGTCGCCGCCATCTTGACGAACTGAGCCGCCGGCCTGGCATGGAGCCCGAGCGGGTTCACGATCGTCACGAGTCGTTCGATCATGCCGTTACCTCAATTGCCAGAGGAGAGTCACCACCATGGCCACCAACGTCAACAGCCGGGCCGACGGCACCCGAAATCGAACCAGGGCCGCGATGACGCCCCCGGTCAGCCCGAGCGCCGGCATGAGCCACCAGTGAAACGCCACCGCCGGGGTGGCCAGCCACCGAAACACCGGTACCACCGCGGCGCCGACCACCAGACCTGCCAGGAGTCCAACCCGGCGCACCTGGTCCGTCAAGCCAGACGCCTTGAGCGCGCCGGAAATCTGGAGGCCCGACTGAAATCCGAGCCGGAGCCCCCACACCGTGACATAGAGCCGGACCAGCAGATAAAGGCCAACCCCGGCGGCCACCGCCAACAGGCCGGCATGGAGCGAGAGCGCCAGGAGCATCGCCGCCATCACGGCCGGAACCACCCCGATCCAAAACAGTTGATCACCGAGCGAGCCCAGCGGGCCGGCCAACGCGGTTTTGAGCCGCTGGACGGTGCCGCCCGGCACCCCGTCGATTTCAGCCCTGGCCGCGGCGCCGACGGCGATGCCGGTCAGGTACGGATGGGCGTTGAAGAGCTCGGTCGAGCGCCCGACCGCCGCCCGGTAGCGATCGGGCTCGGCTCGCAACGGCTCCAGGAGCGGCAGCGACGCGAACCCAACGCCGACCCCCTGGAGCCGCTCGTAGGTCCAAGCCGCTTGCACGATCAGCAGCCGGATCGTCGCCGCCAGGATCCCGGTCACCGTACGCCGACCACCAGGACCCCAACGCCGAGGCCGGCCAGGGCCCACCGCCACCGGGGGCCGGACCGTCCGCTGGCCATGGCCCCGTGGGCCACCGCCCAGGCCGCGCCCGCCAACGCCACGGCCGTCAGCGCGCTGCCGGCGTTAGCGCCCGGCCCGAGACCGGAACCGCGAATGGCGACCGCGACCACGAGCGAGAATAGGGCCACGAGGGCGCTCCGGACCGTATCGTGGCCGAGCCCGGCCCAATGCACGGCGCGGACGGCCCGGTCGTCACCGGCGGCCAACCGGTCGGCGTAGGCCCGCACGGTGCGGGCGTTCAGACGGCGGGTAATGGTCAGCGTGGCGCCGCACGCGGCGGCGAGCGCGAGCCCGATCCCGCAGGACCACCCGAGAGTCTGCTGCCACGGCCCGGCCGCGACGACCACGGCACCGATGGTGGCGGCCCCGAAGTCCGGATACCGGGAACTCCCGACCGGGACCACATCGAGCGCGAACAATTCGAGCAAGGCCCCGACGCGAAGCCCGGCCTCGACGTCGCCCAGGATCCAACCGGCGCCGGCCCCCACCACGAGCGGGCGCGACAGCAGCGCCTGGAGGACACTCGCGAGGTCGAGCCCCGCGATCGTCCCCCATACCACCAGACCGACGAGGACTCCCCACTCCAGCGTCATCGGCGGAGCGCCGAGAGCGGCACGGGCGCCGTGGTGGGAAGGTCTTGGGCTGAGACTTCGATCCCGGCGGCCTCCACCGCCTTGAGATCGTCGAATTCCCGGGTCGAGAGATACACGTAGCTGAGATACTCCTCCCGGCCGGGCCGTTCGTGAATCCCGCCCAGGTTGACCTTGCCGATGGCGCCGTGACAGTGCTTGACCAACGCGACCATCGTGTCCACTGACCCGGTCAGCACCAAGACCCGTTCGTCGGCGACGCCTAACGCTTCGATCCGGTCCGGCGCGGCGTCCGGCTCCAGGAACTCCACGTCGATCCCGGCGGGGACGGCCATTTGATACAGTTCCCGCTCGAAGGGGCTGGCCGCCACCTCGGCATCGACCAGGACGATCCGGCTCAACTCGAGCGGCCGCCCCCAGCCGATCACCACTTGCCCGTGCACCAACCGGTCATCGATCCGGGCCACCACGATACTCATCGGCGGCTCGCAATCGCCTTCGCGCCGGTGTCGAGGGCCCGTTCGGCGGCTTGGTCCGGGGCGAGTTCCCGATGGAACACGAAATCGAGCAGCATGGCGAGATTGACGCCGGTCACGAGGCGCACCTCCGCCGTGCCCGACAGGCGCCGGACCGCCGCGAACAGACAGGAGCCGCTCGGCATGTCGATGAAGACGACCGAGGGCCGCCCATCGACGGCCTCGACGATCCGTTCCTCCAACTGGCCCCGGTCGCACCCGGTATTCGACACCGGCACGAGGGCGCCCCGAATGCCGCTGATCTCTTCGACGGCGGCGACCATCGCCCGGGCCAAGTCGCCATGGCACACGACCACCCCATGCAGCGTCGGCAGGGTCACTCGAAGTCCTCCTGGAGGTATTCCCGAAGACCGCGCTGTTCCTTCATCCGTTTGATCAGCCGGTCATTGAACACCGCGGCACTGTCCACGCCGGCCATGCGAAGCAGGTGGTTCATGGCCACGACTTCCGAGATGACCGTCAGGTTCTTGCCGGGATTCAATGGCACGATCACCTTCGGCAGCTTGACGTCCAAGATGGTGATTTCCTGCCGGGCGAGCCCGGTTCGATCGGCGTCGGGGGCGTTGGTCCAGTCATCGAGGTGGACGATGACCTCGATCCGCTTCTGCTGGCGCACCGATCGGACGCCGAAGAGGACTTGGATATCGATTAGCCCGACGCCCCGGATCTCCATGTGGTGGGCCGCGAGTTCATGGCCCTGGCCGATCAAGATATCGTTGCCCCGCCGGGTGGCAATCACGACATCGTCGGCGACCAACCGATGGCCGCGTTCGACGAGGTCGAGCACGCATTCGCTCTTCCCGATGCCGCTGCGGCCGGTAAACAACAACCCAACGCCGTACACATCGGCCAAGGACCCGTGCAGGGTGGTCCGGGGCGCGAACGCATGGGCCAGGATCGGCTTGATCCGGCGATAGAACTCCGCCGTCTTGAGTTGGGTCCGGAGCACCGGGATACCCCGCTCCCGAGCGACGGACACCATCGGCTCGGGGGGACTCTGTCCCTTTGTGATGAACACGATCGGCAGGTCGAAGGCGAAGAATGTCGTGATCGCCGCCCGCCGGGCGGCATCGTCGAGAGACCCGAGGTAGCTCACCTCGGTTTCCCCGAGGACCTGCATGCGGTCGGGCACGAACCGAGCGGTGTAGCCGGCCAAGACGAGCCCCGGACTCGCGATATCGGTTTCGGGCAGCGCCCGATCGAGGCCGATCTCGCCCGTCAGCGACTCGAGTTCGAGCAGATCACCCCGCCGGCCGAGCAGATCCCGGGGCCGGAGCGTCATGGCAGCTCGCTCGGTGCGTGCCGGTCGCGGCGATACTGGGTGGCCGCGCGGTCGAGCTGTTTCTTGAGTTTCTCTTCGGCCCGGTCGAGTGCGGTTCGATGATCGGGGCGTACCGCCGTGGCCACCAGCCACCGCCCGCCGGGAATGTGCAGCTTGAGTTCAACCAGATGGCCTTCCGCCGTCAGGTCGAAGATGACGCCGCCCTCGATGGCGTGGGGAGGCAGGTGCGCCAATCGGTTCATGACCTCATGGGCGCGGGTCTTGAGATCGTCGGCCACTTCGCAGTGGCGCGCCGCGAACGTGCTTTGCATGCATTCACTCCTCTGAAAGGATCAAGTCCTCACCAGACCGGCCAGATGCCGCACCGTGGCCTCCGCGGCATCGTCCCACGTCCATCGTTCCGCCCCGGCCCGGGCGGCCCGGCCGATCCGGTCCACCAGCGTGCGATCCGAGGCCAGCTGCATCATTTGTTCCGCCAGCGCCTCGACGTCCCCATGGGGCACCAAGAAGCCGGTCTGATCGCGTCGCACGGAATCGCGGAGCCCCGGGCTGTCCGAGGCGATCGACGGCGTCCCGCACGCTGCCGCCTCCATGACGGTAATCCCCCAGCCCTCCTTTGGCGATGGGAATAGATTGGCCCAGGTGGTCCGGAGCAGCTTGACTTTGGCCGCCTCATCGACAAACCCCAGGAACCGGACGGAGGTGGCCAGGCCAAGCGACTGCGCCAAGGCCTCCAACCGCCGGCGGTCATCTCCGTTCCCCGCCACGTCCAGGGTCACCTCCGGTCGGGTCCGATGCACCACAGCCAGCGCTCGAATGGCGAGGTCAACCCCCTTGTACCGCTTCAGCCGGCCGACATAGAGGAACGAAGGCGGCGAGGACCGCTCGCCCGCCGGGTCCGGGGTGAAGCGGTGCGGGTCGATCCCAGGATGAATCACCACGATCCGGTCGGAGGGCACCCCTCGACGGACCAAGTCGTCTCGGGTGCTCTCGCTGATGGCGTGGAAATGGGAGCGCCGATAGGCCCAAGGGATGAGGCGCTCGGCCGCCACCACGGCCGTCGCCAGGGGCCAGGCCGCCTCGTCGTAGGCGGTGGTTCCGAACAAGTGGGGGACGATGACGCACGAGGGAACCGGGCTGACCCGGGCCAGGTACAGCGGGAGCTTGTTGATGTCCTCGACCAACACGTCGTACTGAGTTTGCCGAAGGGCCGCCCGAACGGCGGCGCGGCCCTTCAGGGCAAACGAGTGCCGGTTGCCGATCCGTTGCACGCGAAGGCCCTCGACGACGGCCGCTGGAGGGCATCCCGGCCATCCCGAACAGACCATGTCGACGTGGTGGCCGGCGGCCACCGCCCGGCTGAACAACTCGAACAGGTGGATCTCGGCGCCCCCAGCCTCGGGGTTCTCCAGATCCTGCCAGTTGACGAGCAGGATCCTCACAGCCGTCCGAGCGTCCGGGCAACGCGATCGAGGACCCCATTGATGAACCCGGGGGATTGGGCGGTCCCGAACCGGTGGGCCAGCCAGAGCGCCTCGTCGATGGCCACCCGCGGCGGAATCTCGGGTGACGACAGCTCGTGGGCGCCCAATCGGAGAATATTTCGGTCGATGACGGCGAGCCGGTCGAGCTTCCAGTGCTCGGTGGCGTCCTCCAGTAATTTGTCGAGTCTCGGTTGGTCGGCCCGGACCGCGGTGGCCAACGTCTCGGCGAATGCCAGCACCAAGGGCTCCGGGCCGGTGAGGCGGGCCAGCCCCGGGATCACGTCTTCGACCCCAAGGGCCTGCGCCTCGGCGGCGTAGAGCAACTGAAGCGCCCGGGCCCGTCCTTTGGTCTCGGTCCGGAGCATTACGGCCTCACCATTTGTTGAAGAAGATCCGCGGTTCGGATCGCGGCTTCGGCCGCTTCCGCCCCCTTGTTCCCGGCCACGCCCCCGGCCCGGTCAACGGCCTGGGCCGCTGTATCGACCGTCAGCAGCCCGAAGCCGATCGGGACGCCGGTGTCCCGGGCCGTCTCACCTAACGCTCTGCTGGTCTCACCGGCCACGAAGTCAAAATGCGGGGTTTCACCCCGAACGACCACCCCGAGGGCCACCACGGCGGCGTACCGGCCCGACCGGGCCATGACGGCCGCGGTCACGCCCAGTTCGAAGGCCCCCGGCACCCAGGCCACATCGAGCTCACCCGCGCCGATCCCGGCGCTGGCGCAGGTCGCCAGCGCGCCCTCGAGCAGCCGGGCCGTGATCCGCTCGTGGTAGGCGCTCACCACGATCCCGACCGAGCCGACCGCCCGGAGATTTCCCCGATACTCCGTCATGCTAATGTCCGATCAGGTGGCCGAGTTTGTCGCGCTTGGTGGCCAAGTAGAGGCGATTCTCATCGCGGGGGGCCAACTCCAAGGGGACCCGTTCGGTGATGGTCAGGCCGTAGGCATCGAGCCCGACGACCTTCCGGGGGTTGTTGGTCATCAGGCGGATCGAGGACAATGCGAGATCGCGCAGAATCTGGGCACCGATGCCGTAATTCCGGAGATCCGGGCCGAAGCCGAGGCGCTGGTTGGCTTGAACGGTATCGGCGCCGCTGTCCTGCAACTCGTACGCTCGGAGTTTGTTGAGCAGGCCGATGCCCCGCCCCTCTTGATCGAGGTAGACGATCACGCCCCGGCCCGCGGCCACGATCTGGCGCATGGCGGCCTCGAGCTGATCGCCGCAATCGCAACGCAGCGAGTGGAACACATCGCCCGTCAGGCACTTCGAGTGCATCCGGACCAGGACATCGGCCGGCCCCTCGGCGTCGCCGTACACCAACGCGATGTGCTCGGCCGCATCGACATCGTTGCGATAGCCGATGATCCGGAACGCCCCGGCCTCCGTGGGCAAACTGGCCTCGGCCACCCGGTGCACCAACCGCTCGTTCCGGAGCCGGTGCGCCACGAGTTGGGCCACCGTCACGAAGGTCAGCCCGTGCTGGGCGGCGAAGTCCGAGAGTTCGGCCCGCCGCGCCATCGTCCCGTCGGCGTTCAAGATTTCGCAGATCACCCCGGCCGGCGCGAGCCCGGCGAGGCGCGCCAGATCGACACTGGCTTCGGTCTGGCCGACCCGCTGCAACACTCCGCCCGGCCGGGCCCGAAGCGGGAAAATGTGACCCGGCCGCCGGAGGTCGGCCGGCACCGTGTCCGGCTTGAGCGCCACGTGAATCGTCATGGCGCGGTCGGCGGCCGAGATCCCTGTGGTGACCCCGAACCGGCGCTCGGCGTCAATGCTGACCGTAAACGCGGTGCCCATCTCCTCGGTGTTCTCTTGGATCATCTGGGGCAACCCAAGCTGATCGCACCGGTCCGGCGTCAGGGTCAAGCAAATCAGCCCCCGGCCGTGAACCGCCATGAAGTTGATCAGGTCGGGGGTGATCAATTCCGCCGCGCACACCAGGTCACCCTCGTTTTCGCGCTCTTCATCATCGGCGACGATGATGCAGCGGCCGTTGCGAAGGTCTTCAATCGCTTGGTCGATGGTGCCGAACGTCATGCTCCTGCCGTTCCGCCGCGCGCCACGAGGGCCGCGACATATTTGCCGATCAGGTCACCCTCGACATGGACCCGGTGGCCCCGTGCGAGCGCGCCTAACGTCGTATGGTGAAGGGTATGGGGAATCAACGACACTTGAATGACCCGCCCCGCCCGGAGCGCGTTGACCGTCAAGCTCACACCGGCCACCGTGATCGAGCCCAGGGGAATCGACCCGGCCGCCACCGCGCCGGGCACCGCCAGGTCTACCAGCCAGGCGTCGCCCCGGACCCGGGTGCCCCGGACGGTCGCGATCCCGTCGACGTGGCCCTGGACGAGATGGCCGCCGAGCCGGTCGCCGAGCCGGAGGGCCCGCTCGAGGTTCACCCGCTGGCCCCGAATCGTCTCGCCGAACAGAGTGCGGCCCACCGTCGTGGCCACGACCTGGACCCCGAAACCGCCCCGGATTTTTCGGGCCACCGTCAGGCAGGCCCCGTCCACCGCGATGCTCTCGCCGAGGGCCAGGCCTCGGTACGGCGCGGCGATCTCGAGCGCCACTCCGCCGGTCCGATCCAGCCGGACGCGGGTGACTTCGCCGACGGCGGTGACCAACCCTGAAAACACCGCTACCGCCGGTCGAACACGAGCAAGGTGTCCTGCCCGAGCGGCCGGCGCTCGGTCGCCACCCACCGCTCCGCTTGGAGCAGCGAGCCCACTTCGTACCCCCGGGTGGCGGGAACGCCGCCATCGCCAAGCCACACTGGGCTCACGATCCAGGCAAACCGGTCAATCAGTCCATCGGACAGGAGCTGGCCCGTCAGCCGGCCCCCGCCTTCCATCACGATCGAATCGATGCCGTGGTGCTTGAGCATTTGCATCACGTCCGGGAGCGAGCCGCCTCGGAGTACCGTGACACCCCGGTCGGCCAGGGCGGCGGCGTCGATCGAGTGGATCTGATCGCTGACCACGATCGTCGGCACCTCCCGGGCGGTCCGCACCAGGTTTGACTCCCAATTGAGCTTCCGACTGCCCAGGAACACCACCCGGGTCGGACTGACCCGTGGGTCGACGGCTCCCCGCACCGTGAGCATCGGGTCGTCGACCTGCGCCGTCCGTCCGCCGACGCCGATGGCGCCGAATCCGGCCCGGAACCAATGGACCCAATCCCGGGCTTCATCGCCCGAAATCCAGCGGGAGTGACCGGCGGCGTCGGCAATCCGGTGGTCGATGCTGGTGGCGAGTTTGACGGCCACGAAGGGACGGTCACTGTGCTGGACGGCTCTGAGATACTGGGCGTTCTGGCGCTCGATCTCGGCCTGAAGGAACCCGGTCTCCACCTCGATCCCGGCCGCTCTGAGTCGGTCGGCGCCCCCCGCCTGCGCCGGGTTGGGGTCGCCCATGCCGATGACCACCCGGCGAATGCCAGCCGCGGCGATGAGGTCGGCACAGGCCGGTTGCTTCGCCACCTGGCTGCACGGTGCGAGCGTCGTCACCAGGGTGGCTCCGTGAGCCCGGGCCCCGGCGGCGGCTAGAGCGACCGCCTCGGCGTGGGGGCCGCCAAACTCGGCATGGTACCCCTCGCCGGCCACCATGCCATCGGCCAGGACCACCGCCCCGACCAACGGGTTCGGATGGACCCGACCCCAACCCCGGAGGGCCAGGTCGAGGGCTCGCTGCATGGCATGGGTTTCCGTCACGCCTACAGTTTAAACCCGAGGCCCACTCCGCCGAAGAACCGGCCTGATTTGGGATTGTGGGATTCGAACACGGTCGGGAGCTTCTCGTCCTTGCCGACCTGAAACCCGCCCTCGACGGACAAACGGATGACGTCCCCGACTGGAAAGGCCAGGTTGAGTACCGTCACGATCCGCATGGCCGACATGCTCGAATCGGCCCGGGGCACCGGCAGGCGGGTGACTTGGTCGCGGTACACCAGTGAATAGTTGCCCTTGATCAAGTCGGCCCCGCCCCCCGCCGTGAGCTCGAAGCCCGAAAACTTTCGCCCGACCATCAGACGCGCGTTGATGGCCGACACGGCGACCGTGTAGGCGAATTGACTCCGGCCGCCGACATCGCCGACCGTGAACTTCGGGAAATCGTGCCGGCCGACGTTCAGGCTCACCGTGGGGATCGGCCCCTTCGGAGCGACCCCGATTCGGAGTCCGTAGCCAAACCCGAGGGCCAAGCCTTGCAGGCTCCGGGTGTCCGAGCTGTAGCGGATGTAGTCGATGGCGGATTTCGGCACCCCGATCATCGATCCGAGGAAGTCGACCGTGGCCGCCCCCATGGGGAGCGTTTTCCGCAGCAATCCGAACCGCATTTCGATGCTGGGGAAGGCGACAGGGAGGCGGCGCGCCGCCGGCACCGTATCGGTCTTGCCATCGAATTCCGTCGACGGGAACACCGTTTTGAAATAGATGGCCCGGAGCGTGATGGAGAGATCCCCGAATCCCCGCCCCCCCGCCGCGCTTCCGATGCTCGGGTTGCCACCGCTGGCGGCCAGGGATGCCAGCGGGAGGATCGACGCCATGGCGTCATACCCGGCCCGGCAGACCGACTTGGTCGGCCCTGACCGGGCGTCGCAGGGGTGAGCGGCCACCGCCGGGGGCGTCGTCTGGGCGGCGAGCCACTGCGGCAGCGCGAGGGCGATCCATGTCACACCGAACCAACCGAGGGGTCGCCTCACCGGGAACTCCGAGCGCTAGCGTTAGGTGAATCGCACTCCGCGTTGGCCGGCGCGGATGTCTCCGGCGATCCAGGTCTCGATGCCCACGGATCGAGCCGCGACGCGGACCCGATCGACCTCCGAGGGCGGCACGGCCGCCAAGAGGCCCACCCCGATGTTGAAGACCTCCCGCATCTCGAGTGCCGAGATCTGGCCGGCCTGCATCAGGAACGTGAACAGCGGCGGCCACTCCCAAGACCGGGAATCGATGACCGCTTCGACGTCAGAGGGCAATACCCGGACCAGGTTGCCGGCGATCCCGCCCCCCGTGATATGCGCGATCCCATGGACCGCGCCGAGCACCGGTTTCAGGGCGTGGTAGTAGCTCCGATGGACGGCCAATAAGGCCTCGCCCACGCTGGTACCCAAGTCGCTAACCTGTGAATCCACTGAGAGTTTGAGTCGATCGAAGCAGACCTTCCTGGCCAAGGTGTACCCATTGGTATGGAGACCGGAGGCTGGGTAGCCGACCAGCACGTCGCCGGCGGCAATCCGATCGCCGTGGAGAGCGGCAGATTCCTCCACCACCCCGACAATTGTTCCGGCCAGGTCATAGTCGCCGGGGGCATAGATGTCGGGCAGCGAGGCGGTCTCGCCCCCGGTAAGCGCCATGCCGTGGCTCCGGCACCCCCGGGCAACCCCTTCGACGATCCCGGCCAGTTGCGCTTCGCTGAGCCCGTTGGAGCCGATGTAATCCTGGAAGGCGATCGGAGTGGCCCCATGGACCAGGATGTCGTTGACCGAGTGGTTGACGATGTCCTCACCCACGGTATCGAAGACCCCGGCCATCCGGGCGACCAGCACCTTGGTGCCGACGCTGTCGGTGCTCATCACCAACACCGGCTGGCGGATCCCCTCCGGAATCCGGATCATGCCGCCGAAGGCGCCGATCAGCCCTCGGGACAATTCGGTCCGGGTACTCGCCACCGCCTGCCCGATCCGGCGTTTGGCCGCGTCGAGCGCCCCGAGGTCAACGCCCGCCTTCGCGTACTGCCGCTCCGTCATGGGAGCGGCTCCGCGGCCGGGACGTGAGTCAAGTCGACAAAGGCGGCGACCCGCTGCTGCACCGTCTCGAAATCGACCCCGTCGAACCCCTTGATCCCAAAGCCCTGGACCGCAAACGACCCCATGGTCGCGCCGTAGACCATGGCGCGCCGGAGCTGCTCAGGCGAGGTGGAGTCGGCTCGCGCGAGATAGCCCATGAACCCGCCGGCAAACGCATCACCGGCCCCGGTCGGATCGAAGACCTCTTCGAGCGGATAGGCCGGGGCATAAAAGGTCCGATTCGGCTCGACCAGAAGGGCGCCGTACTCGCCTTGTTTGATGACGACCCGCTTCGGGCCGTGCTCGAGGATCCAGCGGCCGGCCTTGTGGATGTTCCAGTGACCGGACAGTTCCCGGGCCTCGCTGTCGTTGACGAGGAGGATGTCGACCTTCTTGAGCAGCGCCATCAACTCCGGACGCTTGCCCTGAATCCAGTAGTTCATGGTGTCGCAGACCACGAGCCGCGGGCTTTGGATCTGCTCCAACACGCTGAGCTGGAGTTCCGGATCGATGTTGCCCAAAAACACGAATTTGGTGGCCCGCCAGTCGGGCGGCAGCTTCGGGCGGAAGCTCGCGAAGACCCCCAGGCGGGTTTCGAGCGTTTCCCGGCTCTGGAGGTCGTAGCTGTACTTGCCCTTCCACCGAAAACTCTCGCCCTCGGCCCGCTCGACCCCAGACCAGTCGATCCCGCGGGGCGCGAGGCGGTCCAACTCGGCGGTCGGGTAGTCGTTGCCGATGACGCCGACCACCTTGACGGGTGCCAAGAGCGAGGCGGCGACGCTGAAGAACACGGCGGACCCGCCCAGGGCATCGGCGGTCTCGCCAAACGGCGTATGAATCGAGTCCAACGCCACGCTGCCGACGACAAGTAACGGCATCCTACATCCGATCCGGGGCCCGAAGCCCCAATAGCCTGAGTCCGTTGCCTAACACCTGGCGCGCCGCCCGCGCCAGGACCAGCCGGGCCTGCTCGACCGCCGGCGCTTCGCCCAACACCCGGCATTGGTGATACCAGCCGTGGGCCATCCGGGCGATCTCCTCCAAGTACACCGTGACCCGGTGGGGCTCGCGTTCCGCCGCCGCCCGGGCCACCATGTCCGGAAACGCCGTCAGGGCCTTCAAGAGCTCGATGTCCTGGGGGGCTGGAAGGCCGGCCAGATCGGCCACCTCGCCGACCGACTCCGGTGTCCGGTCGGCCACCCGGAAGAGCCCGGTCATCCGGGCGTGCGCCATTTGGACATAGAACACCGGATTCTCATCGGTCTGTTTCTTGGCCAAATCGACATCGAACGCGAACGGGGTCTCGCCACGCCGCATCATGAAGAAATACCGGGCGGCATCGACCCCAACCTCGTCGAGCAAATCGCGGAGGGTGACGAAGTTCCCGGCCC
>JANMHX010000321.1:0-19093 GCA_031375485.1 Gemmatimonadota bacterium | reverse complement strand
GCTCGACTCGCTGGCACCATTGCACCCCCTTCTGACGACGCCTGCCAATGAAGTGGCACCTGCGCTTTCGCCTGACGGCCGGTGGCTGGCGTATGTGTCCGACGAATCAGGGCACGACGAGGTCTACGTTCGATCGTTCCCGGACATGGAGCGGCGCTACCAGGTGTCACGTGACGGTGGTGCGGAGCCCGTGTGGTCCCCCCGGGGCGGGGAACTGTTCTACCGCGCCGGGCCGCTGTTGCTCGCCGCCGAGATCCGGGCCGGAACCAGCTTCGAATTAGTGCGTCGCACGCCCCTCTTTTCGGACGGCAACTACGTCTCGGACGGGACCCACGCGGTGTACGACGTGACGCCGGACGGTGGTCACTTCGTCATGGTGAGACGGATGCAGGCGGGAAGCTACATGGCCGTGACCTTGAACCGGTTCGGCAGCCTACCGGCCAAGCGGTTCTAGTGCGGAGCCGATGAGGTCCGCGGTCGCCGGCAGGGCCCTCCTGGCGCAGCGCCTGCTACCGAATCGGGCGGATCTTGATGTTGCGGTAGGCCACCCGGTCGCCGTGATCCTGGAGGCCGATCACGCCCTCGGTGGCCTTACCGTACTCGGGCCAGTCGTTGAACTTCGACGCTTTGACCTTGGCCTTCCAGTCGGCACTGCCCAACTCATACTCGGCCGTTTTGGTCCCGTTGAGCCAGTGCTCGACGTGAGTGCCTTTGACGAGAATCCGCGCGCTGTTCCACTCGTCGGCCGGTTTGACGACGCCGCGCGGGGCGGGGTAGAGCCCGTAGTTCGAGCCGGCCGAGGTCAGCGGCGACTTCCCATCGGCGTGCCGGGCGTCGTCGAGGACCTGCATTTCGGGCGCGCTGTGGTAGATCGGCGTGAGCTTCGGGTCGGGGGCTTCGACGCCGCGATAGAAAATCCCGCTGTTGCCGCCCGGGGCCACCTTCCACTCGATGGCCAATTCGAAATCCCGGAACTTTTCGGTGGTGACGATGTCGCCGGCCCGGGCCACCCGGGTCAGGGCCCCGTCGACGACTTGCCAGCCGCCCGGGAAGTCCTTGGCGCCGTAGCCGTGCCAGCCCGCGGTGGTCTTGCCGTCAAAGAGGAGTTTCCACCCCGCCGAGCGTTCGGCGTCGGTCAGGGTGTTCTGGGTCTGGGCGCTGGCTTGCATGGCGATCAGGGAGAGGACCTGGCAAAGGCGTAACATCAGACGCTCCATCCGGCCCGGTATTCCCGGGTCAAGTATTGGTTGGCTTGGTCGTGGCTGGTGATCCGGCCGGCGGCGCCGTCATACTGAATCTTGACCCCTTGGCCGGTTCGGAGGGCCACCAGACCGAGCAGCATGACTTCGGTGAGCCGGGACGCATACTCGATCGGGCAGGTGGTTTGGCCCTGGCCCTTGCAGGCGTTGGCCCAATTCATTTCATGGCTGGTCGTGATCCTGGACATCGTTTTGGGGACAGCGGCGGCGGCCTCCATCAGGGTTTCCGGATAGAGCTTGGGCTTGCTTCCGTAGGTGCCGTGGAGCAGGATGCCCTGGTCGCCGATGAAGACGACACCGCCTTCGCGGTCGAGGATAACCGAGTCGGGAAGTTGGGCTGGGCGGGGCGGCATCAGGCCCCCGTCGAACCAACTCATCTTCACAGCCGGCATGGACTTCCGCGCGGCAAATTCGTAGTGCGCCACCATGGCTTGTGGAAAAGAGACCGGCAATTCATCGGTACCGCCCCACGGCGTTGAGGTGGCCTCGACGCTGGTTGGCATCCCCAGGTCGAGCGCCCAGAACGGGTGGTCGACCAGGTGAGCGCCCATGTCACCCAAGGCGCTCGCGCCGAAGTCGAGCCAGCCCCGCCACCGGAACGGGTGGTAGACCGGATGGTAGGCGACGTCTTTCGGGACCGGGCCGAGATAGAGGTCCCAGTTGAGGCCTTCGGGGCGGGGATAATCGCCGGCCATCGCGCCGCCGACGATCGAGTTCATGGCCCACTGCCCCCACCAATCGAGCTTGGCCAGGCCCGGGAAATCGGCCGGTGGCGCCGCCGGCCGCGGAATGCCCTGGGGCCAGATCGGCCGGTTGGTCCAGACATGCACCTCCCGAACCGGCCCAATGACCCCGGCCTGGATCCACTCGTTGATCAACCGGGCATCGTCGCTCGAGTGACCTTGGTTGCCCATTTGGGTGACGACTTTGGTGCGCCGGGCGGTTTCCGACAACACCCGGGCCTCGTGGACCGAATAGGTCAGCGGCTTCTGGACGTAGACATGCTTCCCGGCCTCCATGGCGGCTTTGGCAATGACCGCGTGGAGATGATCGGGGGTGGCGATGAGAACGGCTTCGATGTCTTTCTGCTTGGTGAGCATTTCCCGGAAATCGGCGTACCGGGTGGCTTTCATCATGGCGCCAGCCAGCTTCTCGGCGTTCGGGCCGGGCTTCCCGTTGGACGGTTTGACCCGGCCTTGAAGGGAGCGCTCGACGTAGCCGAAATCGACATCGCAGAGGGCGACGATGTTCTGGCTCAAGAGCTGTTCGGTGTTGCTCATCCCCATGCCGCCGGGGCCGCAGATCGCGATGTTCAGGGTGTCGCTCGGGGCTTGCCAGCCCCGCCCCAGGATATGGCGGGGGACGATCATGGCGCCGAAGGCCGCGGTGCCTGCGTCCGCGAGGAAACGTCGCCGGGTGCGTTTGGTCATGGGACCGCTCGGGTGAGGGTGACGGGAATAATAGCGCCGCCCTAGCGGCGCGGCGTGGCGGCCGGGGGTTTGACCGGTCCGGCCATCAGTTGGTCGATCGAGAACGTCTGGCCGTTCTTCATCACCAGCTTGACGCGGCGGGTGTCGGCAATCCGTTCGAGCGGGTTGCCATCGACCATGGTCAAGTCCGCCAATCGTCCGACCGCGATCGATCCGAGATCCTGGCCCAAGCCCATCGCATCGGCAAAGGCCGAGGTGGCGGTGCGGAGCGCCTGGACCGGGGTGAGGCCACCACCCTCGACGTAGCTCATCAATTCGGTATGGAGACTCAGGCCGTTCGGAATGATCGGGGCATCGGTGCCCGCGATGACCACGCCGCCGCCGTCGATGACCCGGCGGACCGTCTGCCCGAGCGAGGCGATCATGGCCGGCGTCACCCGAAATTGGGGTGGCGGTGGCTGGCGGAGTTGCCGGACGTAGTCGGCGCCGTACACCAGATTGAGGCGGGGATCGTCGAGAATCGTGGGGTCCCGCCCTGTCAGCCAGCCGAAGCCACCCTGAAGGCTCATGGTCGGCGTCAGCGTCATGCCCGACGCGGTGAGCAAGCCGATGACGTCCTGATACGACCGGGACAACCCCGACATCTTGGGCGAATAGCCGCGCCGGCTGGTGCCGCTGATATGCTCGACATGATCGCCGCCGAAGGCCACGGCGGGATAGAGTTCGTGCGATGAGACCGGAATCCCGATCCGATGGGCCGCGTCGATGATGTGCTGCTGCAGCTGGTCCGGCAGCCGGACGTAGGTCTTGATCAGATCAAATCGGAGTTCCGCGGCCCGAGCCAACTCGGCCGTCAACTGGGCTCCGGGCGTCATGGCGTTGTTGAAGCCGTAGTAGATCCGCTGTCCGTCAAAGATCCGGCCCGTGGCCAACTCCCGGGGGCCGATCCGGACGCCGGACTCCACGGCTTCGCGGCGCTCTCGGATCGCGAACGGGTCGGAGGCCGGGTCGCGGATCGTGGTAATGCCGTAGGCCAGCCAGGTCCGGCCTAACGCCTCGCCGGAGCCATATCCGATGTGGGCGTGGGCGTCGGCCAGGCCCGGTATGACGGTGAGGCTGGACGCATCGATGACGCTGTCGCCCGGGGCGGGAGCCCGATGGGGCCGGATCGCCGTGATCCGGTGTCCGGTCACCACGATGTCGACATTGGTTTGGATCCGCTCGGTCCGGCCGTCCCACATCCGGCCGGCGTGGATCGTCACGGTCCGGGCCGGGTTGCTTCGCCGCCAGGTGAGCGGAATCGCGATCCGCTCGATGGTGCCATTCCGCAGGCTGACGTTCCGGAGCCCTTCGGTGGCTTGGAACACCAAGTGGTTGCCATCGGCCGTCCAACTGAGACTGTTGGCCAGCTCATCGGAATGGCGGACCGGCGGGCCGGCGGGTTCGCCGTTCGGCTCGATGGGCTGGCTCCATGCCAGGCCGTCGACCACGAACGCCATCCGCTTCCCATCCGGCGACCAAACCGGTCCATCGATGCCACGCGCGCCAATCCCGCGGCCGGCCGGCGGCACGACCCATCGGTCCGGCGATCCGTCCGCCGGCATGATCAGGATGTCGTTTCGGCCCTCTCGGTACTTGGCGGAGTTGGCTCTGAGCGCGGCCACCGCCACGAACCGCCCATCGGGCGAAAAGGTGGCGCGCGAGGGGCCAAACAGGTTGGTGCGGAGCGGTTTGGTGGCGCCGGTGGTGACGTCAACCGAGTGAATCTCGGTGGCGATGCCCCGCTGCACCTGGAAGACGATTCGGGTACCGTCCGGTGCCCACGCCGGCAGGGCCGAGCCGCCGGTTTTGGTGAGCTGCCGGTCGGCGCCGGTGGCCAAGTCGCGGAGCCAGAGTTCCATCGATCCGCCGCGATCGGTGGCATACACCAGCCGAGTGCCGTCCGGCGAGAATTGCGGATCGGCTTCGACGAACAGGTCGGCGGTGAGCCGTTCGAGCCGGCCGGCGGTGAGCCGCCAGAGATCGCCTAACGCGACGAAGGCGTAGCTTTGGCCGTCCGGCGCCACGGCGGGCGCCATGATGCCGCGGACCGGCTCGGGGCGAGTGCCGTCGAAGTCGCGCGGGGCCCGTCGATACCCGGTCCGGTCGAAGGTGATCCGGCCGTCGAACGGGACCGCGGCGAGCCGAGTGCCGTCGGGACGCACCTCGGCGATCTTCCCGTCACTGGTGTAGAGGATCGTGCCTTGGGCGGTCCAGGCGGCCCGAAACGGGAAGACATCGTCGCCGGCGGCCGACAGCAATCGGGACGGCTGCCCTCGCTCGGCGGTCCGAAGCTCGCTGCCTCCGGCGGTGACCACGTTGTAGACGATGGTGCCGCCGTCGGGACTGATCGACGGTCCGGCCACCCGGCCCTCGACGGCCACCCAGGGGCCGGTCGCGCCGTTCGCATCGCGGAGCCAAATTCCCGCGGCGCCCGGCTTGGCGGACCCGAAGGCGACGGAGCCGCCGGGACCGGCGCTTGGGCCGAATTCATCGGCTGGGTCGTTGGTGAGCGGTTCGACTCGACCCGAGGCGAGGTCTTGACGCCAGATGTCGTAGTTCCCCGACCGGTCGGATGAGAAGAGCAGGGCGGTCCCGTCGCGCGACCACTCGGGCTCCCGGTGATCGAACTCGCCCACCGTGTGTTGGCGGAGGCCGGCGCCGTCAGCGGCGATACTCCAGATATGCCAGGTGCCGTCTCGGAACGACTGAAAGGCAATCCGCTTTCCGTCGGGAGACCAGGCCGGTTGGCGGGCGTCGCCGAACTCGTCGGTCAGGACCGTGGCGGTTCCGCCGGTCCGGGGCAGGGTCCAGATTCGGCCAAGCAGGTCGATGGCGATGGTCTGCCCGTCCGGCGAGAGCGCCGCGGCGATGTTGGTGCCTTCGGTCACGCGGAGGTCGACGTGTCGGGTTTGGGCCGTGGCCAGGGAGCAGCAGAGCCCTGAAAGCAGGGCGGCCGGTCCGATGAGTTTGGAGAGGGTCATCGTGACAATGTGGCAGCCCGTCGGTCGCATCGCCAGAGCGATCCCCTTTGGCGCCTTGCCAGTTCCTCGCTTCGGTGGGACATTCGCTCCATGACGCAGAAACTGTTCTTTGGAGGCACATGGCGGTCCCTCGACGCCAGGATCCCGGTGCTCGACCCCGCGACCGGAGTCTCGTTCACCACGATCCCGAACGCCGGCGCCGCCGAGACTCGGCTGGCCATTGAGTCGGCGGCCAAAGGCTTCGAGACCTGGGGCGGGATCAACCCCTATCAACGCGCCAAACATCTCCGCCAGGCCGCCGACCTGATCCGAAAGCACGCCAAGAGCTTCGCCGCGGATACCACCCGGGAGGCTGGAAAGCCCTTACCCGAAGCGGAAGGGGAATGGTTGGTGGCCGCCGACCTGTTCGAATGGTTCGCGGAGGAAGCGAAGCGGACCTACGGGTACACGATTCCGGCCCGGAAGGACGGGAAGCGGATGTCGGTGATCTACCAGCCGATGGGCGTGGTGGGCGCGATCACGGCGTGGAACTTCCCGGCCTACAACACCGCTCGGGTCTGGGCGGCCATGCTCGCGGCGGGATGTACGGTGGTGGCGAAGCCCTCGGAGCTGACGCCGGTGACCGCGATTCGAATGCTCGAGTGCCTGCTCGACGCCGGAGTGCACGACCACGCCATCAACCTGGTGACCGGTGACGCCGCGGCCATCGGCCAGGAGCTACTCGATCATCCACTCGTGAGGAAGATTCATCTGGTGGGGAGCACCCGGGTTGGGCGCTTGCTGATGGACGGCGCGTCGAAAACCAATACCAAGCTGTCACTCGAGTTAGGCGGCAATGCCCCGGCGCTGATCTTCGGCGACGTCGATGTGGCGCGGGTGGCCAAGGCCGGCGTCACCGCCAAATTTCGCAACAACGGCCAGGTGTGCGTGTCCCCGCAACGGTTCTTGGTGCACCGGTCGATCTATCAGGCCTTCGTCGAGGCGGTCACGGTCCAAGTCGCCAAGGTCAAGGTTGGGCCGGGCACCGAGGACGGCGTGACGGCCGGGCCGATGATTTCCCACCACCAGCGGGCCCGGTGCCTCGACCTGATCGCGCGCACGGTGTCGGGGGGCCAGGGCCGGTTGGCGTGTGGCGGGACCATTCCGGCCGATCGCTCCGCCGGCTTCTTTCTCTCCCCGACCGTCATTGCCGATTGTCACGTCGACGCGCCCGTCATGACCGAAGAGATCTTCGGGCCGGTCATGGCGATCCGGCCGTTCGACACGTTGGAGGAAGCCATCGCCTTGGGTAACCGGACCAACTACGGGCTCGCGGCGTATGTGATGACCAACGATCTCAACCAGGCGATCAAGGCGGCCGAGGGGCTCGAGTTCGGGATGGTTGGGGTGAACGAGTGGTACCCGCATGCCACCGAGGCCCCGTTCGGCGGGTGGAAGCAGAGCGGGCTCGGCCAGGAGAGCGGCCGGGAGGGGATTCTCGAGTATCTCGAGAAGAAACTGATCAGCGTCACGATCGGCTGATCGATGGTCTTCGGGATGTGGTCCCTGGTTCCGCCGGTCGTCGTGGTGGCGGTGGCTCTGAAGACCCGCCGGGCCTTCGAACCGCTGGTCGTTGGGTGCCTGGCCGGCTACTTGATGATCGATTGGCGCGCGTTCCCGGGCAACTTCCTCGATGGGCTGCTCAAGACCTTTCAGGATGAATCGCTGGTCTGGGTCATCGTCGTCTGTGCGCTGTACGGCTCGATCATCCAAATGATGGTGAATTCGGGCGGGATCCGGGCGTTTGGCGATTGGATGCTGGGCTGGCTGACCACGCCCCGCCGGGCCGTGGTCGGCAGCGGGTTGGTCGGGGTCGGCGTCTTCATTGACGACTACCACAGTGCCCTGGTGGTCGGCAATACCATGAAACGGGTCACCGACCGGTTTCGAATGCCGCGCGAAATGCTGGCCTTCCTGGTGAACTCCACGGCGGCTGCCGTCTGCGTCATCATTCCGGCCACGACGTGGTCGCTCTATGTCGGCAAATTGTACGAGTCGTCGGGCTTCGTGCCGAAGGGACAGGGGTTCTCGGCCTACGTGCACACCATCCCGTTCACGTTCTACGGCCTCGCGGTCGTCGCCATCGCCGGCTTGGTCGCCGCCGGCGCCCTGCCGGTGGTCGGCCGGATGCGGCGAGCGGTCGAGCGAGTGGACCAGGGCGGCCCGTTGGCGCCGGCGGGCTCGGAGAGTTTTGCGAACGTGGTGCCGTTGCCGGCCACGGTCGCGGGCCGGCCCCGGTACTTCGTGGTGCCGCTGATCCTGGTGCTCGGGATTACGATCGCGACCGGGATCGACGCGCTGAAGGGCGTGGCGTTCGCGCTGGTCCTCACAGTCGCCTACTACGTAGCCGCCAAGGTCATGAGCTACGGCCAGGTCTTCGAGGCGTTCTGGGAGGGGGCCCGCGGGATGCTCTTTACCCTGGCGGTCCTGGTCATGTCGTACGTCTTGAAGGCGGTGGGTGACCAGATGGGCATGACCCAGTTTCTGGTCGAGGCCATGCGAGCTCATGCCAGCCGGGAGGCGCTGCCGGCGCTGATCTTCCTGGCGTTAGGGCTGGTGTCGTTCGCCACCGGGTCGTCGTGGGGCGTCTATGCGGTGGCCGTGCCGATCGTGGTGGCGCTGATCGGATCGCTCAGCATCCATCCCTGGCTCTCGCTCGGAGCGGTCGTGTCGGCCGGGACGTTCGGGTCGCACGCCTGTTTCTACTCCGACGCGTCGGTCCTGTCGGCCACCAGCACCGAGTGCAATAACGTCGAGCACGGGCTGACCCAGCTGCCATATGCGGCCCTGGCGTTCGGTCTCTCGGCGATCGGGTATCTCGCCGCTGGATACCTGCTGTAACCGATGACCATCCCGGATCAGCCTGCCGGCCTGGTCGTGCGCCGGTCCGAGGCGCGCTTTGCCGAACAGCTGGAAGCCCTCCAGCGGAAGGTGTTTCCGCGGATCGCGGCGAGTGAGATCATCACTGCCCGCCATTTCCGCCGCCACCTCGAAGTGTTTCCCGAAGGGCAGTTCATCGGTCTCGACGGGGACCGAGCCATTGCCTCGACCTCGTCGATGCGGTGCGCGCTTCGGAGCGATCCGCATACGTATCTCGAGATCTCCGACAACCTCTGGATCGGGACCCACGATCCTGGCGGGGCCTGGCTGTATGGGCTCGACCTGATGATCGATCCCGACTATCGCAGTCGCGGGATTGCCCGCCAGTTGTACCGGGCCCGACAGGCCCTCGTGGCCGAGTTAGGTTTAGCCGGCCAGTTTACGGTCGGCATGCTCAATGGGTACGAGGCCTATCAGGATGCGATGACGCTCGACCAGTACTATGACGCGGTCGTCACGGGCCGGGTCGAGGACCCGACCATCGGGCTCCAACTCCGGATTGGATTCGAGGCCCGAGGTTTGGTCCGCGACTATCTCGACGATCCGACCTGCGGCAATGCCGGGGTCCTCCTGGTTCTTTCCGCCAACCATACGGTGTGACATGGGCACGATTCGATTGGGCACCACGGTGCCGGGGCCCAAGGCCCGAGTGATTCTTGACCGGCGTCTGGCCGCGATGCCGGCCGGGCTGGCCAAATCCACGGAGATCGTCGTGGAACGGGCCGAGGGGGCGGTGGTGCATGATGTCGACGGGAACGTGTTTCTCGACTTTGCCGGCGGGATCGGCGTCGTCAATGCCGGCCACCGCCCGGCCGGCGTCGTCGAGGCCATGAAGGCGCAACTGGACCAGTACATCCATACCTGCGCGCTGGTCACCACCAACACCCCCTATGTCGAACTCGCGGAAGCGCTGAACCGGGTCACCCCCGGTGAGTTCGCCAAGAAGACGATCCTGGCGAACTCCGGGGCGGAAGCGGTCGAGAACGCCGTGAACATCGCGCGGTATGCCACCAAGCGGCCGTCGATCATCGTCTTCGAAGGTGGGTACCATGGCCGGACCCATCTCACGATGAGTTTGACCAGCAAGTACTCGCTGTTCAAGAAGGGCTATGCGCCGTTCGCCTCGGAGATCTACCGGCTCACCGCCCCCAATCTGTACCGCACCCCGGCAGGTATGACGCCCGAGCAGTTCCTTGACTACTGCTGCGACAATCTCGACCACGCCTTGATCGCCCAAGTGGATCCAGAAGCGGTCGCGGCGATCCTCATCGAGCCGGTGCAGGGCGAGGCGGGGTTCGTCCCAATGCCGGCCCGGTTCCTCCAGAAGATCCGGGACCTTTGCACCAAGCACGGGATCGTGATGATTGCCGACGAAATCCAGTGCGGGTTCGGCCGGACCGGCAAGCTATTCGCGATCGAGCACGCCGGCGTGGCGCCCGACATGATCACCATGGCGAAGTCGTTAGGCTCGGGCATGCCGATCAGCGCGGTCACCGGCCGGGCCGAGCTGATGGATGCGCCCCATCTCGGCGCGATCGGCGGGACTTACGGGGGGAGCCCGGTGGCCGCCGTGGCCGCCGTTCGGACCCTTGGGATCATCAACACGCCGGAGTTCCTGGCCCGCGCCGTCGCCGTCGGCGAACAGCTCCGGGTTCGGCTCGAGTCCTGGAAAACCCGCTTCGGCGCCATCGGCGATGTCCGGGGCCTCGGTGCGATGCGCGTGGTCGAGTTCGTCAAAGACCGAACGACTAAGGTGCCGGACCCGGACCTGACCCTCAAGATCATTCGCGAGGGCGTGGCCAACGGCCTGGTGCTGATCCGGGCCGGTCTTTTCTCCAACTGCATCCGGCTGCTGCCGCCGGTCGTGATCACCGACGAGCAGCTGACCGAAGGGCTCGACGTGTTGGAAGCGGCGATCGCCAAGCACGCGGGCTGACGATGCGGTTCGTCAATGGCACGGTGTACACGCTCGATCCCCGGCGCCCGCGAGCGTCGGGGTTTGCCGTCGAGGGCGGGCGGATCACCGAGTTGGATCCACCGGGCGAGGGTGAGGGAGTCTCTGATCTCCGGGGCCGGGTGGTCCTGCCGGCGTTCATCGATGCCCACATTCACCTGTGGAAGGTCGGAGATCTACTCGACTTCACCGTCGACTTGAGGGGCAGCCGCTCGATCGGCGAGGTCCAGCACCGGATCGCCGAGTTCGCGGCCACGAGGCCCGATCTGCCGGTGATTCGGGCGCGCGGCTTCAACGAGGCCTCGATGGCGGAGGGCCGGATGCTGACCCGGGAGGACCTGGATCAGGTCGACGCCGGTCGGCCGATCCACGCCCTTCGGACCTGTGCCCACATCGCCGTCGTGAATTCCGCGGGGCTCGCCGCCTGCGGGCTCGACGACCGGATCACCGCCCCGGCGGGCGGAGAGGTTCGCCGGGATGCCCGGGGCCGGCTCACCGGGGTCTTTACGGAGACGGCGTTAGGTCTGGTGGCAGCGCTCGCCAGCCGGATCACCGACGCTGAGTACAAGACCATGATCCGGCGGGCATCCGACGAGATGCTCCGCCACGGCATTACCGCCGTGTGCGACCCTGCCGTCGGGCCGGACCTGCTGCGGTGCTATCGCGAACTCGATGCTGAGGGTGGCTTAGCGATTCGGGTCAACGCCTTCGCGATCGGGATCCCGGACGGGGCCACGGAGGCGCTCCCCCTCCCGGACCCGCACCGGTCCGAGGATCTAGTCGTCGATACGATCAAGTTCTTCGCCGATGGTGGGCTGTCCGGTTCCACCGCGGCCCTCAGCCGTCCCTACCAGGGGACCGACTACCGGGGCGTGCTCCGGCTTGACCGCGAGACGTTCGCCTCGGCCGGCGGACGGGCGGCCCGAGCGGGATTTCGCATTGCCACCCACGCCATCGGCGACCGGGCGATTGAAATGGTGCTCGACGGCTACCATCGGTTCGGGGCTGACGTGCCCGACGGCCCCCGCCACCGGATCGAACATCTCGGGCTTCCCACCGAGGCGCAGAAGGACCGAATTCGCGACCTCGGCATCGGGGTCGCCACCCAGCCGATTTTCCTCGATGAGCTGGGCCGGAACTTCCGCTCGGCGCTCGATCCCGCCTACCTCGCACAGTGCTACCCGGTTCGGTCGTTGCTCGACCGGGGCATCCCGGCCGGGTTCTCGTCCGACGCTCCCGTGGTCTGGAATCTCGATCCGCTCCGCTGTGCCCGCGCCGCCGTCGAACGCGCCGCCGCCGGCGAAGTTCCGATCGCGCCCCGCGAGACGATCTCGATGGCCGAGGGAATCGGTTGCCATGTGACTGGGGCGGCGGTGGTCGCCGGGTGGTCGGAGTCGCTGGGGATGCTGACGGTAGGACGCTCGGCCGATTTCGTGGTGCTCGATCGGGATCCGCTGACCGATGAGGGCGCCGACATGGGATCGCTTCGGGCCACCTACCGGGCGGGTCTCGCGGTGTACCAGGCGCCCTGACCGAAACTCGGCGTCAGCCGCGCTCGCCCTGGGCGTGGCGCCGGCCCAGCAGAATCGCGATGACGAGCCAGAGCGCGGCGAGTGGGGCCGCGACGTACGCGGTGCCCGCGACACCGAGGCCCAGGGTCGTCATCAACGCCATGCTCCAAGCGCCGACCTGGTCACCACCCCGATACACGAAGGTGTCGATGAAGTGTTTGGCCTTGTACTTATCCTCGCGGGACAGCACCGTGTAGAGGACCTCACGGGAAGGCCGGGCCACGGCGTATTCGCCCGCCCGGCGAAGGACCTGGAAGACGACGAACACGGCCAGTACCGGGGCCGTGCCGAGCGTCAGAAACCCGATGACGGACACAGCCGGCATCAAGGCGAGGGTCACGCCGACCCCCCAGGCCTTGATGAGGCGCCCGGTCAGGAACACCTGAGTCAAGAGCGTGAGGATACTGACCGCCAGATCGAGGCGGGCAAAGAAAGCGGTCTGCGCCGCCGGATCGGAGAAGCTTCGTTCCGCGATATGGGCCTGCTGGAAGTAGAGCACCGTCGAACCGATCGTGAAGAGCAGCATGTAGGCGCAGATGGCCAACAGATACGGACTTTTCAGCACATGGGTAACGCCGGCCAGCGTCCGGCCTCCGATGACCTGCTCCGCGTCTTCGGGCCGGTCGGGGTTCGGGGGGCCGGCCGCGAGCGCCGCGGCCTGATTGGCGGTCAGGCGCTTGACGCACTGGACCGCCACTTCCAGCATCAGGGCGGACACCAGAAACAGCCGGGTCGGGCCGAGCGGTGCGGCGAGGGCGGCCGTGACCCCGGCGCCGGCGATCGAGCCTAACGTTCCCCCGACCCCGATGAATCCGAACAGGCGCTTGGCCTGCTCGGTCCGGAACACGTCCACCATGAAAGCCCAGAACACCGAGACGACGAACAAATTGAAGACGCTGGTCCACACGAAAAACACCCGGCCGAGCCAGACCAGGCTCGATGGCGGCAGCAACTCGAACAAGGCAAAGAACGTCAGGATGTTGGCGACGAAGAACCGGTTTGAGATCGTGATGAACGTCCGGCGGGGAAGCCGCGCCACCAGGGCCGCGAACGGGGGATGGAGCGCCAACGTGGCCAGCAAGGTGCCGGTGTAGAGCCACGGCAGGTTCCCGGTGCCGCCGGCCACCCCCATCAGCTCCCGGAGCGGCCGCATGATGAACCAGGCCGCTAGGAGGCAGAAGAAATACCCGCAGGAAAAAAGGAGGGCCGACACCTCCTCTTCCCGGACGTCGACCGCCCGCTGGAGCAGCCGGGTCAGCGGACCTGTCGGCTTCAGCGCTTTGGCCTCGCGTGCCAGGCCTTGAGGACCTCGGCCTCGCGTTCGGCCGTCAGGCCGGCGCGCATCTTGGTCTGTTGTTCCACCGGCCGGGTCCGGTGCCAGGCCAGGGTCTCGGCTGCGGTGACCGCAAGCGGGCGGAAGGTTAGCCCCGCCGCCACGGCCTTCTCGATGTTGGCCTTCCCCCAGTAGAGTGTGTCTCCCTGGTTCGGAATCCAGACGGGGAGATCGGCCCAGGGGCGCACCTTCTGCTCCTCGAGAAAAGCCGCGTCCGCCGAGGTCAGTGTGAGGTCCAGGCTCCCGGGCATCGCGGCCCGAATCCCGGCGAGCATCTCGAGCTGCGAGAGCGACGACCGCGGGCCGGTGGCGTTGAACACGCCGTATTTCCGGTCCTCACACATCCGGATGGTCCATTCCGCGAGGTCGCGGGCATCAATGATCTGGGCGGCGTCGGCGCCGGGCGGGCAGAGCACCTCGCCGCCGCGGGCGATTCGGACCGGCCAATAGGTGAACCGGTCGGTCTCGTCCCGCGGCCCGACGATCAACCCCGGGCGGATCACCGTGACCCGGTCGGGATACCATTTCTCGGCTTCCTGTTCGGCCAAGACCTTCATGGCACCGTAGTACTGCATGTTCTCACTGGTCGGATCGGGCATCGTGGCGAGGGGAGCGTGCTCGTCCATGTTGGCCACGTTCCACTTGTCATACACCGACAGGGTGGAGATGAACACGTACTGATTGGTCCGGCCCTTGAGGACTTCGCCGGCGCTCTTGACCCACCGGGGAAACGTGGTCGGGTTGTCGATGATGACATCCCACTTGGCCGTTCCCTTGAGCGCCGACAGGTTGTCGTTCCGGTCGCCGACGAGATGTTTGACACCCTTGGGCAGATCCGCCTGGCGCCGCCCCCGGTTGAACACCGTGACCTGGTGCCCCCGAGCCACCGCATAGGCAATCTGATGAGGCCCCGTAAACCCGGTGCCCCCGAGGATCAGGATGTCGAGCGGCGCCCCGGATCGGGGCCGCTCATCCGCCGCCCAGAGGCGCCGCTGCCACCCCAACGAAAGCGCTCCCCCCGTTGCCGCCACCGCCTGCACAAAAGCCCGCCGCGAACCCGTCACTTTGCCTTCTCCTCTGTAAAGGACCCCACCGCTCGCCGAGTGCCGAGTGCCGAGCGCCGAGTGCCGAGCACCGGCAACACGACATGACTCGGATACACGCTCGTATGATGAATCGCCATGTTCCCCACCACCGTTTCCGTGACCCGGGCTTCGTCGCCGCCGGTGTTGGAGTTCGGAAAGGTATAGTTATCGAGCGCGTTCATGATGGCCACCCGGATCCGGTGGCCCTTTTTGAAGGTATTGGCCACGCCCTTCACGCCGATCTGGTACTTCACGACATCGGCGGGGTTTCCCGAAAGCAGTTCCTCTCGGGCGTAGTTCGAACCCTGGCTCCGGGATCTCGGGTCGTCCAGGTTCCGGAACCGGGCCCGGACTGAACCGAGGGTCAGCCGGTTCGACCGACCGGCGGGGTCGACGTCGGATACATGGACCCACCAGTCGGTATCCTTGACGTCGGTCGAGGCATGCACCACGGCCAAGATGTCGCCGGCAATGGTCAGATCGTGGTCGAGCGGCGCCGAGGTGAAGGTCACGACATCGTGACGGGCCTCCAGGTCTTTCATGTCCCACTGGAAGGTCTGGACGTCTTCCCACCGTTGCATCTGCTCGAAGCTCATCCAGTTGGGGACCGGGTTCTTGGGATCATACTGATACCGCTCGGCCGGTTGATCGCCGGTCGGCGCCTCCCGGGTCAAGGTGCCGGAGGTGAAGAGCCGGTTGGCGCTGCCATCGCTCTGGAAGTACCAATTCTGCCGATCCACCTCTTTGGGTGGCCACGATGTTGCCGTCCGCCACTCGTTGTCGCCCAGGACGAAGTACTCGACCCGTTTCTTGGTGACGTCGTTGTCGGCGCCTTTCAGGAAATGATCGTACCACTGCTGTTTCAGCACCCAGATATCATCCCGCAGGGCGTCGAGCCCGTAGCGATAGCCGTTCAAGGCCCGATCCAGGTTGTAGCCGTGCTTCCAGGGACCGAGCAGCAGTCGTTGCGGCGCGGTGCCGGTCCGCTCCATCAGGGCCCAGTTGCTCAAGGTGCCCGGCAAGTCGTCATCGAACCAGCCGCTGATTTGGAAGGTGCCGAGTTCGGGCCGGACGCCGGCGGCGTGCCAATCCTGGCCCTTCCAAAACGCCCCATTGGTGGCGTTCTCAACCTGACGGTCCCAGTTCGGAATGTTCTGGCCCGATCCGAAATCGTCGAGCGTGACGAGCGGGCGGTGAGCCAACACATCACTCCAGGTCCGACCCGGGAGCAGCTTTCGGTCGTGCATGAAGAAGGTGTAGAACGCCATGCCCATCAGCATGCCACCGCCGACATACGGCTGGTCGGCAAAGGCGGTGCCCATCGACACCTCGGGCACCAGGCACTTGAGCGCCGGGTTCCGCGCCATGGCGGCGGTCCATTGGGTATACCCGACATACGATCCGCCCTGCATGCAGATCTGGCCGTCGGACCACGGCTGTTTGGTGATCCACTCGAGTGCAGCTTTGCCGTCGGCGGGTTCGTTGACCATCAATTCGAGTTCGCCTTCGGAACGCGCGGCGGGATCACCGTAGCTGGTGCCGCGAGCCGCCTGAAGGACGACGGCGAAACCGCGGGCGGCGTAATGCCAATAGGTGTCGATCAGCCCAGTGATCCCGTAGGGGGTTCGGATGAAGACGGTGGGGAAGGGGCCCCGGCCGGCACCGGTCGGGAGGTAGACCAAGGTAGCCAACCGGACGCCCTCGGCCACCGGCACCATCTGTTTGCCGAGGCCTTCGAATCCGTACCTGGCCGGCGACATCTTGGGGTCGTTCCACGCGGCGACGGTGGTGAATCCTTCATAGCCCCGGCGCACCATCACGACGTCGGATCTGGGATCGATCCCCGCGATCAGCTCATTGGCCGGACCGAACACGAAGTCCATCGGGCGGCTGGCATCCCGCTGGTTCCATCGGGTGCCCCGTCGAGCGACCCCGGCCACGGTCGCCTCGATCTCCCGGGTCCGCTCGTAGATCGTGCTCCGGTCCGGCCAACCGACCAGGTCGAGCGACTTCCAGTCGACGCGCGGGAGTTCCGTCAGCCGCGCCGGGAGCCCCCGGATCGATCCCCACAGGAGAAACGCGGTGTCGGCGGCCACGGCAGCTCCGGGAACCGACCGAGGCCCGGACCAAGTATTCGAGGCGAACCCTTTCTTCCGGATGGTGTAGGTTCGCGCGCCCGCGGCGCCGGCGATCGTCAGCTCGGCGGAACGAACGCCGAACACGTAGACGTCGTAACGGGTCGGTCCGGTCTCTGCCACCGGCGCGCCCGCCACACCGGCGAGCACGGCAAGGGACGCTACAGTCGGGAGGCGCAACGGGAGGCTCCAAAGGGGGATGGGTATATTGTATCCGCTTTGTCGATTTCCTGGTATGGGAGAGGAGAGGTGATAGGTGGATAACGACGAATCGGTCCGGCGGCTGCTCGATCTCTTGGCCGGCCTTGGCGTGTCCTACGCTCGGTTCGACCACCCGGCCGTCTTCACCTGCGACGAGGCCGACACCGCCGTCTCCGCGACCGTCGGTGGGGCGCATACCAAGAACCTGTTTCTCCGGGACGCCAAAGGCCGGCGCCACTGGTTGCTGGTGACCGATTGCGCCAAGCCGGTCGATCTCCGCGCCTTGGCGCCCGTGCTCGGGGCCGATCGCCTGAGCCTGGCGTCGCCCGACCGGCTGGCGCGGTTCCTTGGTGTGACGCCGGGGTCCGTGACGGTGTTCGGGCTCGTGAATGATGCGGCGCACGACGTCGAATTGGCGGTGGATCAGATGGTGTGGGATGCCGAGGCGTGGCGGTGTCACCCCCTGATCAACACGGTCACCCTGGTGGTCGGACGGCAGGATATCGAGCGATTTCTCGCGGCCACCGGGCACCAGCCCCGGGTGGTGGTGGTGCCGGCGCGCGCTTAGTACCGGCCATCGACATGGAGAACCCGGGTCTGGCGTTGAAGGAACCGCAGCAGGGCCGAGAGCCCGACCACGGCGATGGAAAGACCGAGCCAAGCCCGCGAGAGCGCGGGGCGTCCGGACTCGACCCATACCGTCACCAGTTCGAGGACGACGAACATGCTGACGGTTGAGAACAACGCATAATACTCCAGACGGAGTACGGTGCGGAGGGAGAACGGGAGCGCCGCCGGCCGCCACCGGGAGAGGGCGGGGACCAACGCGGGGGTCACGGAAGCCCAGGCCACGTACTCGGCCCCGAACGCGCGCCGCAAAAATGCTTCCTCCGCGTACATGATCCGTTCATAGTAGAGACTGAAGGCCAGCCCCACGATGACGACGCCCCACCAGGTTCCGGCGGTGATCGCGGGGCCGAGCCACAGGCAGAGGTTGCCAAGGTAGAGCGGATGGCGGACGACCGAATAGAGCCCCGTCGTATTCAGCGAGGTCGCGACTTGGGCCTCGCGGTTTTTCCCGGAGGTACCGCCCGGAGCGGACCCGATGACCAGCGCCCGGATCACCAGCCCGACGAGGGCGACCGCCAAGCCGGCCGCCACCAAGGGGACCTCCAGCCCGGGGACGGCATCGCGCCCCGGCCGCTCGGTCGCGGTGAGCGCCACCCCGATCAACAATAACGGCGGGACGTAGCTCCGGCGCTGGAACAGCCAGGCGCCCGATCGCTCGAATTCTTCACCGAGTGGCATGCGCAATCGGCCTTTGGAGGTGGCGCGGCCCGCGAGTTCCCGATAACGTACGGCACCAGTTCATCGAAGCCCAAGATAAGTGGAGGAGTCTCCCATGGCCGGAATGCGTCAGGTCGCAGAGCGGGTCACCGCGGCCCTGCTGGTCGCGATCCCCGCAGCCGCCCAGCGGCCACGGACGTTCGCCGATTTGCGAGGGTTCGACCAGTGGGTGGCTCAAACGATGGCCGAGTGGCATGTGCCGGGCCTGGCTATCGGGGCGGTCCGCGACGGTCAGGTCGTCATCGCCAAGGGATACGGCTATCGCGACGTCGAAACCCAATTGCCGGTCACTGAGCGAACGGTGATGGGCATCGGGTCGAACACCAAGTCGTTCACGGTCGTCCTGATGGGGATGATGGTCGACGAGAAGAAGTTCGCTTGGGATGTTCCGCTTCGAACCTACCTGACCGATTTCGAACTCAAAGACGAATTCGCGACCCGGGAGATGACCCCGCGCGATCTGGTGACCCACCGGTCCGGGTTGCCCCGGCACGACAATCTCTGGTACGGCCGCCCGTTCAGTCGCGAGGAGTTGTACCGCCGGCTTCGCTATCTCGAGCCGACCTACTCGTTCCGGAGCCGGTACCAATACCAGAACCTGATGTTCATGACCGCCGGCTCCTTGGTCGAGCGAGTGTCAGGCCGGGGGTGGGACGAACTGATTCGCGACCGGATCTTCAACCCACTCGGTATGGTGCGCTCGAACACCACCGTCCGGGAGAGCCCGAATAGCGGGGATTTTGCCTTTCCGTATACCTGGCGGTCGGATTCGCTGATCCGGCTCCCGTTCCGGAACATCGATGCCATCGGCCCGGCGGGTTCGATCAATTCGTCGG
>JANMHX010000157.1:0-4246 GCA_031375485.1 Gemmatimonadota bacterium | reverse complement strand
CTCCAGGGGAGCCGGTGGGGAATTTCAGATGTCGACGAGTGGGGACTTTGAGATGTCGACTGACATCCAGCAACAGGGCGATGGCCGCGACCTCGCCCGCACCTCGCGTGCGGCCCGCTCGGGGCTCCGCCATCTGGCCCGGATCGCGGCCGCGGCGGGGGCAGTCAAGCCCGAGCTGGCCGAGTTGTTCAAACTCCCGAGCGCCAGCTTGAGCGAGCAGGACTTCCGCACCGGGCTCCGGAACACCCTCACGCGGGTCGCAACCCATCGGGAGCTGCTGATCGAGCACGGGTTGCGGGAAGCCCTGCCCGCGGAGCTGACCGAGATGGTCGAGCGGTACGAGCAGGTCGCCGCCCTGGCCGACGCGGGCCGGCGCGGACACACCGGAGCGCGAACGGAGTTGCAGGGCCTCGCCTCCGAACTGGTCCGGATGGTGAAGCAGCTCGATGGGATGATGCTGTACCGGATCCAGGAGCAACCGGAGTTGGCCGGAGCCTGGATCAGCGCTCGAAACGTGGCGTGGCCGAGTCCGGTGGATAAGACGCCGGACGTTGGGCCGGAGACCAACGCCGCGTGACGGGCTCGGCGGGAGATGAGGGAAACGGCAGTCGATGAGCGGGACGATCGGCTGCCGTTTTTGTTTCGGCGCTCCCTAGAATCCGCTCGGCCGAGCCCCGCGGGGCTCGCCGTGATCGACGGTCTCTTGCGCTTGAGGCCATTTGTTATACAATACAGAACAATGTCGACTAGCCTCGGTGCCCTCGAACTCGCCGCCCTACTGGCGGTCGCTCGGCTCGGGAGCGATGCCTACGGCCTCGCCGTGCGCCGCGTTCTCGCTGATCGCCTCGGCCGCGACTACTCGGTCGGCGCCGTCTATACGACGCTGCAGCGGCTCGAGGACAAGGGCCTCCTCCGCTCGCGGGCGAGCGACCCCTTACCCGTGCGGGGCGGACGCTCGCGCCGGCACTTCACGCTCACGGCCGCGGGGACGCGCGCGCTCCGCGAGGCCGAACGACGTGCCGCGTCGCTCTGGGACGGCCTCGGGACCCCGATCCGGCCCGAGCCTGCGTGAGGCTCTCCGTGCCCCCTCGGCTACCCGCGCCTAACGCAGCACCTCGGACGGGCGCACCCCCCGTGATCGAAAGGTTGCTCGAGTCTCTCGGCGCCGACCCCAGTTTCGCCGAGTCCATACTCGGCGACCTCGCTGAGGAGTACGCCGTCCGGGCGGCGGGTAACGGCGTCATCGTCGCCCGCTGGTGGTACGCCTACGAGGCCCTCCGTTCGGCGCCGCACCTGGTCCGGAGCGCGCTCCGGTGCCTAGGTCCGCGTGGGGTTGCCCGACTGGCGGCATCACTCGCAGGGGTCGTGCTCGCGTCCGTCCTCGCCCTGCTGGCCTTGTCGGCCCGAAAGGGCCCGCCCGAACGCCTGGTCGCAAGCACGGTCGTCGTGAACGGCCACCGGCCGGTAAGACTGCCGATGCGGGTGCTCGACGCGGCGGGACGCGTGTTGCCCGATACCGGCGTGCGCTACGCGTTGGCCGTGAGTCCGACGATGTCAGTGTCTCCCGCTGGCGAGGTCACCTGTGCCCGGCCCGGCGACGCTATCGTGCGAGCCTCACTGGGCCCTCTTGCTACCCACGTGCACGTTCGTTGCCGACCGGTCGTCGACCTGCTCGGCCCGGGCATGTTGGACCTCATCGTTGGTGCGCCCGCGCAAGACATTCCCTTCGAGGCTCTCGGCTCGGACGGCCGGGCGGTCACCCTGCTCGTCGGGCGGATCAAGGTTGGGGACAGTGCCATCGCGACCCTAGAGGGTCCCCGGATCCGCGCCCACGCGGAGGGCGTTACATCGGTGCAGGTTCTGGTGGGTGACCAGGACGCATTCTCCTCCGTGCATGCCTACACGCCGACCGATTCCCCGGAAGCGGTGCGTCCGGACCAGCACCTTGCCGTGCCGGTGCGCCTGACCCTCGGCGAAACGCGCGAGTGGCGCTTGCCCGCCGGGCTGTACTTCCTACGGGCGCTTCCCGATCACGGCAACCAGCCGAGGCCTCGGCTGGCCGTCGTGGGCGCCAGTTGCACGCCGTTCGGCGTGACGCACCTCGAGTGCTTTGCTCGGGCGGACATGTCGGTGCTCGTCCGCTACCCACGACGGACGGACGCCGCGCCCGAGATGAGTGGCACGCTGCTGGTCTGGCGTCTGCCGGATCCCTGACGTAACGAGAGGCTTTGATGTCACGATTCCCGATCGGACTAAGGCTGGTAGGGGCCATGCTGGTCGCCGGAGCCTGTCGCGGCGAGCGCGGCGGGGAGCAGGCCAACACGCGCGACAGTAGCGGCGTCGGCATCGTCGAGAACAGGAGCGGCGCCTGGGCCGCGGGCCGGGCCTGGACCGTGGCCGATAGCCCGCTGGTGGATATCGGGGGTGGAGCGGGGAAGCCGGAGTATGAGCTGGACCAAACTCGCGGGCCAGTGCGCCTCAGTGATGGCCGGATCGTGGTATTTCATGGGGCCACGAACGAACTCCGTTTCTACGACCCGGCCGGAACTTACCTCCGCAGCTCCGGTCGCACCGGAAGCGGACCAGGAGAGTACCAGAACGTGACGGGGCTCTGGCTCACGCCTGGCGACTCGCTGGTACTGGTGGAGTCGTTCGCCCGGCGGCTGAGCATGGTCGATTCGGCTGGCAACTACACCCGGTCCTTCGTACTCGCCGGCCAGGGTGGCCATTTCCTTCCGATCGGAGGGAAGATCGATGCCGCGGGGCCTATGGGTCGCTTTGGCGATGGGAGTGTTTTGGTCATTGCGCAGACCTTCGGGGGAACCCAGGCCGCGAGCGGCGTCTATCGGGACAGCATGCTCGCGATCCGCTACGCCACTGATGGCACGGCGTTGAACACGCTGGGCAGCCTCCCGGCCCTCGAGATGGAGCAGGTACCGTTCAATACCGGATCCGAAACGCGTTCCGCGCCGAGCATTGTACCACTCGGCAAGGAAACCATCGTGGCGGTCAGAGGTGATCGCTGGGCTGTCGCCCGGAACCAGGCTTGGGAACTCGAGATTCGGCGGCCCGCCGGGGCGGTCAGCACGCTGGTCCGGGCCTCCGTCGAGCCGGTCCTCATTACCCCCTCAGATATCGCGGCGCACCGCGAGGGGCAACTGAAGACGATCGAGGGCATGCGAAATCTCCCAGAACCCATCAAGCAGCAGGTCCGCGATCGGATCAAGCTTGCCAGGTATCCGGACAAACTGCCGTTCTTTACGGCGCTCCTCTTCGACACGGAGGGAAATTTGTGGGCCCAAGAAGCCACTTCTCCGGCGGAGCATGCGCAACGCTGGACGGTGGTGGACCCGGCCGGCGTGTGGCTGGGAAGGGTGTCTATACCTGGGGCGTTCCGCCCGACGTTCATTACCTCCGACGCGGTGTACGGCATCTGGATCGACGCGGACGACGTGGAGCATGTCAGGGTCTATCGGCTTCGAAAGGAGTAGACTGGCTGAGTTCGATCGGGGCGTCACGGAACCGGCCTGAGCCACCAGACCCCGGCGCCCTGAGTGGACTGTCTTGTTACCCATGTCCTTGACTGCCCACAGTGCGCTGATCCTACTCGGCCTTCTCGCACGACACAAAGATCACGACGTTCGCGACCGTAGCCAGCTGCTGAGTGTCGACGGGGCGCACGCCCACGACCCGGTGTCGCGATCGCGCTTCGAGCCTCCACTTTGTCTCGATCGACAATCCTGGGACGGCGTAGTCGCCCGCGGAGCCCACTTTCGCCTGGGCCGCTGCGGCGTCGGATGCCGTGCGGCGGGCGAAGATCGTCAGGTCCTCAGGCAGGCGTGCGGCCGGCTCCACGCATCGCGCCTGCCCGGACACCGTGCTCGTGAATCCTGGTCCCACTAGCAGAAAGGGAGGCCAAGTCGGAGCGTAGTACAGCGGCAACACCAACTCGGGGCGGCCGACGGAGCCAAGTCGCACGTCCTTGGGGATCGCCTCATAGCCTACGAGCCGGGCCTCGACGGTGTAGTCGCCCGGGCGGACGCCCGCGAGCGTAATGCTGGTGCCGCCGACCGGCGGCCTGACGATTATGCTGCCCCGGCGACCTGGCGAGGTCGCTCGGAACGTGATTTGAGGTTCCAGGTCGGACCGGCTGGGTTTGTCGAGAACGATCCGCAGCCGAAGCGAGTCGCCCTGGAGAAGAACAGGTGTTGGCTGTACGGTCCCCGGCGGGGTGGCGCGATGGCAT
>JANMHX010000280.1:0-16907 GCA_031375485.1 Gemmatimonadota bacterium | reverse complement strand
AGCCCGACGCTCCGCGCCAAGCACCGGCGGCTGCTCGGACGGCTAGCCCATGCCCCCGAGGCGTTCGTGACCTACACCCAGGGCATTTCGCAAGCGATGGTGATCGTGAGCGCGGGGTTGGAGCGGGCGGTGGAGGAGTCGTTTGCCGGCGAGGCCCGGGTCGCCACGCTCCGGAACCACTCAGCGATGGTGCTGAGGCTGCCACCGGCCATCGTCAAGACGCCGGGAGCCTACTATCGGATCTTGAAACAACTGGCGTGGGAGAATATCAACGTGGTCGACGTGGTGTCGACCTACACCGAGTTCACGATCGTGCTCGACAACAGCCAAGTCAGCGCCGCCTTCGCCGCCCTTCGGGGACTCTGAGCCCCATCACTACCACGGCTCGTGGAACAACCTGGCGGCCTCAGTCGAGTCCAGTTCCGGGGCGGCCTCGCCGGGGCCGGTGTCGAGTCGCTGATAGCGCCGGTCGAAGAACAGGAGCGGATTCCGCGGCGCCACGCCAAGATGGACCCCGCCGACTTCGGCGATCACGATCACATGGTCACCCCCGTCGGCCAGCGCCGTGACCCGGGCCGCCAGGGTCATGATGACGCCTTCGAGCCGCGGGAGGTCGTGCCACGGTACGAATCGGTGCGGCGGCGGAACCGGGTCCTTCCATGACCCGGCAAAGTAGGTGGACAGCGCGCCCTGATCCTCCCGCAGCACATTGACCGAAAACCTCGCCTCGGGAACCAAGCCCGGCGCCATCCGGGCCTGCCGCCCGACGCAAATCACCACCAAGGGCGGCTCGAGCGACAAGGAGGTGAACGATCCCACGGTCATCGCCTGGACGCCGTCGGGGTCCGCCATCCCGACCACGGACACGCCGGTCGGATATTGGCTCATGGCCTGGCGAAAGTCACCGGCGTTCATGCTCGAAACACCACGTTGACGAGCGGTTCACCCCGGGCAAACCGGTCGAGATTGGCGGCGATCGTGGCCCACCGCCGCTCGATCATTCCGGTGGTCCAGGCCGAGGAGTGGGGCGTCATCAAGACGTTCGGCAAATCCTGAAATCGAAACCGAGAGGGTGGCACGGTCAGATCGTCCCGGGTCGGGTACTGATACCACGCATCGATGACGGCCCCGCCGATGGAGCCGGTCTCCAGAGCCTCATACAGCGCCCCCTCCTCGATGATTGGTCCCCTGGACACATTGATCACCACTCCGGTTCGCTTCATCAGGGCCAGCCGACGCCGGTCGAGCAGGCCCAGCGTGTCCGGCGTGAGGGCACAGGTCACCACCACGAAGTCGGCCCGGGCGAGCAGGTCATCGAGCCGGTCCGGTCCGCCAATCCAGGCCACACCGGGCTCCGGCGGTCCCGGCGTCCGGGTCGACACGATCACCTCGGTACCCATGGCCACCGCCCGCGGAATCAAGGCCCGGCCGATCTGGCCGAGTCCGAGAATCCCAACGGTTTTGCCCGCCAACTCCTGTTGCAGCGGGGCTCCGGTCCGGCCCCCGAGCCGCCAGTGTCCCTCGACCCTGAGGCTCCGCTCCGCCTCGATGAACCGCGAGCACCACTGAAGCATCGCGAGGATCACGTACTCGGCAATCGGAATGTCGTGGCCGAAGGCGTTGCACACTAGCGTGCCCGGCGGAAGGTAATCGAGATCGATGTCGTCATAGCCCGCCCCCCCGACATGCAGGAGGCCGAGGACCGGGGCCGGCGGCATCCCGCGCTGGTACTTGAGGGTGACCATGGCCCGGGTCGTCGCCAAGGCGGCCGCCACCTCCGCCATCGGGGCGTCGTCCGGCAACGGCACGAAATCGAACGGCATCCTGACCAGCCCCGCCAACCGCTCGCGCTGCTCGCACGCGAGCGTGCCCAGGAGGGCCACCTTCACTCGACCGCTCCATCGACGGCGGCCCGCTTGAGAAACGCCTTGATCCGGTCCATGTACTCGGTCCGGTCGTGGCTCGCCACCAGGGCGCCCGCCATCCGCACCGGGTCGCCGAAGAAGTAGCGCTCGTAGAGCACTTGGCGGTTGGCGAACGCCGAGATCGCGGTGTCCCACGCCAGCCGGAACAAGGGGATTCGCTCCAAGGCATCGAGCCGGGCGGCCTGGAAATACCTGGCGATCTCAGGAGCCAGCGGCCCGTGCACATCGGCTTCGGTGGGCATCGCCACGAGGCCGGACGCCGCCAGTTGCTGGATGATCTCGATCATCCGCGGGTACAGTCGAGGAAAGAGATTCCGAGCCGCATCGAGCGGCGCCCAGGCCGGCCGCATGACGCCGTACTTGTCGAGGGCGGCACCGGTCTCGGCGGCCACCAAGACGGCCCGCATCGTTTCCAGATTGACCCAGATTTCGGCGAGCTTTTCCTGAACATGCTGAAACGACTCGATGGCGATGGAATCGACGATCAGCGAGGCCAGTCCGAGCAGATACTCCGTCTTGGCGATGTTCTTGGCCAGGACCTGGTGCGCCATGTTGGCGAGGGCGCCGGTTTCGGCGTACGCCGCATTGCACCGGGGTACGTCGCGGTAGAGAAAGACCCGCTCCCAGGGCACGAAGACATCGTCGAAGAACACCACCGCATCCATCTCCTCGAACCGCGAAGCGAGAGGATGATCGTAGTGGGAGCGGCCGTAATCGGCGGTTTCCCGGCATTGGAACTTGAGCCCGGGCGCATCGGTCGGGAGACACAGCGCGTAGGCGTAGCGCTGGTCCTCCTCGGTGTTTCGAAGAAAGGTCGAGGGAAAGACCATGATCTCGTCCGACACCGGGAGGGTCGCGAGCATTCGGCAGCCGCGGATCACGATGCCGGCGTCGGTTTCGTCCTTGACCTTGGCGGCGAGGAAAGGATCGGCCTGCTGGGCGGCATGGACCGAGCGGTTGGCCTGGGGACTGCTCAGCGTGTGGGTTAGGCAGAGGTCATGATCGCGAACGTAGGCGTGGTAGGCCCGGGCGTTGGCGCCGAACCGGGCGTCGGTTTCGCCCAGAAATGCGGCGCCCGCCGCATACCCGGTTATTGACCGATTGATATAGTCCGGCAACCGGCCCATCATCCCGAAACTGAGTTGCGCCCATTGGCCCATCGAGCGGGACACCGCCCGCAGCTCGGCCAGCGTCTTCGGAACCTGAAACGACCGCCCCACCTTGGCGCCGATGTCGGGCGAGTCGAACAGGGTGACGTCCGGATTGGACCACTGGAGGTCGTAGAGCCGAGCCAAGGTATGGACGCCGGGTCCGATGCCAGGCGCGGTGGTCGGATCCATGATCCGCTCCCCGCGATGCCAGAGCGCGGGGGGGCGTTCTTTGAGCCGATCCAGGACTTGGGCCCCATGCCGGGCCCCGGTTGCGGGGGTCGTCTTCATCTCGAATCCTTTGTTGAACAACCAGATTATCAGCCTAACATCGATGTCGCAAGTACTTGCAAGGCAACGACTAGAAGGACATTGCGATGTTCAATGAGCGGCCATATGTTGGGGGCCTCATGGACTTGCCCATCAACACCGGTCCCGGACGCGCCGAGCTGGTTGCCGCGACGCTCGCCGACCGCATCGCGCGCGGCGGCTTAGCAGCCGGCACGCCACTCAAGGAAGTGGAACTCGCCGCGAGCCTCGGGGTCTCCCGCAACACGCTACGGGAGGCCATTAAGAGGTTGGCGGAACGGGGCCTCGTCCGGTTGGCCCATCATCGCACCGCGGTGGTGGCCTCGCTCAGCCGGACCGGCATCGTCGACCTCTATCGGGTCCGCCGGCTCCTCGAACTCGGGGCCATCGATGCCACCCGGGGGGCGCCGCCCGAAACCTACCACGAGGTTGGCGCTGCGCTCGAACGACTGGCCGGGGCGGTGGGGACCGGCGGCATCATCGACGCCGACCTTGGTTTTCACCGCGCCATTATCCGGCTCCACCGGAGTCCCCGCATCGAACAGGCCTTCGCCGGGTGCCTCGACGAATTGCGACTCGGGCTGGTCTACCTCGAGGGCCACTCGATGTCCCTGGCCGGACTGGTCGACGAGCACCGGGCGGTGTATCGATTCCTGACCCAGGGCCACCACGACGAATGCCGCGCCCTGCTGGCAGACCACCTCGACGCCTCCGAGCGGCACGTCCTCTCGGCCACGGGCGTCCGAAGCAACCCTAACGATGGACGGAGGCCGGGTGTCTGAGGATCCAATTCACAACGGGCAGGTCACGAGCCACGCGGCGGACGGGATCGCCACGATCACCTTCGGTCACCCGAAGAGCAACTCGCTGCCGGGGGCGATCTTGAGCCGGCTGGCGGACGCAGTGACCGAGGCGGGACGCGATCCCGAGGCCCGAGTCATCGTGCTCAAGAGCACCGGGACCGGGCCGTTTTGCGCCGGGGCGTCGTTCGACGAACTTCGATCGATCACGACGCCGGAACAGGGCCAGCGGTTCTTTTCCGGCTTCGCCAAGGTCATCCTGGCGATGACCCGGTGCCCGAAATTCGTCTTGGTCCGCGCCCACGGGAAAGCGGCCGGGGGCGGGGTCGGCGTCATCGCCGCGGCCGACTGGGCCATCGGTACCGCCGGATCGGCGGTCAAGCTGAGCGAACTCGCGGTCGGGATCGGACCGTTCGTGGTGGGCCCGGTCATCGAGAAGAAGATCGGCCTTGGAGCCTTCGCCGCCATGAGCGTCGACGCCGATTGGCGGACCGCCGACTGGGCCCTCACTCACGGGCTCTACGCGGAGGTTGCCGCGAACGTAGAGGCCATGGACGACGCACTCGGCCAGCGGGCTCGGTGGCTGGCGGCACGCAGTCCGGCCGCCATGGCCGAGCTGAAGAAGGTCTTCTGGGCCGGGACCGAGCGGTGGGATGAACTCCTGTCCACCCGGGCCGGCATCAGCGGGTCGTTGGTGCTGACGGACGCGGCCCGGCTCGCGATCTCGGTCTAGCGGGGGCGCTTTCTTGGGATATGTTTGCTCGGCACTCGGCACTCGGCACTCGGCGCTCGGCACTCGGCCGGGGCGAGGGGTCGAGATCTTAGACGGCGAGGTCGCGGTGAGAAAGCTGTTGACGGAGTGTATCGGGACGTTTTTTCTGGTGCTGACCATCGGGCTCACGGTTACGGCGGGGTCCCAGTTTGCGCCGATCGCCATCGGCACGTCGCTGATGATCATGGTGTACATGGGCGGCCACGTCTCGGGCGGGCACTACAATCCGGCGGTCTCGTTGGCGGCCACCATCCGGGGGGCGTTGCCGGCGGCTGATTTTGTCCCCTATGTCGTCAGCCAAATCGTCGGGGCCACCCTCGCGGCGTTCGTCGTCAACCTGATTACCGGGCAGACCTTCGCGCCGGCGCCGAGTGCCAACGCCTCGAACCTGGCGGTCTTGTTGGTGGAGGGGCTCTATACCTTTGCGCTGGCCCTCGTGGTCTTGAATACGGCCACGTCCAAGAAGACCGAGGGCAACTCGTACTACGGGTTGGCGATCGGGATGACCGTGATGGTGGCGGCCTTTGCGGGCGGCGGGATCTCGGGCGGCGCCTTCAATCCGGCGGTCGGCATCGGCCCCACGCTCATCAACGCGACGATGGGCGGGGGCAGCTGGGCGGCGCTCTGGTTCTACCTCGTCGGCCCGTTTGCCGGCGGTGCGTTGGCGGCGGTGGTGTTCAAGATTCAGGACACCGAAGCCTAGGCTCCTAGAAGGTCACCTTCGCGAGGCGGCCTTTCGGGCCGGAGATCCAGCCGACTCCGGCCCGCCCGAAACTGATTCCCCAATAGTCGTTGCCATCGAGGGTGCTCCAGGTCTTGCCGTTGTCGGCGGACCAGGCGGCGCCCTTCATGCCGATGGCCACGACCGTGGCCGGCCGGGACTGGACATACGCTACTCCGAATACCGCCCCACTGAACGGCGGCCGGGCGCCGGCGGTCCACGTTCGTCCGCCATCGGTCGTCACGGCGATGTTGTCGGAGAATTGGGCCGGCTTGGTGTAGTCGCCGCCACCGGCCATGCCTGTTTTGGCATCCCGGAACGCCAGCGTCGAAATGCCTTCGGATGCCCCGCCCCGGAGCATCGGGGGTTCGAACGCGTCGGCTCGATCGGTGCCGAATCGCAAGATCCGTCCGGCCTTCGCGGTGCCGACCCAGACGCTTTGGTCCGGTTGCAGCACGACACAGGTTCCGCTCGCCGCAAACGCCCCTTCCCCGTCGACCGCTCCGAGCGCCACGGCGCCCGGCGGGGCGTACGGGGCCCAGGTCCGGCCGCCATCGGTCGTCTTGAGAAGCGGGAAGTGACCGGCCACCGCGTCTCCCACGACGACGCCGACCGATCCCCTGAAATCGATGCAGTCGAAGAACCCTTTGGGATCCGGATTGGTCCACGCCAGGGTCCAGTGCGCCCCGCCATCACTGGTGTGATAGAGGCGGGACTTGTCGCCGGGGCCGGCCGCGAGCAGCACCGCCCGATCGGCATCGAAGCCATGGACATCGCGAAACTCGAGCGAATCGGCGCCCGGCACGACGCCCGCCCGCCAGGTAGCTCCGCCGTCAACCGTCCGGGTGTAGGTGCCCCCGGTACCGCTGGCCCAGGCCACCCGGTCGTTCACCGCGGACACCGCTTGAAGCCGCACCGTAGTGCCGGACTGCTGCTGCTCGACCGAGGGGGTCTGGAATACCAAGGCCGCGAGTACGATCAGGTGGGTCATGGGGAATCCTCCGGCGGGAACAATCGCCGTGAGGTTGCTGCGGAGCAAGGTTTCGGTCGGTATCTTTGCCGGATGACCGGACTCCGTCTCATCACCGCCCTGATCGCCGGGGCCTCGTGCGCCAGCCGCGCCGCGGCCCAAACGCTCTCACCCCTTGAGTCCCGGATCCGGGCGGCCGTGGCGGCCCACTACGATTCGGCCGTGGGGCTGCTCCAACGCACCGTCGACATTCCGAGCGGCACTCTCAGCCTGGCCGGCGTCCGGGCCGTGGGCCACGTGTATCAACGCGAACTGGCTGCGTTAGGCTTCACGACCCGATGGGCGGCGTTGCCCGCCGCCCTCGGCCGGGCCGGGCACTTGGTGGCGGAGTGGCGCGGCCCCCGGTTTGCCGCCGGAGGCAAACGAATCCTGTTGATCGGCCATCTCGACACGGTGTTCGAAGGCCCGGGGCAGCGATTCGTCCGGAGGGATTCGGTGGCGCGGGGCGCCGGAACGGCCGACATGAAGGGCGGCAACGTAGCGATGATCCTGGCGCTCAAGGCCCTGAAGCAGGCCGGCGCGCTCGATCAGGTCCAGGTCATCGTCGTCATGACCGGCGACGAGGAAAGCGCGGGGCGGCCGCTCAGTGTCTCCCGGAAAGACCTCCTCGACGCCGCCCGCCGGAGTGACGTAGCCCTGGCGTTCGAGGGGGGCGCCGCCGCCTCCGCCACCATCGCCCGCCGAGGGGCGTCGGGGTGGATTCTGACGGTGCGGGGTCGCCAGGGGCATTCGTCGGCGATCTTCCGGGACGGTTCCGGCGCCGGCGCGATTTTCGAGGCCGCCCGGATTCTGAACGAATTTCGGGAGCGGCTGTCGAAGCAGCCGTACCTGACCTTCAATCCGGGCACCATCGTTGGGGGGACCGACGTGTCGTTCGACAGCACCGCCGTCAGCGGAACGGCCGCCAGCAAGACCAACATCATCGCCAAACATGTGGTGGTCCAGGGCGATCTCCGCTCGCTGACACCGGGGCAACTCGACTCGGCCCGGGCGGTCATGCGGGAGATCGTCGCGACCAACTTGCCGGGCACCACCGCGACGATCTCCTTCGAGGACGGGTATCCAGGAATGCCCCCCACTGACGGCAACCGGGCGATTTTATCGGTCTTCGATCAGGTGAGCCGTGACCTCGGGTACCCCGCCATCGAAGCCCTGCCGCCGGAGCGGCGCGGGGCCGGAGACGTGTCATTCGTGGCCCCGATCATCGATGCGATCGACGGTCTCGGCGTGGATGGGTTCGGGGCCCATGCGCCTGAGGAGGGAGTCTATCTCCCGTCGCTCAAGATGGCGGCGGAGCGGGCGGCGGTCCTGATGCTCCGCCTGTCCCGCCCCGTCCGGCCGGCCACCAGCGACCACTAGGCGGCGGCCCGTCCTGCTTTCACTTGGACTGGGGCCCATCCGACGGCCGCACTGGTGCCGCGAATGATCCGACCACGCCGGCGTGATCCGATGGCCAGATCAGGCCGGCCGGCCCCTCGGCCCGTTCCCAGGGCAGAATCCCTACCCGGCGGATGGCGCCGCGAAGACCCTTCGCCCCGTCGAGCCCTCGAACGAAGATGAAATCGATCCGGGTTTGACAGTGCGGCGCTGCGTCCGAAAGGTCCGACCCGAAGCACCCGGCGGTGAGGCCGGCATCGTTCGGCTTCAGAGCAGACCACGCATCGATGAAGCCGGCGCCCCGGAGGACTTGGTCCATCAGTGAACCCGTCACATCATTGAGATCGCCGACCACGATCGCCATGGGTGTGGCGCCAAGGACCGCTGCGATCTCCGTCGCCTGGGCCGCGCGGAGTTGGCTCACCAACGGATGGCTCGCGGGTCCAAGATCGGACTCGAGATGAGTCGTGACCACCGTGAGCGAGAGGTCGCCGATCCGGACCGGTGCCGCGATGAAGCCCGCCTTCTTGTCGATTCCCGGCGCCAGAACACCGATGTTGTTCTGGAAAGTCCGGGCGACGAGACCGGCTTCCATCCGGACTCGGGTCGTGTCGATCAAGAGCACATCCCGATCGATCAGTTCGATCCCTGGAAGCGGTTGAAAATTGGCATCGACGACGGTGGCCACCACCTGGTAGGGGAGGCGCCGGGCCGCCAGCGCCGCCCGCAGAATCGCGAGATAGTCAAGATCGATTTGGCTTGGGATCCCGAGCGGCACCAGGTTGGCGTGGATCTCGTAAACTTCTTGGAGGCCGACCGCGTGAGGACGGCTCTCGGCGATCTCGGCGGCGAAAGTCCGGGCCCGGGTGGTAAAGTCGGTTCTCTGCAGGGTTTCGATCGAGGCCTGCAGGACCGGCCCGAAGATCGCCGGGTCGCCGGTGGCCAGGGCCCCAATCGCGGCGTCGGCGTCGAAGCCGATGTAAAGGTTTCGGGTCATGACCGTTATTGGTCGGGGCTCGGCCCGATCCCTCGACAGGTCGGGCGATTCCTGGGGTGCGGTCGGGGCCGCGGAGTCGCTACACGCTGCCACCGCAACGAGACCGGCGGTCAGCAAGGCAGAGATTGTTCGGATCGTGGTGGCCATCGGGGTGCCCTCGGTTGAAGTGGGCCCGGAACTCGTCCGGGCATCGGTCTGGCTTCGAGTGGAGGCTACCGGACCTTCGTCAAGCGAGAGTCAAGCGGCCGGAACTTTGGGAGTGTGGACTTGCGGGAAGCAGTGACTAGGTCCATCGTAGGGTCTGCCACTGCCCCGCGCCCTCGACCCGGTCCCCGAGAATTCGCTAGTGCTCTCTCGAGCAAGCGGGGAGCGGATCCGGCACTGACGTTCCGAACCGATTCTTCAACCAGCAATTGCCGGTACCCGACCCGTCCCAGAGCAGGTCCACCGCGGGGAGGAACGGAATCGATGAGACCCCACCATTCCCGGTGGCGCGGTTGTTGGTGACGCGGACCCCGTCCGGATTGGGCTCGATATCGGCGAACGCCTCCGGCGGAAGTCCCGCGAGCGCCCCCAGAATGAGTGAGCTCCCGAGCCCGACGCCGACGAAATGATTGCCGGTCACGACGTTGTCGTCGATGACGGCGCGGTCGACGCCCACCACCAGAATGCCCGACCCGGTCGGCACGAACGACTCCAACTCGCCCGGGGTCCCAAAGTTCGGTCGGTTGTTGTCGTGGACCCGGTTGCGGAGGACTCGGACCCCGTCCGAGGTCTTCACCGTGAGCCCGGGGAGGAGCACCACCATGACGCCGACGACGTTGTCGTGGCTTTCGTTGTCGAGGACGCTGACCCCAGTCGAGTTCTCGATCTCGATGCCGAGGACGTTGCCGTACGCGCTGCTGTGGCGGACCGCGATGTTGGACGATTGTCCCACGTAAATCCCGGCGTCGGTATGGCCCGTGGCGGTCGACCGTTCGATGACACCATGAGAGGAGAAGACCGGGAACAGACCGTACTCGCCATTGCTGATCGCGGTAATCCGGGAAAGCAGGAACCGGTCCACGCCGGTGAGCACGACGCCGTTCTCGAGGAAGTCTCGAACGGTCACGTTCTCGAGGGTGAAGCCGGCCGCGGTTTGGCTGACGGTAATGCCGTCGTCCGCCCCGCCGGGATTCTTGATCACGACCCCCGGTTTGTCGTCGCCGCCCAGTCCGACGATCCGGAGCCCGGGTTTGTCGACCGTGAGGGCCTCCGAGTAGGTCCCCGGTTCGATCCGGATGACGTCTCCGGCGGCCGCGGCATTGATCGCGGCTTGGATCGATTGCCCGGCATGGACGACGTTCGCTCCGCCGGATCGGTGGGGACTCGGCTCGACGTCGGAGGCTGAGGGTGGGGGGCTTTCGCAGGCTGCGGCGAGGATGGAGAGGCAGAGGATCTGGGACCGTTTCGACATCGGGACTCCCGGTTGAAGAGATCCCTGAGCATGCATTGGCCGAGTCAAGTAGCCGTCAAGTGATCCTGAGTGCTTGCCAGACCTGCATTCTGGGCCCATTGTAGAGGTTGAATTCCGCCGGGCCAATCCAATGGAGGCGCCCATCTCTACCTTACTCGAGCGGCTCCGCCAAGCGACATCACCCGGCCTCGAGGTTGATCGCGAGCTCGGGTCCGGTGCCATGGGGGTGGTATTCCTCGGCCGGGACTCGGTGCTCGACCGGCCGGTCGCGATCAAGGTGCTCCGGCCGGAAATCGCGACCGCGCTCTTGGCTGAACGCTTTCTCCGCGAAGCCCGGGTCCTCGCCAAGCTCGATCATCCCAACATCGTTCGGATTCATCAGGCCGGCCAGGCCGGCGGGCTCTTCTACTTCGTGATGGACCGGATCGAGGGCGAGAGCTTGGCGGATCTCCTCGGCGATGGTCCGCTCGCGCCGGCCGAGGTCCGCCGGCTGGGCCGGGATGTTCTCGACGCCCTTGCGGTCATTCATCGGGCCGGGGTGGTCCATCGAGACATCAAGCCGGGCAACATTCTGCTTTCGGGCAGCCGGGCCATGGTCACCGACTTCGGGATTGCCCGGGAGGACTCGGGCCTCCCGTCCGATTTGACGGTCCCGGGTTTGGTGTTCGGGACACCGGCCTACATGGCACCGGAACAGGCCATGGGGCTGGCGGCAACCAGTGCTTCGGACCTGTTCGCGGTCGGGGCGACCTTGTACGAAGCGGTAACCGGCCGGCGGTTCGACCTCTATGATGACGGCGCCTGGGCGTCGGTGCCCGCCGCGCTCGCGGGGCCGCTCCGCCGGGCCCTCGACATGGAGCCCGACCAACGATGGCCTAACGCCGAGGCCTTTCGCGAGGCATTGGAGGAGCGGGCGCCGCGGCGGATTGCTTTGGCGGTCCGAGGACTTGCCGTCGCGGCGGCGATCGTGGGTGGGGTGATGTGGCTGATTCGGCCGCCGGTTAGGGCGGATCCGCACCTGCCGCGCCTGACCGTGACGCCGCTGGCCTTGAGGGGTAGCGTATCGCCGACGCTGCGGGATTCAATTCACAGCGCATTGCTCCGCCGGCTCCGCGGCTATCCGGATTTCGAGGTGGTAGACAAGGGTCAAGGCGACGAGGGGTTCGAGCTCGAGTCGGTCCTCCAGACCGACGGATCCGGACTCCGGCTTACGTCGGCCCTGAAGGACCACGGCCGGACCGTCGCGACCTCAGCTCCCTCGGTCGCTTCGCTCCCCGAGTGGGGCTTGCTGGTCGACAGTACCAGCGACGCGCTGGTGTATGCCGTGTTGGCCGGCCCACTCAAGGACAACCCGTTGACTCCCTGGAGGGCGCTTCCGGGATCTCCGGCCTCGCTCCGCCGGTTCTTCGATGGGGAGCGGGCGTGGGCCGCCGGCCGGTGGGAGGAAGCGGAGGGGGCGTACCTGGAGGCCGAGCGGTCGGACTCATCGTGCCTGCTCTGCACCTTCCGGCTTGAGGATATCAGCCGGTGGCTGGCGCGACCCACCGACTCGGCGCGAATCCGCGGCTTGTGGGCGGCCGCCGATCGTTTCCCGGCCCACTATCGGGCTATGATCCAAGCGACCCGGCTTCCAATCGCGGAGCGGCTCGACTCCCTCGAGGCGGCGACCAAGCTGTTTCCCGGTTTTGACCTGGTTTGGTATCGCTATTTCGAAGAGCTCTTTCACCGGGGTCCGCTGGTGGGCCGGTTGCGGAGTGACGCGGCGGAAGCGATGCGGAACACCCTCCGGATTCGGCCGAACCTGATCCCCGCGCGGAACCATCTGGCATGGCTCTGGATTGCCGAGGGTGACTCGGCGCAGGCGGCCAGGGCACTGACGGAGTACGAGCGGCTCGAATCGGACAGTGTGGCGGGGATCCCGTTCGCTCAGCTGGCCTTGGTCCAAGCCGCGTTCTCGTTTCGCTTCGGCGATCCGGCCACCGGTGGTCCGGGACTCACCGGTAAGCTGATCCAGGATCCTCGAGTCGCGGGGAGCAGCCTGCTGCTCGCGGGGCCGCGAATGCTCCTCAGCTTCGAAGCGTGGCGCGGCGCGCTCTGGTTTGGAAACGCGCTCGCCGCCGGGTCCAGTCCGGTCGAGATGGTCCGGTCCGGACTGGTGGCGGTGGCGGCGGCGGACGTGGTGTTAGGCAGGTCCGATTCGGCGGCGGCGGCGCTGGCCCGCCTGCGCGACCGGGTGCCGGACGACGCCACGGCGCTCTTCGTCGCGGGGTTCCCCGCGGTCGAGGCATTGGCCGAGGCCGACAGTCTGGCGCCGGGAGTGGCCCGTGGACACGCCGCGGGGCTTCGCCGGTTCCTCGATCGAACGGCGTATCGTCCTCCGGTTCGGCGAGCGGCCGCGTTTCTCCTCGGCGCGGTCGCGACCGCGGGCGGTTTGGCGCCGGAGCGGAGTGAGGCGATGGCCGCGCTCGCGGGTGATGACGAACTGGCCGGGGCGGACCGGGCGCTGGTCGATCTCCTCCAAGTGGCGCGCACCGGCGGCGCCCGCGAGGTCGGAGCCGGGGCCGACAGCATTATCCTCCACCATCCCCAACTGTTGAATGAGCAACCGGCGACCCGGGCCGTGATGCACTTTGCAGCCGCTGGTTGGCTGGCCCGCCGCAACCGGATCGACGGTGCCACCCGGATGCTCCGGTGGGTCGAGCACCAGGATCTGGACATCGTGGCCCGCCCGCCGATCGCGGCGGAAATCGACTGGGCGGTGACGACGTTCGCCCGGTGGCGCGAGGCGCGCCTGGTCGACCGGCCGAATGGCGACCGAGGGCGGGCCTGCCGGCTCTACGGCTTGATCGCGGCGGCCTGGAACGACGGCGACTCCACATTCCGGGCCCGGGCGGAGCAAGCCCGGATCCGGTCGGTGGCCACCTGCGCAGGCCGGCAATGATCCGGGTCGAGACGTTAGGTCCGGTCGGGGTCACGGTCGGCGGCGCTCCGGCCCCGGCCGAGCTCCTGTGGCGGAAACACCTCGCGCTCCTGGTGTATCTGGCCAGGTCGCCCAAGCTCCGGCGAAGCCGGGCCCATTTGATCGGGCTCCTCTGGCCGGACAAGGACGAGTCCTCGGCGCGCCACTCCCTCAACGAAGCGCTCCGGGTGGTCCGCCGGGCCACCGGCGATCAGATCACCAGCGATGCCGAGCAGATCGCGCTCGATGAAGGCGCGGTGGGGCTCGATGTCGATGTTCTGACCCAGAAAATCGCCGGCGAACTGTGGGAAGAGGCGTCCGGACTGGTGCTGGGCGATTTTCTCGAAGGGTTTCAGCTGGCCGGCGCGAACGAATTCGAAACCTGGCTCGAGTCGGAGCGGACCGAATGGCGCCGCCAGGGCACCCTCGCGCTGGCCCGGTGGGCGGAATCGCTGGCGAGCCAGGGCCGGATCGCCGAGTCGCTGGCCGCGGCGGAGCGGGCGGCGCGACTCGATCCCTGGGCGGAGTCGGCCATTCGGCAGGTCATCACGGCGCTCGCGCTCACGGGTGAAGGGGCCGAGGCGGTGGCCCGGTTCGAGACGTTCGCGGCCCGGACCAGCCGGGAACTGGGGACGGAGCCGAGCCGGGATCTGGCGTTGCTGGCGGACCGGATCAAGAGCCGGCGGTTAGGGAGCCCGAGCCGGCCGGTCGCGGGAACCGACCCGCTCCGCCGCCCGCCGCTGGTCGGGCGAGCCGAGGAATTGGCCGGGTTGCTCGAGTCGTGGCGGCGGAGCCGGGCGGCGCCGCGGGCCGAGGTGGTCGTCGTGACCGGCCCGCAGGGTGCGGGGCGGAGCCGGTTGCTCGAGGAGGCGGGGCGCCGGATCGAGCTCGAGGGTGCGGTGGTGCTCCAGATTCGGGCGGTGCCGGCCGATCAGGCCGAGCCGTGGAACGGGCTGATCAGTCTGGCCGCCGGCTTGGCATCCGCCCCGGGCGTGGCGGGCTCGCCGCCGGATGCGATTGCCGGCCTCGCGGCGGTGGCGCCGGAATGGGCCGAGCGGTTCCCGAGGGCGAACGCCGAAGGAGAACGGTGGAGCGTCGCCCGGGCGTTTACCGAGGTGGTCAAGACGGTGGCGTCGGAGCGGCCGGTCGCCGTCCTGGTGGACGATGCCCATTGGCTCGATGAGGAATCCCTTCAGGCGCTCGGCGCGGTGGCCCGGGACGGTACCGAGGCGGCGATGTTCGTGGTTCTGGCGGCAACATCGGAGTACCCGCGCGAGGGGATCGACGTCACGACGAGCCAGGTGGGGCGCGACCTTCCGGGCGCGTTGATCCCCCTCGGACCGTTAGGCGCTGTGGCGATCGCGGACTTGGTCCGGTGGGCGTTTCCGCGCTACGGGCCGCCCGAGGCCGCCCGGATGGCGCGACGGCTGGCGACCGATTCCGCCGGGATCCCGCTCCTCGTCGTCGAACTCGCGGCGGCCGTCGCCAACGGGATGGAACCCGGTGCCGCGGCGTGGCCCGCCCCGCTCCGGACGCTCGACGACACCAGGCCCGGAGATTTGCCCGGTCAGTTAGTCGCGGCGTTCCGCGTCAGTTTTCGACGTTTGAGCCAGCCCGCTCAGGCCGCGCTCGCCGCCGCCGCGGTGCTCGGCGGGCGGGTGCCCTTGGAGCGGATCGCGGCGGTGGCCGAGTTGCCGATGACGGAAGCGGAACGGGCGGTCGATGAGTTGGAATGGACCCGGTGGCTCGAGTCGGAGCCGCGGGGGTACGCGTTCGTGGCGCGGATCGCGCGGGAGGTCGTGATCCGGGACATGTTGACCCCCGGCCATCGGCGCCGGCTCGAGGCGAAGATCAAGGAGCCTTAGAGACGGCCGACAACCTCTCCTCATAGAGGTCGCGAAGGCTGAGTCGTTCCCAGGCGGCTTCGCCTCGGGCGGCCGCTTGGCCGGCACCGTTGATTCCGCCGGCAATGACCCCGCCGGTCACGCCGGCTCGGGTTGCTTCCGCGAAGTCCAGGTCATGACCGTACGCGACCTTCGTCACGACCGCCGCGAACAAGCCCGCGGCGGCGCCGAAAAGCGCCCCGCGTCCGGCGCCCTTGGTCACGACATCCGCGCCATGGCGTTGGCCGCGATAGACCTCGATCAGCGCCTGGTGGTCCGACAGGACCGTGAAGCGGGCCTGAGAATTGAGGTCGAACACATCCAACCGGGTGCTGTCCAGCCGGACCACCGGCCCCTCGTAGACCCGGCCCAGCCTGGGCGCGGCGCAGCCGGGGTCAGGATCGCACTCCAGGCTGGTGACCCGGACGTGGCCGGTCCGGGGCTCGGGCCCAATCTGAGGTTGATTGGGGATGCAGGCGACGGCGCTGAGGACCAGGCCTACGGGGGCGAGTAGCTGCATGGTTTTCACGAGATTCCTCCGTCGAATGGACGGGGGAACGATCGGGGGGGAAGGTCAAGCAGGGGTCAAGCGAAACAGCGCGAAACAAGAGTACGGCGGGTCATTGGGGAGGATCAGGGCCCGGTCTCGCCGAGGCCCTGATCCCCGAGTGCGTCAAAGCGCGATCGCCAAGCCGAATCCGACCGTGGCCCGGAGCGTTTCCCGAACCGAGGGATCCATCGGCACTCGGATCAGAACGCTCGGCCGGACTCGGCCGCGCCGGAGTTCGACCATTCCGGTGACCACATGCTCGGTTCGCTCGCTGAAGCTGAGGTCGCTCTCCGTCGCCAGCAGGCGCCCCGTGATCCCGACCGTGGCCCGGACGCCGGCGCCCTCATAACCGCCCTGCACCCCGTAATCAGCGAACAGTTCCGCCTCATAGCCGTCTCCCCGCGTGGGCACGAGGAGCGACGAGCCAAATTTCGCCCCGATGAGCATCCCCCTGGGGGACACCGAGCGCAACTCCGCTCCGGCCCGTGCCGTGAGAACCTTCGAGAGGAAGGCCTCGAGACGATCAGGATCGGACATCGCGCCGACCTCCATGGCGGTGCTTGCGGCGGAGGTTGACGGGTCACCCGCCAGCGGGAGACGAACGCCGAAGTAGCCGGCTAGCGGGCGCCCGGCACGGTGGATCCGGACACCGACATAGGGGTTCCCGAGACGCAGCGATGATTCGGTGGCCGACGTACCGGCGGTGAGGCCGGCTCGGCCCAGAGGGACATCCGCCTCGACCCTCACCAGTGTTCCGACCGGTCCACTCCCCGAGAGAAAGACGGCGCCGCTGAGGAACTGAAGGCCGTCCCCCTTGAAAAATGGCTTGAGGAAATCGGCGCGGACAACGGTCCCCTCCGCGCGGTCGGGCCAGTACTGCTGGGCCGGGAGCGAGCGGCTGCCGAGAACGGATGCCAGGGCAAGAACGCTGGCGCGGGGGGACCATGATTTCGCGATCATACCGTACCTCCTGTGAGGGG
>JANMHX010000268.1:0-48499 GCA_031375485.1 Gemmatimonadota bacterium | reverse complement strand
ATGTACGCCTTCATGCAGGCTATGGGGCTCGTCAACGATCATCTCCACGGTTGTCATTGCCGCCCGGATGCGGCCGACGCCCGGAGCCGCTTGACGGTTCCAGGCCGAAAGACCCTTGCGTAAAGCCATATTTTACATCACGTTATGCCGTAGAGGGTCCGATCAGGGGCTCGATCCGTTAGATTGCAGGTGTCTTTTTCACCGGGATCCATGACTACTTCAGACGTTACGAGCAAATGGCGGGAGTTGGTTGCCAAGTACCAGCAGCCGATTAACCGGGCCGCGATCACCCAAATCTGTACCACGATGATTCCGTTGGTCATCGGGCTGGTGTTGATGGCGTTCGCCATGAAGATCCACTACGGCCTCGTGCTCCTGCTCGCGATCCCGACGGGTGGTTTGCTGATCCGGACGTTCATCGTGATGCACGACTGCGGTCACGGATCGTTCTTCAGCTCGCGCCGGTGGAACGACATCGTCGGCTTCATCACCGGGGTCATGACGTTCACGCCGTACATTCAGTGGCGGCGCGACCACGCGATCCATCACGCCACGTCGGGCAATCTCGACAAGCGGGGTTGGGGCGACGTCGCCACCCTGACCATCAAAGAGTATATGGCGCTGTCCCCATTCGGACGGTTCAAGTACCGGATCTATCGCAATTCGTTCTTTCTCTTGGTCTTCGGTCCGGTGTTCCTGGTGATCAAGCATCGGTTTCCAACGTCCGGTGCGATGACCACGGCGAAGGAGCGGTTCAACGTCCACGCCACCAACATCACCCTGGTTGCCGTTGCGGTCCTGCTCGGTTTCCTTGGGGCGCTCGACGAGGCGGCCGCCATCTACCTGCCGGCCTTCATGGTGGCCGGTTCGGCCGGCGTGTGGCTCTTCTATGTCCAGCACCAGTTCGAGGATGCCTACTGGAAGCCTGCCCAGGATTGGGATTATGCCACGTCGGCGCTCAAGGGTAGCTCGTATCTCAAATTGCCCAAAGTCATTCAGTGGTTTACCGGCAACATCGGGCTCCATCACGTTCATCATTTGAGCCCGCGAATCCCGAACTACCGGTTGCAGCAGTGCCACGACGAACATCCCGAGCTCCAGAACGTGCCGACGATCGGCTTCTGGCAGGGCATTCGCGCCCTGGGCCTCAAGCTGTATGATGAGGACGCTCGCCGGCTGATCGGATTTAGTGAACTTCGAAAGCGGCTTGCGAACCGCTAACCCCTGAGAGTCGAAGCAGGGGCGGCCACCAGCCGCCCCTGTTTCTTTTCCGCCATCGCGGGGTGTCGTTGACAGAAACTCCGTTCGCCGGTTTCGCGGTCACCCACCCCGGGCTCGAGTCGGTGCTGGTTTCCGAACTGGTCCGCCTGGATCTGGCGCCCGGGGAGCCCGTCGCCGGCGGCTGCCCTTTCAACGCCTCCTTTGAGCAACTCGTGCTGGCGAACCTCTGCTTGAGGACCGCCAATCGCGTGCTGGTGCGGGTCGCCAGTTTCAAAGCCCGCTCGTTCATTGAACTGGAGCGGCATGCCAAACGGGTCGATTGGCGGCGATTCTTGGCTCGCGGTGTGGCCGTCCATTTTCGGGTCACCAGCAAGAAATCGAAGTTGTTCCACGAGAAGGGCATTGCCGAGCGGCTGGCGAATGCGGTTTTGGCCACGGGTGAGGCGTTCGATATCGCGACCAGCCGGGCCGGGGCCGATCTCGAGGAACGGGATGTCACGGTTCCGACCACCATCCAACGCTTCGTGGTCCGGTTTCACTATGACGAATGCACGATCAGCGCCGATACCTCGGGGCCATTGTTGCACCGCCGCGGGTATCGTCACGCCACCGCCAAGGCCCCGCTTCGGGAGACACTGGCCGCCGGGCTTTTGCTCAGCAGCGGGTGGGACGGTTCGACGCCGTTGATCGATCCGATGTGCGGATCGGGCACGATCCCGATTGAAGCCGCGTTGATCGCTCGCCGGATGGCACCCGGGCTTGCCAGGCGGTTTGCCTTTGAACAATGGCCGGGGGTTGACCCGGCGCTCATCGCGACCCTCCGAGCACGAGTCGCGTCGGCCGCGCTCCCCAAGAGTCCAGTACCGCTAATCGGGAGCGATCGTGATGAGGGCGCGGTAGCGGCGTCACAGGCCAATGCGCTGGCAGCTGGTGTGGGTCCGGACGTCGAATGGCGGCAGGGCGCGGTGTCGACGCTCTCACCGCCGGACTCGCCCGGTTGGATCGTGACCAACCCTCCCTACGGCGCTCGGGTCGGCGACCGCACCAAACTCCGGGACCTCTACGCTCAGTTCGGGAATGTACTGCGACGAGTCTGCCCGGGCTGGAAGGTGGCCATGATCTCGGCCGATCGAATCCTCGAGGGCCACGTTGGACTGCGATGGCGGGATGTCGGGACGACCGACAACGGAGGGATTCCGGTTCACTTCCTGGCCGGCGAGGTCCCGGCCGAATGACCGAGCCCCTGCCGATCGAGGGGGTATTGCCGGCGTTGTTCCAAGCGTTGGCCGGGTTTGGGACCGCGGTGCTGGTGGCCGAGCCGGGCGCAGGCAAAACCACGGTGGTGCCGTGGCGCCTGCTTGAGGCGCCATGGTTGGCCGGCCAGCGAATCATCATGCTCGAGCCGAGACGAGTCGCGGCGCGAGCCGCCGCCGCCCGGATTGCATGGCACCTGAACGAACGAGTGGGACAAACAGTGGGGTATCGGGTTCGATTCGATACGGTCGTCTCCACCCGAACCAGAATCGAAGTCGTCACCGAAGGGGTCCTGACCCGGCTGTTGCAGAACGATCCGTCGCTCGAGGGGTATGGCATCGTGATTCTGGATGAATTTCACGAGCGGAGCCTTCCTGCGGACCTGGGCTTGGCGCTGGCGCTGCAATCCCGGGAAATCCTCCGGCCAGATCTTCGCCTCCTCGTGATGTCGGCGACCATCGACGCGCCGGCCGTGGCCGCCGTCCTGGGCGGCGCACCGGTCATCGACGCCCCGGGCCGGACCTACCCGGTCGAGACCCGGTTCCGGCCGGCCAAATCCGAGCAACGACTCGAGGCCCACGTCGCCTCGGTGGTCCGGGAGACGGTGGCGGAAGAGGACGGCGATGTCTTGGTGTTCCTTCCCGGGGTTGGCGAGATCAACCGGGTGCAGGCCTTTCTCATGGAAACGGGGCCGGCGGTTGCCGCCTCGGTCCTGCCGCTTCACGGGATGCTGAGTTCCGAGCAGCAGGATGCGGTACTGGCCGAGCGGACCGGCCGGCGAATCATCCTGGCTACTTCGATCGCCGAGAGCAGCCTGACGGTGCCCGGGGTGAGGATCGTGGTCGATGGGGGCCAGATTCGCGGCCCCCGGTTTTCTCCCCGGACCGGGATGTCCCGCTTGGAGACGAATCGGGTGACCCGGGCCTCGGCCGATCAACGTCGGGGCCGGGCGGGGCGCACGGGGCCCGGCATCTGCTATCGACTCTGGTCCACCAGCGAAGACCTCGGCCTTTTGGCTCACCGGGTTCCCGAAATCCTCGGGTCGGACCTGGCCTCGCTTGTCTTGGATTTGGCGGCAGCGGGCGTGACAGACGCTCGGGATCTGCGGTGGCTGGATCCGCCGCCGGCTGCTGCGTTGGGGCAGGCCCGCGAGCTGCTCGGACTTCTCGATGCGATTGATGCGGACGGTCGCCTCACCCCGATGGGACGAGCCATGACGCGGCTGGCGTTGCACCCGCGCCTGGCTCACATGGCAGTGCGTGCCGGCCAGGTTGGGCTGGGTGGCTTGGCGGCGGTGATGGCGGTTGTCTTGTCGGACCGGGACATCGCCCGCCGGACCCATCCCCATGAGATCCCCGATGTCGACCTCCGGCTCCGGCTCGACGCGATCGCGTCGGAACGTCTTCCGTTGGGGTTCGATGTCGACTGGGGGGCGGTTGCCCGAGGCCGTCGCGAGGTCAAGGCTTGGCGGGAACGGTTGGGGGTCAGGGAATCGGGTCGGCCGTCGGCCGAATCGGCTGGTCAGCTGTTGGCATGGGCGTACCCCGATCGGATCGGACAGGGTCGAGCGGGCCAGCCCGGCCGGTTCTTGCTCAGGAACGGGCGTGGGGCCTCGATGCCGGCGACCCAACCATTGGCGCGATCCGAATACATCGTGGCGGCTGAACTGGACGATGCGGGAGCGGAAGGCCGGATTTCCATTGCCGCGCCGCTCGATACCGAAACGTTCAAGGCCATCGTGGCGGCCGACGGTCGATTGGTACAGGCGGTCGAATGGGACGGTGGCAGGTGCTCGGTGCGGGCGGTCGAGCGCTTGATGTTGGGTGCGCTGGTGATCGAGGAACGGCCGGTCGGAACCCTCGACGGGGCGCTGGCAAGTGCCGCCGTGTTCGAAGGAGTCCGCCGGGATGGGATTGCCGTGTTGCCTTGGTCGGCGTCCGCGATCAAAGTGCGGCAACGGCTAGCGTGCTTGCACTATGTGGACCCGGCCTGGCCCGATCAAAGCGACGAATGTTTGCTGTCCGAGTTGGAGGATTGGTTGGGTACCCCGGCGCGCACCGGCGACGTGAGCCGAATCGACTGCGGGCAATTGTTACTGGGGCGACTCACGGCCGACCACCGGAATCGGTTTGACCGCATGGCGCCCGACCGGTACGAGGTGCCGACGGGTTCGAAAATCGAGATCGACTACCGGGATCCGGCCGCGCCGGTCCTGGCGGTCAAACTCCAAGAAATGTTCGGGGAGACGACGACACCGACGATTGCGGACGGACGGCTGGCGGTGATCGTCCACCTCCTTTCGCCGGCGGGCCGCCCCCTTCAGGTCACTCGCGACCTCGGCGGATTCTGGCGGACCAGCTACTTCGAGGTTCGCCGCGAGATGAAAGGTCGCTACCCCAAGCATCCGTGGCCGGACAATCCACTCGAGGCCACCCCGACCCGCCGCACCAAGCGACGGGCTTAGGCGGCCAGAACCCGGTAGTCGAGCGCGACGATGCCGGTTTTCTCATAGACGTGAGTCTTGGTGAGGGCCAGTTGTCCCCTGGTGGCCCCGGCGGGGAGCAGCGGGATGCCGGCTCCCAAGAGGATCGGGACGACGGCCACTTCGACGGAATCAACCACTCCGGCGTCGAGCAGGCTCCGAAACAGAGATCCTCCGCCGAAGAGCCAGATGTCCTTGCCAGGCTGGTGTTTCAGGGCCTCGAACGTCGGCTTCGAGACCTCGGGCATGATCGTGACGTCGGGATGGTCGGCCTGAGCGAGCGTCCTGGAGACCACGATCGACCGGATACCCGGCATGCCGACGTTGCCGGCCTGTTTGGCAACCTCGTAGCTCTTCCGACCCATCAGCGCGGTGTCGAACGCGCTGAACATGGCCGCGAAATCGATATCCGGATCCATGGGAATCCAGTCGTACTCGCCCTGTGGTCCTGCGATGTAGCCGTCGAGGCTCATCGCCACGGAATACCGGATGCGTCGCATGGGAACTCCTCGTCGATGGTTTGAGCCGGCGTTAGGGTTTCGCGATGAACCGTCGAATCAGTCGGGACACCTGCTCGGGAAACTCGTGGACTACCCAATGACTCCCCTCGGGAATTCGGTGGATCGTGAGGTCCGCGACGAAGGCGTCGAGACCGATCAAGTTTCCGGTGAGGAGGGCATCGTCCTTTTCGCCCCAGACGACCAAGGTCGGGACCCGGACCGAATAGTCCCCGAGTGAGGCTCCGGTGACCAAGGTGTCTTGGGTTCCCGGCGAAGGGGGCCCAACTCGCGAGGCCCGATAGTAGTTGAGGCCACCGGTCAGTGCGCCCGGTTGCCGGTAGGCCTCTCGGTACGCCTGTTCGTCCTCCGGCGTGAATTTGCCCTTGGCCTTGAGGCTTGAGAAGATGTTGATGATCGGGGTGTAATCGGTGGCGGAAAGCGTGGCCTCGGCCTGGGGCGACCGAAAAAACAGCATGTACCCGCTGGCCTGTTGTTGCGCCTTGTTCTCGCGGAGCTCTCGCGCGAAGACGATGGGATGGGGCGCGTTGATGATGATGAGCTTCTTGAGGAGGGCGGGGTACTTGATCGCAAAGCCCCAGGCGATCGCACCACCCCAATCGTGGCCAACCAGGACAAAGGGTTTACCGCCATTCAGGCTGGCGGCCAAGGCTCGAATGTCTTCGATGACATTCGCCGCTTGATAGGCTTCCACGGCGGCGGGTTTTTCCGAGAGGCCGAAACCCCGAAGGTCGGGCGCTACGGCCAGGTAGTCCTGGCCGAGGTCGGCGAGTTGTTCCTTCCAGGCATACCAGAATTCGGGAAACCCGTGCATGAACAGCACCAAGTCACCCTGGCCTGAGCGGACGTAGTGGAGTTTCACACCGTTGGCCGTCACATATTCATGTTGCATCGTCGACCTCGTCTGAGCGGCTGCAGGAGCCGCGAGGGCCATGGCCAGCGCCGTAGCGATCGCGTTTCTCATGAGGGATACAACGTGGCGCCGTCGCGGGCCAGTTGCCGAAGTAACGCGGAAGGGCGGTACCGTTCGCCGTGTTTGTCGGCCAGGTCGTCGCATTCTGCCTCGAGTTGTTTGGGACCGACATAATCGATGTAAGAGGCAACGCCGCCGTAGAAGGGACAGAAGCCCCAGCCGAGGATCGAGCCCACGTCGGCGTCCTGGGGACGGGTCAGAACCCCCTCTTCAAGGCATCGCAGCGTTTCGATCGCCTGGATGTGAAGCAGGCGCCGCTTGACCATCGCCAACGACGGTTGATCGGCCACTGGCGGGTAGTGCGTCGTCAGGTCGGGCCAGAGTCGTTTCGTGCCATCGTCCGCGTAGTCGAAGAACCCCGCCTTGGCCTTTTGTCCGAGCCGGCCGTGGCTCACCATGAGATCGACGACGTCGTCAGCTGGATGGGCGCGGTACTTGTCCCCCAAGTCGGCTTTGGTCTGAAGTCGAATCTTGTGGGAGAGGTCGAGGTTGACCATGTCGGCCACCGTCAACGAGCCCATCGGCATCCCGGCCAGGCGCCCGGCATTGTCGATCAGGGCGGGATGCACACCCTCGGCAAGCATGGCGATGCCTTCCACGAGGTAGGTGCCGAAGACCCGGCTCGTGAAGAAGGCCCGGCCATCGCGCACCACAATCGGCGTCTTCCCGATCGCTTTGACGAAGTCGAGCGACTTGGCGAGGGTCTCCTCGGAGGTCTTCGCGCCTAGGATGACTTCGACCAGCGGCATTTTCTCGACCGGCGAAAAGAAGTGCAATCCGATGAATTGGTCGGGCCGCCGGCTGGCTTCGGCGAGCCCGCTGATCGGCAGGGTCGAGGTGTTGCTGCCAAAAATGACCGATGGACTGATAACGGCCTCGGTCTTCTTGGTCATGTCATACTTGAGCTCGCGGGTCTCAAATACGGCCTCGACGATCAACTCGGCATCCTTGAGATCGTCGAACGACGCTGTCGGGGTGACCCGGTCGAGCGCCGCTCTGGCGTTGGCCTCGGTCATCCGGCCTTTCTTGACCGCGTCCGTTAAAATGGCGCCGATCCGTTCCTTGCCTCGGGCCGCCGCCGGGAGGTCAATGTCCAGCAGCGTGACGTCGATGCCACTGGTGGCGGCTGCGTGGGCAATGCCGTGGCCCATCAGTCCGGCCCCCAGCACGCCGATCTTCCGATACTCGGCGGTCGGAACACCCTTGGGCCGGTTCTTGAGGCGCTTCGCGTCGTTCATGCTGAAGTAGAGGGTCCGGACCATGTTCTGGCTCAGGGGATTGAACACCAACTCGACGAAGCCCCTGGTTTCGACCAGACAGCCCGCTTCGATCGGGAGCTGAAGGCCGTGATAGATCGCATACGTGGCGAGGCGGGGCGCGAGATAGTTGCCCCAGGTTTCCCGGGTCATCATCGCATTGGCGCCGGTGAAGGTCTCGGCTCCCGCCGGCGAGTGCACCTCGCCACCCGGAACCCGAAAGCCTTTCTTGTCCCAGGGCTGCACCGCCTCGATGGTCCGGACCAGCTGATTGGCCCGTGCGAGCAACTGGTCTTTGGACACGATTTCAGTGATCAGGCCGAGCTCGAGTGCCTTCTTGGCCGAGATCGTCTTGCCCTGAGTAATGAGACCAATGGCCTCGCGGGCGCCGATGAGGCGCGGCATTCGCTGGGTGCCGCCGGCTCCGGGGAGGAGACCGAGAGAACATTCCGGCAAGCCGACTCGGAGCGCGGGATCATCGGCAACGACCCGGGCGTGGCACGACATGGCCAACTCGAATCCGCCGCCGACCGCGGTGCCGTTGATGGCGGCCACGACCGGCTTGCCGCCGGTTTCCAGTTGCCGGAAGGCCTTTTGGAGCCGGAGGACTCCGTCGAAGAACTGGGCCCGGGTTTGATGCTTGGCTGCCAGGAGCATCGTCAAGTCGGCCCCGACGATGAAATCGGCCTTGGCCGAGGCGATGATGATGCCTTTCACCGCAGGATTGCCGAGGCTGTCATGGATGGCGGCGAAAAACTCCGCCAGCGAGGCGTCGTTGAAGACGTTCGGGGTCTTGCCCGGGCAGTTCCAGGTCAAGGTGGCGATGCCGTCAGCCGAGACGTCCGAGGTCAGATGGGTTGCCATGGTCAGACTCTCTCGATCACGGTGGCGACGGCCATGCCGCCGGCGACACACAGGGTAGCCACGCCCACGGCCTGGTTCCGGCGTTCGAGCTCGTCGAGTAGGGTGCCAAGGATGATCGCGCCGGTTGCGCCAAGCGGGTGGCCCATCGCGATCGCACCCCCGTTGACGTTGACGATGTCGGGAGCGAGGCCCAAATCCATCATGAAGAACAGCGGAACGGCGGCAAACGCTTCGTTGATTTCCCAGAGATCGACATCGGCCACGCCGATCCCTGCCCGCTTGAGCGCGATCCGACAAGCCTCCGCCGGCGCGGTCAGCATGATGGTGGGATCCTCGGCCGCCGCGGAGAAACTCCGAATCCTGGCGCGCGGCTTGAGACCGGCCTGCTCCGCGCCGGTCCTGCTGCCGAGGAGCACCATGGCCGAACCGTCGACGATGCCGCTGGAGTTACCGGCGTGGTGGAAGAACTGCAGCTGCTCGATTTCGGGGTAGCGCTGGAGAATCACCCGGTCAAACCCGGCAAGCTTGGCCACCTTGGCGAATGCCGGTTCGAGTTTGCCGAGGCTGTCGGCCGTCGACTCGGGTCTCAGGTGTTCATCGCGGTCGAGAATGGTCAGGCCGTTGCGGTCCACCACCGGAACCACCGACTTGGCAAAATAGCCGGCGTCCCAGGCGCCCTTGGCTCGGCGCTGTGACTCGGCGGCATAGCCGTCGAGTTGGCGACGGCTGAAGCCGTACCTGGTGGCGATCAGATCGGCGGAGATGCCCTGGGGCACGAAATGGAAGTCGGCGGCCAACAAGGGGTCGGTGGCGGGGGCAAATCCAGAGGCTCCCATCGGATTGCGGGACATATGCTCGACCCCGCCTCCCACGCCGAGGTCGATCTGCCCGGCCATGATCTTGGCGCCGATCAGGTTGACGGCCTCGAGCCCGGAACCGCAGTACCGGTTCAGCACGACCGCCGGGACCCGTTCGTCGAAGCCGGCCGCCAGCACGGACCAGCGTCCGATGCCGGCCTCGTCTTTGATGGCATCGACACAGCCGATGGCCACATCCTCGACCGCGGTGGTCTTCAGGTGGTTTCGGGTCCGGAGGGCCCGAAGCGAGGTGGCCGCGAGTTCGACCGGGGCTACTTCATGAAGAGAACCATCGGGCTTCCCGCGACCTCGCGGGGTTCGGACGGCATCGAGGATGAATGCGTCTGCCATGATCAACCGAGCGGATAGATAGAAACCCGAATCTATCAGTGATCCGGGTCCGAAGGGAGTTGGAAATCCAACCGGCGTTGGGTTTGGCCGATCAGCGGCGATGCGGGTACCTTGACCGTCATGACCTCACTTTCCTCTCCCGTCATCGGGATGGTGCTGTTCCCGAATTTCACCCACCTGGACTTGACCGGGCCGTTTGAAGTCTTTGGCCGAATTCCCAAGGCCCGGGTCGTCGCGGCCGTCCGCCGCCAGGGAGCCCAATATCTGGACGCCCGGACCGTGACTGCCGCTCGGGCCGCGGCCCGCCTTCCTCGCTAGGGAAGAAACCGGGCCCGGGCGGCCGGTGGGGGGATGGGACACTCGGGATACCTGCCGAAAATTCGGTAGCGCCAGTACGCCACCACATCATAGAGGGAATCCCGAATTTCTCTGGGTATCAGGTATCCGATCAAGAACACTCGCCAGAAGCCGCCCAAGTAGCGGGCGAGGCGCAATCCGGCCGTGGACCGAACGGTGGCGGTTGGACCTTCGATCAGGACCACCGAATCGATTCCAGCGAGCTCCGGGTGGCTGGCCAGGAGAGCTTGGGCCGTCGGCCCCGCCAGCGGTGCGAATTGAAGGGACCCCTCGGAATCGGCCTTCAGTAGCAATGAAACCCAGCCGTTGCAGAGCGCACAGTGGCCGTCGTACAGGAGAATAGGCGCTTCGTTAGACGATGAGGCCAGCTTCTCGGAGCTCCTCTTCGAAGTCCGGGGCTGGGTTCTTGGGCCGCCGGAAGAACCACCACTGTTCGGTCGGATCATGGCCGTTCTCCCGGGCGTTTTTTTCGCCCCACACCGGGGCACATTCGATGGTCAAGCCGAGGAATTGCTCGTCGAGTTTCGCCAGTCGCTTGTCGGCCGCCGCCCGGTCGTCCGGGCCGGCCACCTCGAGCGCCCCGGCCAGGGTGTCGCGCAGGTCCATGTCATTGAGGTAATCGTCGAAGGTGAGGTTATAGCCCTCCTCGACCGCGGCCACCAAGCTTTCCCAGTGATCGAGAAGGCCCTTGAGTCCGCCTTTGACGACGCTTGGCGCACTGCCGCGTCGCCGCAGGTATTGTCGTACTCGATCAGGCTGCTGAATCGTCATTCTGGTCTCCGTCGCGCTTGTCGTCGGAAGTACACCTCGCCATCAACCGCGACACTATGCACCATCGGCGGCGAATGGTCAACCTGTCTCCTGGTTTGGTGCTGGCCAGATTATCCTCGGAGTGCGAACCATACGCAAGTCAGGCGGGAGTTCCCATGGTCGTTCGTGATGGCCCGGAGTTTGTGGAATACTGGCGGGGCGTTCGGCACCGAACTCGCCGGCTGGTGCTACTGATTCCCGCCGACCGCCTCGAATGGGCGCCGGCTCGCGATCGATGGACTCTGGGTGATCTGGTTCGCCATCTCGGCGCCATCGAGCGGTGGATGTACGGAGAGAACGTCCGGGGCCATCCCAGCCGGTATCCCGGCCACGGTGTGGAACTGGCCACCGGCCTCGATCAGGTTCTCGGGTATCTCGATCGGATGCGCGAGGAGTCTTGCGCCATCTTCGCGGGGCTCACGCCTCTGCAACTCGCCGGCAAGTCGGTCACGCCGGCCGGCACCTCGATCACCACCTCCAAGTGGCTTCGGGCGATGGTGGAGCACGAAGCCCATCATCGGGGCCAAATCCAACTGCTGCTCGGCCTGTTGGGGGTCAAGACCCCCCAGATCTTCGGGTTGACGGAGGAAGAGGTCCAAGCCCGGTCGTCGCGCTAGCGATCGGTCGTCCACGTCGACCGTTCGAATCGCCGGAGGAACCCGCTCATCCGGGTCTGGATCGCCTCGAACTCAACATTGCCATCGAGGGCCGCGACGTCCTTGGCCCGAGCCACTGAGTCAGGGTATTCCGCCTCCCAGATCACATCCGGCAAGCTGTCCGGCCCGCTCGTGCGGCGGAGGACGGTACCGACCACCAGTCCAGCCCGTCGCCGGATGGCGCTGGCCTCGAGCCGGGTCCGATGAACGGAGTCCGCCAGGCCGGGCTTGGCGTAGTAGTAATTGTGAACGACCAGCGTCGTCCGGGCAGGCGGGGCGTCGAGAAGGGCGACCCCCGTGATCAGCAGCAGCCATCGAAACATGGGACCCCCCGTCGGACCTAGGAGCGTCGGCCCTCGTACCACCCCCGGAGGGGTCGTGGTGTGTACGGCGATTCCAGGGTGGCGCACTCGTCCGGGGTCAACCGCAACTCGACGGCCCGGGCCGCACTTTCGAGCTGTTCCAGCTTCGTCACCCCGATGATCGGAGCCGAGACGCCGGGGCGGGACAGGACCCAGCTCAACGCCGTCTCCGCGGGCGAGACACCCCGAGCGGCGGCGACGGCCGCGTTGGCCGCGATGATCGCCTCGTCGCCGGGATGGTCGTAGAGCTGACCGGTCAGCTGGTCCGAACCGCCCCGCGCCGTCGTCGGGCCGTGGTTCGGTCCCCGCGCCAAGAGACCCCGGGCCAACGGCGACCACGGAATCATCCCGATCCCTTGGTCGAGACAGAGTGCGACCATTTCCCGTTCTTCTTCCCGATAGAGCAGGTTGTAGTGATTCTGCATCGAGACGAACCGAGCCCACCCGCGCTGATCGGAGAGGGCGAGAGCTTGCATCAATTTCCAGGCGTAGGTCGTGCTGGCCCCGAGATAGCGCACTTTTCCCTGCGAGACCAACCAATCGAGAGCGGCCAGGGTTTCTTCGAGCGGGACGGCGGGATCGAACCGGTGGAGCTGATAGAGATCAATGGTGTCGACGCCAAGCCGCTTCAGACTGGCCTCGCAACCCTGGATGATATGCTTTCGCGACAACCCGCCGGTATTGGGTGCGCCCCCCCGCATTTCGAAGAAGACTTTCGTGGCGACCACGACCTCGTCCATCCGGGCATATTCGCGAAGCAGACGGCCGGTCACCTCCTCGCTCACGCCGAGCGAATACATGTCGGCGGTATCGAAGAAATTGATCCCGAGCTCGACGGCCCGCCGAAAGAACGGGCGGGCCGCGGCCTCGTCGAGAACCCAGGGCCGCCAAGCCGGCGTACCATAGCTCATACAGCCGAGGCAGAGTCGAGAGACCGTCAGGCCGGAGGATCCGAGGGTAGTGTATCGCATGGCCGAGAGATACCGTCCTCGGTCGGTTGGAGTCAATCGTCCCGGGACAGTTGCTCGCTCGCCAGAATCTGCCGCTTGGTCGGTACGCCCCACCGGTACCCTCCAATGGAGCCATCGTCACGGATAATCCGGTGACAGGGGACGACGACCGCGATCCGGTTGCGGGCGATCGCCCCCGCCACCGCCCGCACGGCCTTGGGCTTCCCAATGGCGGCTGCGATGTCCCGGTAGGACTGGGTGTGGCCCCGCGGCACCTCGGAGAGGGCTCGCCACACCCGTTGCTGGAACGCGGTTCCGATCAAGTCGATCGGGAGCGGCCCGGCCCCGAGTTCCCCTCGGAGTTCCGCGGCCACTTTGGCGACGAGGTCGGCAAGCCATCCATCGGCCCCATCGTCGACCCGATGCCGGGCGGCACTGGGGAACTCCGCGGCCAGGTTCGACACCAGGGTTGGGTCGTCCGGGCCGAGGAGCACGGCGCAGACCCCCCGGTCGGTGACGGCGGTCAGCAAGCGGCCGTATGGCGAGTCGGTGATCGTGAATCGGATTTCGATGCCCGACCCACCCTTCGCCAGGCGCCCGGGTGTCATCCCGAACCGGGCCCCGGCCTGCTCGTAGACCCGGCTGCTCGACCCGAAACCGGCATCGTACGTAGCCCGGGACACCGTCTCCGACCGCTTGAGGGCGACCCGGAACCGCCGATCGCGAACCACTTGCTGGAAGACCCGGGGCGACATGCCGTACCGGGCCTTGAAACGCCGCTGTAGGTGAGACGGGCTTAGCGCCACCAGGTCGGCCAGCTGATCGAGCGTCAGGTGAGCCGGCGCCGCGGTTTCAATGGCATGGTGAGCCATCGCGATGGGGTCGCGGGCCAAGCCATCGGGCTCGCAGCGTCGACACGGCCGAAACCCGCCGGCCCGGGCCAGGTCGGGGGTCGCAAAGAACGCCACGTTCTCGCGGTTGGGCCGCCGGGCCGGGCAGGAGGGTCGGCAGTAGATCCCGGTGGTCCGGACCCCAAACACGAACCGGCCGTCTTGGGTCCGGTCTCGCTCTACAACCGCCTGCCAGGCGGCTTCTGGATCAGGTTGCCGAGAATGGGGTGACATCACAGTGGTGATCATAGAGGCTTGGCTCCTTGGTTGTCCAGGATACCAGGTCTCTGGTTGACGGTCTATCCGAATCTTGCGCCGAACGCAACGGTGGCTGAAATCGGGCCGGTCCGGCGGTTGCGTTGGCCGGTCCGGTTCGATTCATTCCAGCAGGTGTCGGTTGGTTCGCCCCTTCGCGGAGTTTCGCATGCTCTCGGTTCGTACCATCCTCGCCGGATTCTTCGTCGTTGTCGTCGTCGGGTCTGCCGCCGCCCAAGACACGAAGGAGAAAACCCAGGCGCTCAATGTCGATCTCGGTTTCGTGAACGCGTCCGGCAATACCAGCGTCACGACGATCAATGTCGGCGACAAGTTCGTGGTCAACAGCCAGGACGAACGAGTGATCTTCTCTCAAACCTTCAATGCGGTTCGGAGCCAAACGGACGGCACGAAGAACGCGGAAAACTACCGGGCCCAGCTCCGGCTCGACTACGGGCTTGGCGGAAAGTTCTATGTGTTTGGCATCACCGGCTGGGATCGGAACGTCTTTGCGGGCGTTGCGCGGCGGTTCGAAGAGACCGTCGGCCTATCCTACAAGGCGTTGGCGTTGCCGAACGACGACTTGGCGTTCGAGTTGGGTCTGTCCTTGTTTCAGCAGCGCAATACCGTCGCGGCCCTCGGCAGTTTCGACGACAAGTTTATCGCCGGCCGGCTGGCGGGAACGTACAAGCGCAAACTGGCGGGATCGAGCTTCTTGACGCAGGCCCTCGATCTCATCCCGAACTTCAGCGACAGCAAAGATTTTCGGTTGAACAGCGAAAGCGCCCTCGTGGCCCCGATCTCGACGAAGATCGGGCTCAAACTGGGGTACTCGGTCCGATACGACAATCTCCCGGGTCTCCGGCCCGCTCCGGCTGCCCCCGGGGCTCGGTTCAAGAAGACCGACCGGTTCCTGACGGCGGGCATCAGCATTGCCGACTAAATCAATGCGCTTCCTCGTGGCGGTTTCCCTGTTGGTTTTTCCGATTCAACTCGGTGCCCAGACCACCGGGCTCGTTGGCCGGTGGGATTTGACGTTCGGTACCGATCAGGCCCGGTATCCGAGTTGGTTCGAAGTCGTGCGGGATGGCGACGGGTGGAAGGGCCGGTTCCAAGGCCGGTCCGGTCATGCCACCCCGATCGTGGCGATCACCACGACCGACGACCGATTCGGCTTTGCCTGGCCCAACGAGGACAATACCGCCGCTCCCCCAACCCGGTTCGACGGGCGAGTGCTCGGCGGCAATCAACTGACCGGAATCATGATCCCGGCTAATGGCCCTCGGGAATCCTTCCAGGGGATCCGGGCCCCGGTGCTGGAGCGATTCAGAACACCAGAGTGGGGTCGCCCGATCGATCTGCTGGCGGATGGCCTCCAAGGATGGGTGGTTCGGGATGGGGCGGCCTCGAACGGATGGGGACTCGACCACGGAGTCCTGAGCAACACGCCGCCGAGTACCGACCTCGTGAGCCGGCGGCGGTTTGGGGATTTCCGGCTCCATGTCGAAGTCAACGTGCCGCCGGGTGGCAACAGCGGGATCTACCTCCGCGGTCGCCATGAGATTCAGGTCCAGGATGACTACGGGAAGGCCCCGCATGCCCGGCGGATGGGTGGCATCTACGGACAGGTGACGCCAAGTTCGCTTCCCGCCAAACCAGCCGGCGAGTGGCAGGCCTTCGATATCACCTTGATCGGGCGGGTCGTCACCGTCGTCCTGAATGGGGTGACCATCATCGATCAGGCGGAGATCCCGGGCATCACCGGCGGGGCACTCGACAGTGATGAGGGAGCCCCCGGTCCGGTCATGCTCCAGGGCGACCACGCGGGGGTTCGGTACCGGAACCTCCGGATCGAGCCGGCGGTCGAGACCGCCGGCCCGATTGGTGCCGCCGTCGTTCGGGCGGAACGGGAGCGGTTTCGAGCCCAGGTTGCCCGTGACACCGCCGCCCTTCGGAACCTTCTGGACGATGATCTCGTCTATGTCCACTCGAATGCCCTGATCGAGAACAAGGGACACTTCATCGAGACGGTTGGCACCGGCAGGATTGTCTATGATTCCCTGGTACCCGTACACATGACGCACCGCCGCTACGGATCGACGGCCGTCGGCAATGGCCGGGTTCGCGCGGTGGTCCGGATGAACGGGCAACCACCCGTCTCGGTCGATCTCTTGTTCACCACCGTCCTGCTCCAACGAAAGGGCCGGTGGCGATTGGCCAGCTGGCAGTCGACCCGGGCACCGCAATGAGTTTTTGTTGGTCACCACTACTGGGAGAAATCATGGGAAAAGCGTTCGGTGCGGTTGGGTTTGCCCTCGTGGCCCTGTCGATGGTCCGCCCGGTCCAGGCGCAGGCTCGGTTTGGCGCTCAGGTGAACTATTCGGAAAACACGGATTTCGGGTTAGGCGCCCGGGTCGGATTTCCGCTCGGCAGCGAGCTCAAGCGAAAGGGCATCGAGGGTTTGGTGACGTTCGACTACTTCTTCCCCGACAATTTCAACTACTGGACCGTTACTGCCGACGGTTTGTACCACTTTACGCCCGCGAACTCATCGTGAAACCTTACGTTGGCGGGGGCATCTCCTTTGGCCACGTGTCGTACAAGGTGACGACACCAGGCCTTGGTAACGACTCGGACTTCGGTCTGAACGTGATGGGCGGCCTTCACTTCAAGGCTCAGGACCGGTTCCTGCCCTTCGTCGAGGCCCGATACGAGATCAAAGACGGTGGTCAATTCATTCTTACCGCCGGGGCCTACTTCGGCAAACCGTAACCCGAGTCCGGCTACAATGCGATCGCCACCGTCGTTCGTCCCACCACGGCCTGATTCATCGTGATTCCAACGATGGTCGCTTTCAGCCCCTCTTTGGCGTTGCAGGCCACCGGCACGTTCGGGAAGCCGACACTTCGGAGAAAATCCGCCAGGGCATAGTACAGCGGCGAATAGGGGAGACCGATGCCGGCCTTGAGCTGCCCCTGGGCCGCGAGTTTGGTGGCGTCGGCAATCAGGATGATGCCCTCGTCTTGGTGAAACTGCTGGCGAAGAGCATACACCTCCCACCCCAGCGTCGTCGCATCGACCTCCTTGAACATCCACCCGTGGGTCCACGACAACGAGAAAGTGCCGTTGGTGCCGCGGAGCACTTCGTGCTGGTTGCCAAACGAGTTGGCAAGGGAGGCCTCGTAGCTCACGACCGATCCGTCCGCGAACTGGAGCTGAGCGTGGACGGTGTCGGCGACGGTCCGGCCGTCCTTGTGGAGGGCGATGGAACCAGTGCCGGCCACCGCGACGGGTGTCTGATTCCGAAACCAGTGAATGACGTCGAGTTGCTGCGCCCCGATTTCCCCGGCGAGACCGGTCGAGACCTCTGGATCGAGCCGCCAATTCTCGGTTGGAAATCGCCACGTGGTCTTCCGATGGAAATGGGCCGACCCGCCGATGAAGTCCCGAAAGGCATCGGTGCGGTAAAAAGTTCGGGCCAGTTGGTAGATCGGGTTACTGCGGCCCTGAAATCCGGTTGAGAAAACTCGCCCCGGCTTGGCCTCCGCAGCGGCGGCGATAGCCCGGGCCGCCGCCACCGAGTGCGCCAGAGGAGCTTCGCAGTACACGTGTTTGTTGGCCGCGAGCGCGTCCTCAACCGGCGTCTGATGGAGGTGGGTCGGCGTGGCCACGATCACGGCGTCGAGATCGCGTCGTTTGTCGAGCATGGCCGCGTGGTCGGCGAATCCCTCGGCGCCGATCGCCCGCTCCTGGCCGGTCTTGAGGCGCGTGGGATTGGTATCACACACCGCCACCACCTTGGCGCCGTCGATCTTGGCAAGCTCGGCCAGGATGGCTCGGCCCTGGCGGCCGATCCCGATGACTCCGATCGACTTCGGCTCCGGAAGACTCACCGGACCAGTCGATGCCAGGTCAGGGACCAGAGCCATCCCAGCGATTGATCCGCCGGTCTGCAACAGAAAATCTCGCCGGTCGAGAGGGCTCATGGGTTGGTCCGCTCCATTTCAGTCCACTGACGGCTACGGCCCGACCGCCAGACCCGCCATTCGCCGCCGAGCCCGGAAGGGCGGGCCCCGGCAACCAAGACCGCCGTGGACCACGCATCGGCCAATCGCGCCGACGGCCCCATGACCGCGACCCGACGATCGGCCCGGAGGGTTCGGCCAGTCCGCGGGTTCACGGTGTGACGGGTCCGATGTCCATTCCGGGTCGACCACACGCCGGCCACCGAAAAGCCTTGGTTGCACAATGTGAGCGTCGGATCGCCTGGGCTGGGACCCAAGCCTACTCGCCAGCCGGGTTGGCCACTGGGGGCGCCGAGTCCAAAGCCGCTGCTGGTACCGCCGTGCACGAACGCCGCCGCAACCCCACCCTCTTTGAGGACCGCGACCGCCAAATCGACCGCATGGCCTTTGGCGATCGCGCCGAAATCGAGTGCGGTGTTCGCGCTCGCCAGACCGACCCTCCGGCTGGCCGGATCGAGGATCAGGGCCGCCGCCAGGGCGCCACTGCCGAGCGCGGGATCGAAGCACCCGCCCGACCGGCCCGTGACGTAGAGCGCGTCGGCGAACAACGCGAACTGATCGGCATCGACCGGGGTGAGCGCGGGTGCGGTTCGTCCGAGATGGGCCAGCAAGCTGCTCCGGTCGAACCGCGTGAAGGCCCGGTGGGTTTCCTCGATCCGCTCCAGGGCAGCCTCTCCGATGGCGCGAAGCGGCGTCACGTCTTCGCCGAGCAACACCAATTCAAATCGAGTCCCCATGGCCAGCGTGGCGAACCGGACCGCCTCCACCGCTACAGCTTCCGGGCTCGCATCGTCTTCGGATCAAAACCGAACGCCGCGCCCTCCCACAGCGACCGGGTGGCCAAATCGACAGCCACCATCACCTTGGCCCCCAACTCGACGGGACTCGGCGACGGCCCCTTGGAACGAATCGCATCGATCCAGGCAACCCGGAGCTGATCTTGGGAGTCACCGAGATCCTCCCCTTCGATGTTCTGCTCATCGACCTCGTCCGCGAAGATCCGTTCCGGGCGGAGCACGGCGTTTCGGGCGCCGCCGATATACAGGTTTCCTTTGTGGCCGCGAATCACGGTCTCGAGCCCGGTCTCATTGGAGGTCGACCCGGCGACGATCATCGTGTGTTCGCCTTCGAACTCGATATTCAGGTTCACCTGGTCGTGGTTGTCCATGACCTTGTCGACATAGTGACCTCCGGAAGCAACCACCCGGGTGGGCCACCCGAGGTTGAGTGCCATCGCCAACGGGGTGATGCGATGGACCAGCAAGTCGCCGATGATACCGGTCGAGTACTTCCGGTACCGGCGCCAGCGGGCGTAGACCTCGGGATCCCAGGGCGTGGTGCCGAGGTTTCCGCACCATTGCTTCCAGTCCAGGTTCTCGCCCGGTTTCCAGTTGGGATCGATCGCGTAATACAGCCACTCCCCATCTTTCGAGTTCCGGCAATAGCTGGTCTGACTCCAGACCGGCTTGCCGATCGCGCCCGCGGCGATCAGCTCTTGGGCCTTCCGGTAGCTCGGCATCATGACGAACTGGGTTCCGACCACCACCAGTGCCTGCGGATTGGCCTTGACGAGCTCATGGAGCCGAAGGGCCTCGGGAAGCCGAAGCGTCATCGGCTTCTCGACGTAGACGGCCTTGCCCGCCGCCACCCCGTCCTCGACCATTTTCGCATGCCAATGCTCGGGGGTGGCAATCAACACCCCGTGGAGGTCCCGGCGGGCCAGGAGTCCAGGGTAGTCGGCGTAGTAGGTCTGGACCGTGCCGCTGCCCTGCGCCGACTCGACTTTGCCCCTGGCCTCGTCGAGCCGGGCTTGGCAGACGTCGGCCAAGGCCGCGATCGTCACGTTGGCCCGTTGGCTCTTGGCAATGTTCAGAAACGCCTCAACGTGGCCGGTACCCATGCCGCCGGTGCCGATCACCCCGATCTTGACCGGCTCGTCGCCCCGGCTCGCCGGCGGCGCCGGGAGGGTGATTGGGGACTCGGGCGGCCAGATGGCCCCCGCGCCGAGGGTGGCAGCCGCGCTGGAGGCGAGAAACTCGCGACGGGAAGGGTCGCTCATGGGGTCGCCAACTCCGTCTGATAGCGCTTCAGAAGACGGAGGGTCGCGCCGATCCCCTCTCGCTCCGGAAGCCGGTTGCCCTCGTATTCGATTCCGATCCACGAATGGAAGTTGGCTTTCAGGACGATGGTGAGGAGCCGGCGATAGTCCTTGGTCGTTTCGTTGCCGAGGGTATCGAAGTCATGGGACTTGGCGCTGACGGCCTTCGCGAAAGGCATCATCTCCTCGGTGCCCTGGTATCGGTCATACTCATAGAAATTGCCGAAGTCCGGTAGCGTGCCGCAGCGAGGGTGATTGACCAAACGCATCACGCCGGCCAGCCAGTCCCCGTGGGACGACAGGCCTCCGTGGTTCTCCACGATCACATTGAGCTCCATCGGCGCCGCGAGTTCAGTGAGCTTCCGAAGTCCGTCGGCGGCCAACCGTTGTTGCTCGTCCGGACTGCCGGCGCTTTGGGCGTTGACCCGGATCGTGGCGCAACCGAGCGTCTTGGCGGCGTCGAGCCACTTGCGGTGATTTTCGACCGCCGCGAGCCGCTTGGCGGCATCCGGGTCGCCGAGGTCGCCCTCGCCGTCACACATGATCAAGTGCTGGTAGACACCCTCGTCCGCCGCCCGCCGGTTCATGTCGGCGAGGTAGCCGGTGTCTCGGACCCGGTCCTTGAAGAACACGTTCACGTATTCGATGGCCTCGATCCCGAAATCCCGCCGGGCCACCTTGGCAAAATCGAGGTGATCGAGTTCCTTGGCGAACAGCGCCTTATGGAGCGACCATTGCGCCAGCGAAATCTTGAAGGGCGCTGCGGCAACTCGGGACAAGGGCAGGGAGGGCAACGCCAAGGCGGCCGTTGCCCCGACTACGAATTCCCGTCGATCCATGGGAATCTCTCCGTTCAGGTTAGTCGAATTGTAGCGTTCAGGTGACCCCTGCGCGACCAGACGGCCTCCGCTCTCTACTTGGACCGGCCCAGCCGCCGACCGCCAAACCGGAGACCGTCGACGGCGCCGGCGGCGTTCAACGTGAAGGTCACCAAGTCAGTGCCTTGCCACGAATTGTCCCACCGGGCCTCGAAGGTATCGAAATGCCAATGGCTCATCTTGGCGTGCTGCTCGGACCCGAATTGAAGGGCGAGACCGCCCTCCTCGATCCGAATCTCGATTCGTCCGACCAAGGAGTCGGCATAGGTGCCGGCGTAGCCCGTCAAATCCAGGGACGGCCTCGTCCCCGCGATCCGGCTCCGCTCTGCCTTGGCGAGAGCACTATCGCCGGCTGCGGCCAGGCCCCCGTACAAGGTCCGAAGTTCCGAGCTCCAATCCCGGGCCGCGAGCCCCAGCCACGTGTCGAGACCGCGATAGAGGAGGGCGTGGCGGACCTCGACGTGATCCAAGTTTCCGAGGACGTAGATGCCCACACGCTCTTCGGGAATTACCCCGATGATGGCCACCATCCCGTCGATACTCCCGGTGTGAAACTGAAGCATCCGACCGTGATAGTCGTGTTGGAACCACCCCATCCCGTAGGTCATCCAGTGCGGCTTGGTGAGCCGTTGGGTGGGATAGAATTCGGACGGCGGGACCATGGTCTGCGGCTTCAACAGTTCAGCCCAAGTGGCGGGTTTCAGCAGGGGGCGACCGTTGGCCCTCCCGCTGTCGATGATGAAAGCGGCCCACCGGGCCATATCCGACACGCTCGACCAAACCGACCCCGCGGCCGCCACCGAGTCCACCGCCGCATTGCTGATGACGCGGATCTCACCGCCGACCCGTTGGTGCGGTGAGGCCACGTTGGGCTTGCCGGCGGTCCCCGCCAGGTTGGCCACGGTCCGGCTCATGCCAAGGGGGGCGAAGATCCGGGTCTCGATGAACCGCTCCCAGGACATTCCGCTCGCGGCCGCCACCACCGCCCCAGCCGTGGCGTACATGACGTTCTGATAGATGAACCCGGACCGGAAGGAGTACGCCATCGGAATGAACCGGGCGCGACGGAGGACCTCGGCCGGCGAGGCCGTGGACCGGTACCACAGCATATCGCCGTTGGCGAGGCCGGCCCGGTGGACCAACAGGTCGCGGATGGTGATTTCTCTGGTCACGTACGGATCGCCGAGTTGGAACCAGGGCAGGTGTTTGGTAACCGGATCGTCCCACCGGAGCTTTCCCTCGTCGACCAACATCCCGATCGCGGCGGCCGTCATGGCTTTGGTGGTCGAACCGATCGAGAAGAGGGTCTGCTCGTTGACCGGGTCCGGCTTTCCGAGCTCCCGAACGCCGTACCCCTTCGCGAAGATCGTCTTTCCGTCCTTGATGACCGCCACCGCCAGTCCGACCGCACCCCAGTCCTTGGCGGCCTTGGCGGCGTAGGCGTCGAACTCGGCGACCTTGGGATCCGTTTGGGCCGCGATGGCCGGGGCGATGAGCAACGATGACCAGAGCAGCAGCACGATTCGCATGGAGCACTCGGTTGGATGGGTACGATCAATCTAAGGGCTCCCGGCGACCACTGACGTTGCGACCCCGGGCCGCCGTGCTAGCTTGTGTCCCTATGGCAAACAAACGACTCGGCGTCGGCTTTATCGGCAGCGGGTTCAATGCTCGCTTTCACATGCTCTCCTGGACCGGGATTCGCGACGCCGACGTGCTCGGCGTCTACAGTCCGAATCACCAGCACGCCGACAGTGCCGCCCGGTACGCCCGAGCGCTCGACGTCGGATCCTGTAGACCCTATCGATCGATTGCCGAGATGGTGGCGGATCCGGCCATCGATGCGATTTGGCTCTGCGGTCCGAACCACGCCCGAATCGAGAACGTGGAAGAGTTGGTCGATCCGATTCTTCGGGGCCGGGCCGAATTGACCGGCATCGCCTGTGAAAAGCCGCTGGCCCGTAACGTGGCGGAGGCCAAACACGTGACCGCCTTGGTCAAGCGGGCCGGATTGAAGCATGGCTACCTCGAGAACCAGTGCTTCTCCCCCCAAGTCGAACGGGGCAGGGAACTGCTGTGGGCCCGCGGCGCGGCCATCACCGGCCGGCCGTATCTGGCCCGGGCCGCCGAAGAACACAGCGGGCCCCACATGCCGTGGTTCTGGCGGGGCAAGCTCCAGGGCGGCGGGGTCTTGAACGACATGATGTGTCACTCTGCGCTAGTGGTTCGCCACCTCCTGACGAAACCGGGCGATGACATCAGCACGGTCAAGCCCGTTCGGATCACCGGCCACGTCGCCAGTCTCAAATGGACCCGGCCCGAATACGCCAAACGGCTCAAGAAGGCCATGGGTCGAGGCGTGGATTACACTCGCGAACCAGCCGAAGACTTCGCGAGTGTCATGATCGAATTCGAGACCGCGGATGGCTACCGGGTCTTTGGCGAGGCCAGCACGTCGTGGAGTTTCGTGGGCGCCGGGCTTCGGCTCTCGGCCGAGTTGTTGGGACCTGAGTATTCGATGTCGTGGAACACGCTCGACAGCGGCCTCAAATTGTTCTTCAGTCGCGAAGTCCAAGGAAAGACCGGGGAAGACCTGGTCGAGAAGCAGAATGCCGAGATGGGGCTGATGCCGGTCGTGGCCCAGGAGGCCGTTGCCTACGGTTACGAAGGCGAGAACCGGCACTTTGTTCGGGCTTTTCTTGGCAAAGAGGAGCCGGTCTTGACCTTCGATCACGGGGTCGAGGTGGTGCGGATGTTGATGGCGGCCTATCAAAGTGCCGAACAAGGGAAGACCCTGGCTTTTCCGCCGTCCGGGTTGGATCGTTTCGTACCTGATGTGGCAAAACGGGGGGCGAAACTACCCCGGGCCACGACTGGTAGGTGGCGCCCTTAGGGTCGTTAACATGTTGCTGTAGATAGCGATATAAATAACGAAATAATCCTTTACATACGGAACCAAATGCCGCCACGCTCCGCTGGGAAACTCGGTCGCCTGTCGATCATGATGTTCCTTCAGTACGCCGTGTGGGGTGCCTGGCTGCCCTTGGCCGGTCGCTATCTCTCCGCCCCAACGGCCGACGGAGGGCTCGGCTTCACCGGTGGCCAAATCGGTCTGATTCTCGGCCTCGCCGGCTCGATTGGGGCGATCGCCGCTCCGTTCATCGCCGGCCAGTTGGCCGACCGCTACTTTCGAACCGAACGCTTCCTGGCGGCTCTCCTATTGATCGGAGGCGGTCTCAAGTGGTATACCGCCTCCCAGACGGCCTTCGCTTCCTGGCTCTGGCTCTCGATTCTCTACAGCGTCGTCTACATGCCGACCCTCGCGCTCTCGAACTCGATGGCCTTCGCCCATCTCGAGGATCGGGATCGGCAGTTTCCGAAAGTTCGGGTTTGGGGTACCATCGGCTGGATTGCCGTCAGTTGGATCTTTCCCATGCTCTATCTCCAGAGCAGTCTGCATTGGCAGTGGATGCCGCCCTTCTTAGTTGGCCCAGAGAACGACGGCGTCACGGCCCGCCTCGCCGATTCGCTCCGGTTTTCCGCCCTGATTTCCTGGGCCTACGCGGGCTTCTGCTGGTTCTTACCGGCCACCCCGCCCAAGGTTGATTCCGCCGAGCCCCTGGCCTTCGCCAAAGCGTTTCGGCTGCTGAAGGATCCGTCGTTTGCCGTCCTGGTCGCGGCCAGTCTGCCGATCAGCATCATCCACCAGATCTATTTCATTCAGACCCCGCCGTTTCTCTCCCATCTTGGCCTGCTCGACAGCCAGATTGGTCCGGCGATGACCATCGGCCAGTTCAGCGAGATTGTGGTCATGGGGCTCCTGGGCTGGGCCCTGACCAAGTTCGGCTTCAAGACCGTGATCGCGATCGGCGCCTTCGCCTACTTCGCCCGCTACATGGTGTGGAGCGTCCCCTCCCTCCCGGTGGCCGTTCAGGTGGCGAGTCAGGCGCTCCATGGCGTCTGCTACGCCTGCTTCTTTGCCGGGGCCTACATCTATGCCGACCGGATCGCGCCGCCCGACATCCGCAACTCGGTCCAGACGGTGTTCGGAATCATCATCCTGGGCGGCGGCCCGGTCCTCGGCGGAGTGCTTTCCGGCTGGCTCGCCAATCACTACGCCACGCCTACCGGCGTCGATTTCGCGGCTCTGTGGCGAGTCGTCGCCTTCATCGGCTTGGGCACCGGCCTGTTCTTCCTGGCGGCCTTTCGAGAGCGCTCGCCCGGCGTTGGAGTTGAGCGTTAGGCCGGCCCGGCCGCCTCGGTTACATTCCCACGGTGCCAGCCCGCGCTGATTCGGCCACCATGACGCCCCGCCACCGGTGGTGGCGGTTTTTGGTCACTCTCGTCATCGCCTGGACTGGGTCGGCGTCCGCTCAACAATCAACCGGCACGCTGGTCGTGACCGTCCGCGGCGCCGACTCCCTTCCGCTTCGCGGCGCCTTCGTCAGGTCGGACCGACTCGGCGGGGTGACGAACGATTCGGGCCAGGCCCGGATCACGTTGCCGGCCCGTTTGGTTTCGGTGCTCGTCTCTCAGCCCGGATACCGCCCAAGCAGCTTCGAAATCACCATCGTTCCGGACGTGGCGCAGCGCTACGATCTGGCCCTCGATCCCATCACCGGCCGGCCGGCGGACGCCACGATCCGCGCCACCATGGCGGATCGGCCGGCCGGTTCAGAACCCGTCGCCGTCAGGATCCTTGGCCGTGAGGAACTTACCCTTCGGGCCATCAGCCATCCGACCGACCTGACCCGGTTGTTTCCCGGCCGATCCCAAGTGACCGTCCAGGCCCAAAGCGGATTGGTGGATGGGAGCGAGCTCCGGCTCAACGGCGTCGGCGGACAATCCACGGGGATCCTGATCGATGGCCTGCCTCTCCTCGGAGCCCAACCCGGCGCCTTCGGGCTGCTGCAACTGTCGCCGCTGGAGTTCGACCAAGTCGAGGTGATCAGCGGTCCCGCAACCGTATTCGCGACCGGCGGCGCCGGTGGCGGGCTCGTGAACTTGGTGGCCCGCCGGCCCGAGCGCGATCAGCTCCGCTTGGGCATCAACCAATCCTCCGAAAAGGGCGGTGATGTCCTTTTCTGGGGCTCGCGGCGGCAATCATCCACGTTGTCCGCCAGTCTGTTTGCCGATTTCCATCAGCAGCGGCTGGTGGACTCGGACGACGATGGCTGGGGCGAATTTCCCCGCGCGATTCGATTGTCGGTTCGTCCCCGGGTCTATTTCGAGCGTCCGAACGGCGATGGGCTGATGGCTACGGTGGGCGCGATCTCCGAAGACCGGACCGGCGGATTCTTGATTACCAATGCCGGCGCCAGCCTCTATCGCGAAGAACGCCGGGCCCGCCGATTCGATGCCGGCGTGGTGGCGCGCCGGAGCTTGGGAAACTACGGGACGCTCACCCTGAAACTCTCAGCCGTGAGCCAATCGGTTCGGTACGCGTTTGACGAGGTCCTGGAGCGAGACCGCCGAGCGACGATCTTCACCGAGTTCTCGTACCACGACGCCATTGGTCCCGTCGACGTGGTGGCGGGGGTCGGGTATCTCCGTGAAACACTCCGACAACGGGACTTCGCCGGATTCGACTTTACCCACCAGATCCCCTCGCTGTTTGGTACGGTCACGAAGACGTTGAGCGAAGACCTTACCGCCACGGTGGCGGGCCGGTGTGATTATCACAATCTCCACGGGGCCCAGTGCATGCCCAGGGCCGATGTGTTGTTCCGGCCCTCGGGTCAATTCGAACTGCGGGCGTTTGCGGCCAGCGGCTACAACCCGGCAACGCCCCTGGCCGATGCGGCCGAGACGCTGGGCTTCCATGCGATGCTTCCAGTCACTACGAAAGCGTCGAGGTCTCGGTCGACCGGTCTGGACCTACAGTGGCGGAAGCGCCGGATCCAAGTGGCCGGATCGGTCGCCCTCACGCGGGTGAGCCTCCCGATCCGGGCAGTGCCGTTTCCCGGCGACACGGCGTTTCGGCTCCGGCTGATCAACGTGCCCGAGCCGACCCGCGTGGCGTCGGCCGAGCTCCGGGTCGAATACCAAAAGAATCCGGTGGTTGTCGAAGGGTTCGTCGGCCTGATCCGCGCGACCGAGGGGGTACCGGGCGCAACGACCCGACGCGACGCCGAACTGACCCCTCGGCACACCTTCGGCGCCTCGTTTCAGTGGCAGGCGCCCGGCGGAGCAGGTACGACGGTCAGCCTCGATGTCCGGTACATCGGGTCTCAGCAGATGACCGACAACCCGTTCCTGACCGCCACTCCGGGTTATGGCCTGATGAATGGGGTGGTGTCCCAGCGATCGGGGCGAGCCCGTCTCTACCTCAGTGCGGAGAACTTGATGGACGTGAAATTGGCCGATTACCACGCGGTATTCTTCACCGCACCGGTCGCCGGCGGCCGTCGGACCCCAACGCCGTGGGCCCCGCTTCGGGGTCGGGTGATCAGCCTCGGCGGTCTGGTTGACTGGTAGGTCTTAGTCGGTTCGCTTGTCGAGTTCCTTCCTTGCGTCGGGGTGCCCCGCCTCCGCCGCCCGCTTGAGCCAACGAAGTCCCTCCTCTTCCGATTTGCGGACCCCCCTGCCTTGGAAGTAGATCAAGGCGAGTCGATACTCGGCCTCGTGGCTCGGGTTGTCACCGGTCGCGGCTTGTCCGTACCAGAATCGCGCCAGGGAGTCGCTTCGGACGGTCCGATCAGCACTCTCGGAGTAGATCCTCGCCAATCTGACTTGGCTGGGCCGGTCTCCGTTGCCCGCCGCGAGCAGATACCACCGGAGCGCCTTCGCTTCGCTCTTCGCGGTACCGAGTCCTTGATCGAGGCGGCTCGCGATGATCGGATACGCCGCCCGATGGTTGTTGGTGGCCGCATCGAGATAGTATTGGGTCGCCCCGGATGGATCCGAGGCCTCCAGCCGCTTCGCCATCCAGAATTGGGCTTCGGCGTCGTTGCCGCGCGCGGCCCTTTCGAACAGCGGGGTGGCCCGGTCATCGTCCGATCGGGCGCTCAGGATCTTTCCCGCCAACCGGCTCGATCGAACGTTGTCCGCTCTGGCCTCGGCTTCGCAGACGGGAAGGGCCTTTTCGAAGTCCCCCCGATCGTATAGCGCGGCGCACGTCGGCGCCGGAGGTTCGAGTTTCGACGCGGAGTCTGCGGCGACAAGGACCCCGACTGGGGCGGAACTTTTCGGGGTGGAATCAGGCCGTGGCCCCTCCGGTACGGCCTCCCGCCCGGTTTCGGTGGTTGCCGGTGGCCCGCCCCGCGCTTGGGGCCCCGGGATTAGAACCGTGTCTCGAACGATCGTCGGGCTCGAGATCGGGGCGGGGTTTGGCCATTGCGTCACCGCGACGGCGACGAGTACCACCAAGGCGAGCACGGCGATCCAGGTGGTCCGAAACGCGGGGCTCTGGACCGGCCCTGGAACCGGGACCGTTTCCTCCTCGGTGGGTCCGACGAACCCGCGGTCCTTGAGGGCGGCCGCGAAGTCCTTGATCGATTCAAATCGATTCTTCGCATGCTTCTGCATCGCCCGGTGAAGGGCGGCGGCAATGTGAAGAGGCAGGTCCTCGACCAGCGTGGCGAGCGGTGGCGGTTGGTCGAGGAGCTGCTTCGCGATGATGGCCCGCGCGGTTTCGCCCTCGAACGGAGCCCGGCCCGCCAGCATTTGGTAGGCAACGACGGCCAGAGAGTACTGATCGCTGCGGTGATCGATGTTGGGTTCGCCGCTGGCCTGTTCGGGGCTCATGTACTGCGGGGTTCCGACGACGACCCCGGTGCCGGTGAGTTCCTTTTCGCTCGAGTCGACCGCCTTGGCAATCCCAAAATCCATGAGCCGGACGTGCCGCTCGGCACCTTCGAGCATGATGTTTTCGGGTTTGATATCGCGGTGGATCACATTGGACTGGTGGGCCACCGCCAGGGCGTTGGCGGCTTCGAGCACGATCCGCTGGACTTCTTCGATCGGAAGCCGCCGTTGGCGTTGCAACACCGCCTTGAGGCTCTCACCCTTGATCAGCGGCATCAGGATGTAGCAAATCCCGCCGGCCTCGCCCACGTCGTAGACCGGCACGATGGCCGGGTGATGCAGTGCGGCGACGGCGAGAGCTTCGCGCCGAAATCGCTCGAGCAAGGCCGGCGTGACGATCAGGTCGGGGCGAAGTACTTTGACCGCGAGTTCGCGCTTCAACTTGAGGTCGCGAACGGCAAACACTTCGGCGTAGCCTCCCCGTCCTATCAGCCGGCCCAACTCGAAGTTGGGGCCCAGGGCGCGGCCGAGTCGCTCCGGAGCGTTCTCGTAGCTCGCCGAGAGGGAGGGATCCCGCATGCCCTCCGGTTCCCCGATGACCTGCGTGGCGGTCGGGGACCCGCACTGGGCACAGTAGGCTGCGCCGCCAGCGAGGGGAAGATGACAGGTTGGGCAGGTTCTAGCGGACACGGCTCTCACTCAAGGACGGCGGCGCTTGGCCACCTCCTTCTTGGCTTCTTCGTGTCCTTGGGCTGCGGCCTTTTCAAGCCATTGGAGGCCGACGCCTTCATCCTTGGGGATACCGCCGCGACCCCGGATGTACATCATCCCGAGTTGATACTCCGCCCCCGGGTGGTCGAGTTGCGCGGCCTTGCTGAACCACTGCGCGGCTTCTTCCTCGCTCTTCTCGACGCCGCGGCCTCGCATGAACATCTCCCCCAAGTTGTACTGAGACGACCGGCTGCCGTTCTCGGCGGCCTTTCGGTACCAAACCGCCGCCTCTTTGTCGTTGCGCTTGACGCCGAGGCCTTGCTCGTAACGTTCGGCCAACAGCGGCCAGGCGTCGTCGACGTTTCCCTCCGCAGCCTTCCGCATCAGGTTGGTGGCTTCGACATCATTTTGGATCACGCCGGTTCCGGCCCCGTACATCAACGCGAGGCGGTAGGCGGACTGCGGGTCGCCGCCGGCGCTGGCCTTGCGATACCAAAATGCGGTGGCGGAATCCGAAGCGGTCACCCCGGTGCCACGTTGATACATGCCGGCCAAGGTTCGGCTGGCGGCCACGTTGCCGGCCTCGGCCTCCGCGGTGCAGAGCCGGAGGGCCTCGGGCCATTTCTTGGCCCCGGTGGCGGCTTGGCACGTGGTGGCTCCGGTCGCGGATGCGGCCGCCGGCGGCGTGGCCGGTCCTGGGGCCGACATGGCCGCCGGGCCGGTGCCGTTGGTCCGTCGGGTTGCGCCGGGTGGCGGCGGCGGCACGGCTCCTCCGGCCGGTTTCTTGGCCGGCGTCGGCATCGTGTCAGCGGCCGGCGTCGTGCCGACGGTTGACGGAGCGACGGGCACCGCGGCGGCAACCTCGGCCGGCAAAGGTGGGGTCGGGGTCGCCGCTCGGTCCCGGGTCGTGGACCACAAGGCGACGGCGGTGGCAACGACGGCAACGGCGCCTAACGCCGCGACCGGGATCCACCGGGGGCGGGCGATGGGAATCGGGGTGGCCGCCGCCGTCTGGATGCCGACCACTGCGGTCGGCACCGACGGGCGCGGGATGGCCGCCGATCCCGCGCTTTCGGCTGCCGTCGGCGGCCACGAATCCAGCCCGGAAATCGCCTCCCGAAAGGCGTCCATCGACGGGAACCGGTCCTTGGGATCCTTGGACAAAGCCCGGTCGACGGCAAACGCCAATCCCGGCGGGACGTCAGGCACGAGGTCCCGGAGGCTCTTGGGCACGCCGACCATCTGCTGGAACAAGACCGCCCGGGTCGATTCGCCGTCGAACGGGAGCGACCCGGTGATCATTTGAAACCCGACGACGGCCAGCGAGTACTGGTCGCTCCGATTGTCGAGATGCGGTTCCCCGCTGGCCTGTTCCGGGCTCATGTAGTGCGGGGTTCCGACCAGCATCCCGGTGCTAGTCAGTCCGGGGGTTCCGTCGGTGTGATCGATGGCCTTGGCGATGCCGAAGTCCATCAACTGCACCCGCCGGGCCTTGCCTTCGAGCATGATGTTTTCGGGCTTGATGTCCCGATGGATGACCCCCGCCTCGTGGGCGGCGCCCAAGGCGTCCGATGCTTCGAGGAGAATTCGGGACGCTTCTCGAACCGGCCGCGGACCCTCTCGCATGAGCAGTCCGCGAAGGCTCTCACCTTGGATCAACGGCATCAGGATATAGGCGATGCCTTCCGCCTCGCCGATGTCATAGATCGGAACGATGTGAGGGTGGCGAAGGGCCGCCACCGTTTCGGCCTCCCGCCGAAACCGGGCCAACAGCGCCTCGGAAATCACCAAGTCAGGGCGGAGCGCCTTCAGCGCCAAGTCCCGTTTGAGGCGGCGGTCGTGCACCAAAAACACCTCGGCAAACCCACCTCGGCCGATCAATTTGCCGAGGTCGTAGTTACCCCCAAGGGCCCGCTGCAGTCGGTCTAGATCCGGGGACGGGATCCGGTCCGAGGTGGATTGCCGAATTTCGCCGGTGTTCTTGTCGATCGCGTGCGGCGTGGCCGCTCCGCACATCATGCAGAACGCCGCTTCGGCAGGGAGGGGGTGGGCGCAGGAAGGGCACGCCTTGGTGACGGTACTCACGCCACAAGTTTCCCAGGGAATAGAGAGTTAGGCAAGGGCCGAGACTTCCGAACCCGGCTTCAGCCCTGGCGCCGAATCCGGCGGGGTGGGCCGAAAACCTCGAGATTCGCCCCAACCCGTTGTTGGGGTTATATTTACAGGCTATCAGTCACCAGCCAACCAGTCACACGTAACGGTAACACCAGTATGGCAATCATTGCGAGCAACATGCGGCGGGGGATGACCCTCATGTTCAACGGCGAACCCTGCCGAGTCCTCGATTTCCACCATCATACGCCGGGGAACCTCCGGGCGTTGGTCCAAGCCAAGCTTCGAAAGCTCCGGACCGGCATCCAGTTCGAACACCGGTTTCGGGCCACCGACAGCCTCGAAATCGCGAGCATGGAGACCCATGACCTCGATTTCATGTACAAGGCCGGGACGACCTACCACTTCATGAACTCGGAGAATTTCGACCAACTCGAGGTCGAAGAAGAAGATTTGGGCGATACCGCCAAATGGATGACAGAGGGGATGAAGATCGTGGCGGAGTTCTTCGAAGGCCGTCCGATCGGGATTCAGATGCCATCCGCCCTCACCCTCGAGGTGGTGGACACGGCGCCGGTCATGAAAACCGCGACCAAGACCGCTTCATCGAAACCCGCGGTCCTCAATAACGGCATTACGGTCAACGTGCCGGAGTTTATCCAAACCGGCGAACGGATCAGGGTCAATCCGGAAACCGGGGAGTATTTGGACCGCGCCAAAGACTGACCCGGTTGGCCGGACCGCCCAAACCAGTCTCGAACGAGGCGCCCTCCGAAAGGGGCGCCTTTTTCATTACCTTGACAATCTAGGTAATCGTGCGCTTCTTGTTGTTACCTAGATTAACGAGGTATGACATGACCCGGTCTCAGGCAGGCGAACTCCTCCAAGGGACGCTGGAGGTGCTGATTCTGAAGACGGTGTCCTGGGGCCCGCGGCACGGGTACGCCATTGCGCGCTGGCTCGAGGACACGACCGACGAAACTCTGGCGATCGAGGAGGGCTCTATGTACCCGGCGCTGTATCGGATGGAGCGACGGGGGTGGATCGAGGCCGAGTGGGGCACGTCGGAACTCGGGCGGAAGGCCAAGTTCTACGCTTTGACCGCCGCCGGCCGCCTCCGGCTCGATGAGGAGATCCGGACCTGGCGGCGATTGAGTTCCGCAGTCACCAAGGTGCTCGACGTCGCTCGTCCCGCGTCCGGCTGATGCTCCGATTCGGGCGCTGGTTTCGGGAGTTTTGGTGGCGACCCTCGGTGGACCGGGAGGTCGCCGACGAACTCGATTTCCACATTGAGATGCGGACTCGCGAGCTCGTGACCAGAGGATTGGATCCGGCCTCGGCCCGGACGGAAGCGATCCGTCGCCTTGGGGACGCGGCCTCCATGCGGCAACAAATGATCAAATTGGGAAAGGAGCGGGATCGGACCATGGGGCAGAGCGAGTGGTGGGGTGAGCTCCGAACCGATCTCCGGTTTGGGGTTCGGACGCTGATCCGACAACCAGGTTTCGCGGCTCTGGCGATCCTGACGTTGGGCCTCGGCATTGGAGCAACGACCTCGATCTTCAGCGTCCTGAATACCGTCGTGCTCCAGCCGCTCCCGCTGCCGAACCCCGACCAGTTGGTCATGGTGTCCGAGGGGTGGCAAGGCCGTGCTGGGGGTGATGTCTCGATCGGGAACTACACCGACATTGCCAGAGATCAACGCACCTTCAGCGCCCTCGGCGCGAACTTCGGCGAGAGCTTCATCTTGACCGGACTCGATCGTCCAGAACGGGTCCTCGGCGCTCGAGTCACCGCCTCGTACTTCCAGGTCATGGGTTTGACCCCGCTTCATGGACGGGTCTTTGACGCCGAGGAGGACCGACCCGGCCAGGCGGGGACGGTCGTTCTGTCCCACCGGCTCTGGGTCCGCCGGTTCGGGGCCGCTCCCCAGGTTATCGGCCAAACGCTGACCCTCAATACCGTTCCGTACACGGTCATCGGCGTGATGCCACCGGACTTCGACCGCTTGGACAACGGTGAAGATCTCTGGACGCCGGCCGCGTTCACGCCCGAGCAGCAGGCGGAGCATGACGGGCACTTTCTCGGCGTGTACGGCCGGCTCAAGGACGGGGTGACGCCCGAACAGGCCGCCGCCGATCTCGCCCCGATCGCCGCGCGGCTCCGGGAGGCGTTTCCCAACGACAACCACAGCTTGCGTCCGTTCGTGGTCCCGCTGCTCGAGTCGATCGTCGGGGATACGCGGGGCCGGATCGTCGTGCTGTTCGGCGCGGTCGCGATGGTCCTGTTGATCGGCTGCGTCAATGTGGCCAATCTGTTGTTGGCGCGCGGGGCCGGCCGAACCCGGGAACTCGCCGTGCGAGCCGCGCTGGGGGCCGGGAGGAGCCGGATTGTCCGGCAGCTGTTCGCCGAGAATCTGGCGCTGGCCGTGGCGGCCTCGGTGGCAGGCATCGCTCTCGCCCTCCTCGGAGTTCGGCTCATTGCCGCGGCCGCGCCCGACAACGTGCCGCGGTTAGACCAGCTCGGGCTCGATCTAGCGGGCGTCGGCTTCGCCCTGACCGTCGCGGTTCTCTCGGCCTTGGTCTTCGGCCTGTTGCCGGCCGTTCGGACCGCGCGGCCGGATTTGTTCGCCGCCCTCAGAGAGGGTTCCCGCGGCGCGAGTGGCCGGAGTGGCGACTGGATCAAGCAGGGACTCGTCGCGACCGAGGTGGCGCTCGCGATGCTGCTGCTGGTCGGCGCCGGCCTGTTGATCCGCACCGCCATCAATTTGGGACGACTCGATCCGGGGTTCGAACCGGCCGGCGTCCTCTCCGCCCGGGTGACGCTGCCCCGAGTGGGCTACGAAGACTGGGCCCGCGTCACCGCAACTTTTTCCCACATCGATGATGAACTCCGCCTCCGGCCCGGCGTGGTCTCTGCTGGGCTGTCCTCCCAGGTACCCATGGGCCCCGGCGGAGGTTCCAATGGATTGATTCCCGAAGGCAAAGCCATCGAGGGGCGGAACGCCATCTCGTCGCGGCTTCGGGTGGTGACGCCCGGCTATTTCGAGACCATGCGGATTCGGCTGAAACAGGGTCGGGCGTTTACCTCCGATGACCGGCGGGGACGGCCGATGGTGATGATCGTGAGCGAAGCGCTCGCTGCGCGGGCCTTCGGGGGACTCGATCCGATTGGGCGCCGCATGGCGTGCTGCGAGGCCGACTCCACGGGCGGCCCGGCGTGGAAAGAGATCGTCGGTGTGGCCGGCGACGTGCGTTCCGGCGGATTGGCCAACGACGTCGAGACCGAGTTCTACTTACCGATCGGTCAGGCGCCGCCGGACGCGTGGCGTTGGCTGCAGCGAACCATGACGATCGCGGTCCGGACCGCTGGAGACCCCGCGGGCGCCACGAGCCTCGTCGCGGATGCCGTCCGGGTGGTCGATCCCTCGGTTCCGATCTTCCAGGTTGCGACTATGGACCAGCGGATCGGCCGGTCGGTGGCTGAGTCTCGGTTCAATACCCAGTTGTTGACGGTCCTTGGGGTGCTCGGGCTCGGACTCGCCGTGGTGGGGATCTACGGTGTCATCGCGTTCTTCGTGACTCGCCGGACCCGGGAAATCGGAATTCGGGCCGCGCTCGGGGCGTCGCGCTCGTCGATCCGCGCTCTGGTGGTTCGTCAGGGTCTGGCGCCGGTGTTGGTTGGCGTCCTGCTCGGGACCGCTTCGTCCCTGGCGGCCACCCGGCTATTGGCCGGTCAACTCCGGGGCGTTTCGGCTGTCGACCCCCTGACGATCCTGGTCGTGGCGGCGTGCCTGGTGGCGATCGCGACCGGGGCGATGCTGATTCCGGCGGCGGCCGCCACCCGAATCGACGCGACCGAGGCGATGCGGGAGGAATAGCCGGACTCGCCGTTCAGGCGGCTCCGTCGTTAGCATCCAGGCATGCTATCGATCCTGCTCTTGCTCCAAGTGGTTGCGAGCCCGGCCAATCCAGCCAACGACAGCATCCCGTTTGGTCGGCTGGTCGGGCAACTGTCGGAATCGGGCGGCTACTTCGATACCGACAACCTGATCTCCAACGAGTCGTCCTATCTCCATGTCATCGGCTCGATCAAGGCACTCGGTGAGCGGGGCGGGGCCTATCTTGGCGTCGGGCCCGATCAGAATTTTTCTTATATCGTGGCGGCCCGGCCCTCGATCGCGTTCATCATCGATCTCCGCCGGGACAACCTCCTGCTTCACTTGCTGTACAAGTCGGTGTTTGAAACCGCGACCAACCGGCTCGATTTCCTCTGCCTGCTGCTCGGCCGCCAGCCTCCGCCCGACCTGGCGTCGTGGACCAATCGCCCGCTGACCGACCTCTTGGACTATGTCGACCGGATGCCCGCCGATTCGGCCCGTCATCTCCGGAACCACGCGGGGTTGATCGAACGGATCAAGGCGTACGGCCTGCCGTTGACGGGAGTTGACTCGAGTACGATCCGGCGGTTTCACGACGAGTTCATGCGCAGTGGCTCGGCCCTTCGTTTTGCGACCTATGGCCGCGGCCCCCGATCGTACTATCCGACGATTCGGCAGCTGTACCTAGAGAAAGATCTGGCCGGCAAGGAGGCGAGTTTTCTGGCCCGCGAAGAGGATTTTCGGTTTCTCCAGCGGCTCGAACGGCAGGGCCGGGTCATTCCCGTGGTCGGTGATTTCGGGGGGCCGACGGCGTTTCAGCGGATCGGGAAGTACCTCTCGGAGCGCAACCAAAGCGTCTCGCTGTTCTATACCTCGAATGTCGAGTTTTACATTTTTCGCCAACAGGCCTTCCGGCGCTACGCGGCCAACGTTCGAGCCCTCCCGTGGGCCAAGAAGGGGCTGATCGTCCGGAGTTACTTTGGCGGCGTGATGGGACAGGCGCATCCGCAGGGTCGTCCGGGCTATGCCAGCGTCCAGCTTCTCCAAACCGCCCAGAGTTTCCTCCGGCGCACCGCGCAACCGGACAGTGTCTCGTACTGGGATCTCGTCACGCTCGAGGCGGTGCCGCTCAAACCCTAACGGGGAAGGGTGAACAGCCGCCGCCACCGGATGTTGGTGAGGAACGGCAGCGGCTTGTAGGTCTCCTAGATTTTGAGAATCCATCCCCGCCGTTCGAGCCCCAAGAGAATCAGGTACCAGAGTGCGACGAACGTCACCGCATAGGCTAGCGAGGCGTTGACCGGCGGCAGCCAGGAGGCAAAGCCGCGGGTATAGACGGCCTCTTTGACGGAGATTGACTCGCCCCCGACCTCGAGGTGCAGTCGGATCAGGGACCGCGCCATGGCCCCGGAACCGAGAAAGGCCGCCAGCGGATTCAGGCCGTACGTCACCCATGGCCGAGTCCACGACCGGACGCCCTTGATGTCGATCACCCAGCTCGCGGTGGCCAGGGCCAGCATCGCGACTCCCGCGGCAAACACCACGTACGAACTGGTCCACAGGTTCTTGTTGATCGGAAAGACCCAGTTCCACATCAGCCCGCTGGTGGCCAGCATGGCGCCGGCCGCAAACAACCCATTCAGGCGGTCCGGCAGCGGGTTGGGTCGGCCCATCCATCGGCCGGTCAGGATGCCGAACAAGCTCGTGGCGATCGCCGGAATGGTCGACAGGGGCCCTTCGGGGTCCCACGTCTTGGTGGTGCTCCACAAATGACCATCGAGCAAGAGCCGGTCGACGTAGGCCGCCAAGGTCTGGTCGGGTACATCGAGCGAAATTGCCGGCTGCCCGGGGACCGGAATCAGCGTCATGGCCGCCCAATACCCGACCAGGATGAGCGCGGCAACGATGCCGACCGTCCGACTGGACCGCCGCCAGGCTACCAAGGCGGCGAGGCCATAACAGATCCCGATCCGCTGGAGGACACCCGGGATCCTGATCTCGGTGAACTGGGTCAAGGGGAAAAACGGAAACGCGGCCAAGGCCAGGCCGGCCATCACGATCAGCATGCCGCGGCGGAGGATCTGGAGCCGAATCGAGCGATCGGTGGCCCCGGTGGCGGCCCGGCGATTGAGAGACAGTTCGGTGGTGATGCCGACGATGAACAGAAAAAATGGAAAGATCAGATCGGTCGGCGTCCAGCCGTGCCACGGGGCGTGCTCCAGCGGCGGATAGATGGCTCTCCAACTGCCGGGATTGTTGACGAGCAGCATCGACGCCACGGTGAGTCCGCGGAAGACATCGAGCGCCAGCCAACGATCCTTTGCGATCACGTGGGAAACGTAGTCGCTGGCGGGGAGACTGCCACCCCGGCCGTGGCGGGCCCAACCGTCCGGCGATACTTTGCGAGCGACCGTTCCGTTTCCATCACACCCTTCGTTCGAGGTACCATGGCCAGGCTCAGGCGTTGGTGCAGTGCCGGTGTGGTCGCGGTCGTCGTTGGCTGCGGGCCGCGGCAAGATCCGGGCACGCTGGTCAATATGTACGACAATCAGTTCAGTGGCGCGGTCAGCCGGGTGCCGGTCGGCATCCGCGTGACGTTCCTGAATCAAGGCCGGAGCGTCCACAACGCGACGGCCGCCGATGGTCACTGGAAAACCGGCGACGTCGCGGGCCGTTCGGGCGGTGACGGACGGGGCGGTGACGTCGTCTTCGACCGACCCGGCGTCTATCGCTATTACTGCACCTATCACGGTACCAAGGAAGGCAACGGGATGGCCGGCGTGGTCGTCGTCGGCGACGTCCCGTTCAGCCCCAGTGCCAAGGGCGCCATCGTGCCGGCCGACGTCCCCACCGGCAGGGTGCTCAAAGTGCCGGCTGAATACCCGACCATTCAGGCCGCCGTGGACGCGGCGAGTCCGGGTGACCTGGTGTTGGTGGGCCGAGGCGTCTATCGAGAAGAGGTCTCGGTCACGACCCCCTCGATCGTGATTCGGGGTGAAGACCGCAACGAGACGATCGTCGACGGCGAGTTTTTCCGCGGCAATGGATTCTCGATTGTGGCCGATGCGGTGGCCGTCGAGAACCTGACCGCCAGGAATGCGGTTCTCAACGGCTTCTTCTGGACCGGGGTCACCGGGTTTCGGGGGTCGTACTTGACCGCCACGAACAACGGCGACTACGGCATTTACGCCTTTGGCTCACAGGACGGCGTGTTCGAGGACTCGTACGCCTCGGGTTCGCCGGACTCCGGCTTCTACATTGGCCAATGCTACCCATGCAACACGGTGATCCGAAACGTGATCGCGGAGCATAACGCGCTGGGCTATTCGGGTACCAACGCGGGCGGCCGGCTCTACGTGGTCAGTTCGATCTGGCGGTATAACCGGGCCGGACTGGTGCCCGCGTCGCTCGACATCGAGCTCGAGCCGCCGCAACGCGAAGCGGTGTTTGCGGCCAACTTGGTCATGTCGAACAACAACGCCGCCGCGCCCGCCATCACGATCAACTCCGTGGTTCTTGGGAACGGAATCCTGTTGGCCGGCTCGATCCATGATACCGTCGAACGAAACGTGGTGCTGGATCACCTGAGCCACGGCATCGCCGCCGTGCCGTTTCAAGACCGCAATTTCTATCGGGCGGCGGGGAACCTGGTTCGAAACAACGTCGTGCTTGGCTCGGGCCGGGCCGATCTGGCCAACAGCGGCCCGGGCGGCACCGGGAACTGTTTTGCCGGCAACGAGTATCGTTCCAGCGTGCCGTTTGGCCTTGAAGTGTTCCAGCCCTGCACCGGGCTTCGAATGCCCTGGTGGTCGGACTGGGTTCCCCTGGCCTCGATTCTGGTGCGGGCCGCGATGGTTCCGGACTCCTTCCCGGATTGGAAGACCCAGCCGGTTCCCGGGCCTCAGCCCACCATGTCCAATCCGGCGACCGCGCCGGTCCGACTGGCCCGCCACGTTTTCGATTCCCTTCATTTCAACTTGGCCGCCGCCGCCCTGCCTGCCGGCACCGATTCCATCTTGGCGGCGTGGCGCCTCGGGGGGCCCGGGGTCAATCGCGGTGGGTTCACCAATCGCCTGGGCTCGAATCTCTCGTTTCTTGTGCTGCCGCTGGTCCTGCTCTGGTGGCTGTTCCGCCTGATTCGTGGTCGCCGGGTTCCGAGCCCCTCGGGTTGGGGTCGGTTGGGCGTGCTGGCCGCCGGAATCGGTATTATCTGTGTAACCTTTACCGCCAGCGCGTGGTACTACGGACGGATGTGACATGAAACGGCGTGACTGGTTGGTGGCTGGGTCAGGAATCGCAATTGGGGCGGCCGGCACGGCCGCGTGGAGCCGGATGGTTCGAGCGAAGACCGCCGAACCTCCGATGCCAACCATGCCCTCGCGGCTCCAATACGATCATGGGGCCATGCCCCCGACCGAACTCGGCCCGCTAGCGCTCGACCGAGTCACTCGTCCACCCGCTCCGTCCTCGGAGTCCGGCCCGGTTACCCGATCGTATCGGCTCGACGTGATCGATCAGCAGGTTGGTATCTCCGCCGACCAACGGTTCGATGCCTGGACCTTCGGTGGTTCGATGCCCGGCCCGGTGCTTCGGGCCACCGAGGGTGATCGGCTCGAGATCACGCTGTCCAACCGCACCAACCGGGCTCACAACCTACACTTTCATGGCCGGCACGAAATCGGCGCCGACGGATGGGAACCGGTGCCGCCGGGCGGCGAATTCACGTATCGACTCACCGCCGGTCCGTTCGGGGTCCATCCGTATCATTGCGACTTCACGCCGAGCGAGGACCACGTGGCAAATGGCCTCTATGGTTTGCTGATTGTCGATCCTCGGCCGGCCCGCCCGCCGGCGCAGGAGTTTTGCCTGGTGTTTGGCGGATTCGATGTCGACGGGGACCGGCAGAGTGATTGGTTTGGCTGGAACGGGGTAACGGGTTTCTACGCCAAGTATCCGATCAAGGTTACGACAGGTGAACTGGTCCGCGTTTATCTCGCCAACCTGGTTACCGATCAGCCGATGGCTTCTTTTCATCTCCACGCCGAGGCCTTTTCAGTGTATCGAAATGGTACACGACTTGTGCCGGATGAAGAAACAGATATTGTGAGTCTGGCGCCGGCCGAGCGGGCAGTGATCGAATTCCGTCTTCCGGCCCGAGGGCGCTACATGTTTCATCCCCACCAGCGGGTAATGGCCGAGCGGGGTGGCATGGGCTGGTTCGCCGCGGTCTGACCCAAGCCGCAGTCCGATAAACCATGGAGAGCAAGCATGAATACTCGAGCAATTGCGGTTGCGGTCTCATTGGCCTTGGGTCTCGGCTGCGGAGGAACGGAGCCCGGTCCCCCGGCGCCGCCGCCTCCGCCGCCCCCTCCGCCGGCGTCGAACACCGTCAGCGTGACCAGTAACACCTTCACACCCCAGACCCTGAACGCAACGGCCCGGGGCGCCACCGTCACTTGGAACTGGGGTGGCGGGACTCACAACGTCACCTTCGAGGACAACCAGGGGAACTCCCAAACCCAGTCCACCGGCTCGCTGCAACGCACTTTCAACACCCCGGGGACGTTCCGTTATCAGTGCACCATCCACAGCACCGCCGGCAACTTCACCAGCGGGATGGTGGGATCGATCGTGGTGCCTTAAGGGCTCGGCACTCGGTGCTCGGCACTCGGCACTCGAGGTTTCTGCCGAGTTCCGAGTGCCGAGCGCCGAGTCCCTAGTACCGATAATGATCGGGTTTGTACGGGCCTTCCACCTTGGTTCCGATGTAGGCGGCTTGTTCGGGGGTCAACTTGGTCAGCTTGACGCCGAGTTTGTCGAGGTGGAGCCGGGCCACCTTTTCATCCAGGTGCTTCGGAAGGACGTACACCTTCTTCTCATAATTCGCGGCGTTCAGGTGCAACTCGATCTGGGCCATGACCTGATTGGTGAAGCTCGCGGACATCACGAAGCTCGGGTGGCCGGTGGCGCAGCCAAGGTTCATCAGCCGGCCTTCGGCCAGGATCATGACACTGTGGCCGTCCGGGAACACCCACTCGTCGTACTGCGGCTTGATGTTGATTCGCTGAATCCCCTTGATCTTCTTCAAGCCGGCCATGTCGATTTCGTTGTCGAAGTGGCCGATGTTGGCAACGATCGCCTTGTCCTTCATCCGGGACATGTGATCGGCGGTGATGATGTTGAAGTTGCCGGTCGCGGTGATGAAGATGTCGGCGGTTGAGATGACGTCTTCGATCGTGAGGATCTGATAGCCCTCCATCGCGGCCTGGAGGGCGCAGATCGGGTCGATTTCGGTGATGATGACTCGAGCGCCTTGGCCTTTGAGCGCCTGGGCGCAGCCCTTGCCGACCTCGCCGTAGCCGAACACCACGGCCACTTTGCCGGACACCATGACGTCGCTGGCCCGGTTCAGGCCGTCGATGACCGAGTGGCGGCAACCGTAGATGTTGTCGAACTTGGACTTGGTGACTGAGTCATTGACGTTGATGGCCGGGAACAACAAGGTGCCGGCTTTCATCATTTCGTAGAGCCGGTGGACGCCGGTCGTGGTTTCTTCCGACACGCCTCGAAGGTCGGCGGCGACTTTGGTCCACCGACCCGGGTTCTTCTTGGCTTCCGCGTTGATCAACTCAAGGATCACGCCCCACTCCTCGGGGTCGTTGGCGGCATCGAATGCCGGGATCTTGCCGGCCTTCTCGAACTCGGCACCCTTGTGGACGAGGAGGGTCGCGTCGCCGCCGTCATCGAGGAGGAGGGTCGGTCCGGAGCCATCGGGCCACATCAGCGCCTGCTCGGTGCACCACCAATACTCCTCCAGCGTTTCGCCTTTCCAGGCGAAGACCGGCGTGCCCCGCGGCGCCGCCATGGTCCCATCGCGGCCGACGACCACGGCGGCGGCGGCATGATCCTGGGTCGAAAATATGTTGCACGACACCCACCGCACGTCCGCGCCGAGTTCCGTCAGCGTCTCGATTAGCACGGCGGTTTGAATCGTCATGTGCAGCGAGCCCATGATCTTGGCGCCCGCGAGCGGCTTCTTGCCTTTGTACTCGGTACGGAGCGCCATCAGACCCGGCATTTCCTGTTCGGCGAGGCGGATTTCCTTCCGCCCGAACTCGGCTTCGCCAAGATCCTTGACTTTGAACGGGGGCCGGCCGGCGTCCTTGGCGGCGTCGAATGCATGGCGGATGAGCGTTGCGGTGGTCACGTCTGGATCCTCGGGTTAGTGAAGTTTCTCGGCCGAAGCGACGAACAGCAGCGGCCCTTTGATATTCGATTGCGGGGGCAACGGTCGGTACGTGAGACCGGTCAGTCCGGCGCTCTGACACCAGCCGTCAACGGCGTGACGGTCAAAGCCCAGCCATTGATGCCCCATGGACTCCCGATACTCGGTCCGTTCGTGCGGCATCATATCGGCGATGATGATCCGCCCGCCCGGCTTGACGACCCGGCTCACCTCCGCCATCGCTCGGGCCGGTTCGGCCACATGATGGAGCACCAAGACGATCATCGCGAGGTCGAGGTGGTTGCTCTCGATCGGGAGGGACTCAACGGCGCCCTGGCGAACCTCGACGTTCGGCAAGTCCTCGACTCGGGCGGTCAAGCTTTTCAGCATCGCGGCCGACTCGTCGACGGCGATGACCTGGCCAACCATCGGTGCCAGGTTGGCGCTGAGCTGGCCGGTGCCGGCACCGAGGTCGCCCACGACCCAATCGCGGCCCAGCAGGCCGGCCAGGGCCAGCCATTCGACACCAGTGCCGAACAATTCGGTCCGGAGCTTGTCCCACTGCCCGGCGCTAGTGGCGAAGAAGGCCTGGCTCCGGCCGTGCCGTTCGGAGAGCACGCTCTTGATCCGTTCGGCGTCCCGGACGGCGGCAGGAGTCCCGCTGAACTGCTCCTTGACCACCGACCAGAGCCGCCGGGCGCCCGGATCGAGGTCCCGGCCGGCCATCCGGTACCAGTTGCTGGTACCGTTCGCCCGGCTCGTGATCCATCCCTCGTCGGCCAAGACTTTGAGATGACGGCTCACGGTTGATTGCGGAAGCTGGAGCGCTGTCCTTAAGTCGGTGACGGCGAGCTCCTGCTGCTCGAGTGCCAGCAGGAGCCGACACCGAATGGGGTCGGAAAGGGCGACCAGGCGGTCGAAGAGTGCAGCAGTTGTAGCAATCATCCGTATATCCGGATGAAACGTTAATACACGCCGTTCGAAAGGTCAAGTACCGGCCCGACGCTCCGAGGGAAAGCCAACATAACTCATTGTTTTGTAACGAGTTGTATTGGAATCTCAACGTGGAAGGGCCGAGCCGGTCTCAGAGACCCGCTGCGCTCCGGGTGTGCCAGTCGGTCTCGCGCTGATAGGCCGCGCCGATCCCGAGGATTGTTTCCTCCTGACCTGAGCCAGCGACCAACTGCATCGCGATCGGAAGCCCTGCCTTGCTGAAACCACAGGGCAAGGCGAGTGCGGGAACGCCGGTCATATTCTGAGGCGCGTTGTAGCGGCAGAACGCCTCGGACAACGGCGTGTCCACCCCGGCCATCGGCACTGATTGAGTGCCGATTTTGGGCGGAGCCACCGGCAGCACCGCGCCGATCAAACAGTCGACTTCCTGGAACAAGGTGGCGTAGGCGGTCCACAATTCGAGCCGTCGCTCCTCGGCCTGGACATACTGTAGCGCTGAGAGCTGGTACCCGCCCTGGAGGCGGGACTTGAGGTTCGGTCCATAGCCGTCGGGGTTCCGACGGAGCAGTTCGTCATGGTAGGCAATGGCTTCGGCCAGTACGATGACGCGGGACGCCTCGAGGGCGGGTTCGAGTTCCGGAATCTCCACACTCACCAGCGAGGCCCCCCGCCGGGCCAGGAGTTTGATGGCGGTCTCAATCGCCGTGGCGATTTCGTGATCGGCGTCGCGAATGAAATACTCGCAGACGGCGATCTTCTTCCGACCCGGCTTCCGGTCGACGGCGGCCAGCAGGGCCTTGGCCCGGCGGCGGCTCCCGGTCATGACGCCGAACAGGAGGGCCACGTCCTCGACCGATCGTGCCATGGGTCCGATGTGATCCAGGGTTGCCGCGAGCGGAAACACCCCGTCCGTCGGGATGGTCCCATAGGTCGGCTTGAGCCCGACGATTCCGCAGCAGGCCGAGGGGATTCGAATCGACCCCCGGGTGTCGGTCCCGACCGAGCCGAGTCCCATGCCGGCGGCGACTGCGACGGCCGACCCGCCGCTCGACCCGCCCGCGACCCGGGTCGGGTCCCACGGATTCCGGGCCGCACCGAAGTGCTCGTTATCCGAGGTGACGCCAAGCGCAACCTCGTGAAGATTGGTCTTGCCTACGATCACCGCCCCGGCCCGGCGCAGCCGGCTGATGGCGGGTCCGTCGGGTCCGGCTGGAAGCCCGCCGGGAATGACCCGCGAACCGAGGCTCGTCGGGCCGTCGATCGTGACGATCAGGTCTTTCACCGAGATCGGGATGCCGGCCAGTACTCCGCCTCGGCCCCCCTTGACCCTCTGCCGGGCTTTGATGGCGGCCGCCCGGGCCGAATCGGCGGTGACCGTGATGAAGGCGCCGAGCCGGGCATTGTCCGCGTCGATGCGGGCCAGGGAATCGTCGACCAGGTCTACCGGCGACAGCGTGCCCCGGGCGATCAGACGGGCCGATTCACGGATCATGGGCGGGCTGGTCGAGTCGTTTGCCATCGGTGCGGCCGGTGCTGAGGGAACCGAATCCTAACCAGTCCGTAGGGGTTTTCGCGGTCGGACCATGTCATATTGGAGCCAGGCCAGGGGCCGTGAACCGCGGCTACTTCATTGAACTTTGGGAGAGCGTCCGAGATGACGATCCGTCGATGGTTGGAAGTGGCAGTGCTTGCGGGGATTTGGGTTCAGACCGGCCAGCTTCGGGCCCAGGAACGTCGTCCCGACGGGGCGCCCGAGCAAAAAATCGAGAAACCCAAAGCCGCCAAACTGATGGTCAAGCTCGACGACAAACTCAAGTTCATGGCCGGCTGTTGGCAGGGGCCGATCGACCGCGAAACGATGGTCGAGGAAATCTGGACCGCCCCGACCGAGAATCTGATGACGTCAACGACCCGCTACATCAAGAAAGACCGGGCCACGTCGTTCGAGTTCAGCCGCATCTTGTCGACGGATTCGTCGGTGACGTTTTCCGCCTCGAGCGAGGGCAAACCCTTCGACGAGTACACGATGATTCAGTTGGTGGACGAGTACGTTGTCTTCGAAAACACCAAAAAGACCTTTCCCCAGCGGATCAGTTATCGCCTCGCATCGGACGGTAATCTGATCCCCCGCAATGAGGGGGATGGACAGCCGGCGATCGAAGTCCGGTTCAAGAAAGTGAAGTGCCCCGGGGCCTGACCGGCTTCTGGATCATCGGCACGCGGGCGCCGGGGCCAGGGTCTCGCCGGCTTTCAAAGCGGCCACCTCGAGAAATTGGACGGTGGCCGGCTCGGTCGGGGCCAGGGTGATCGAAATCTTGAGGTCGCTCTTGGCGCACCGCATTCGCCACCGGCCCCGCAGTGCGTTCTCCACCACGAACTCCCCCTCGGGACGACACCCCTCGCCCGCTTCGGCACGGAGTCGCTCGATCATCGCTCGGCGCCGGTCCTTGGACTCATCGAGGTAGAGGTTCATGGCGGCCAGGCTGTCCGCTAACGCGGGGTTCCAGCTGCCGACCAAGCGGGAGACCTGGGCTCGACGCTCGACCAAGACCGGCGCGGGCTCCGGGATTCGCGGCACCAACCCTCCGGTTTTCGAGAGTACCGCCAGGGCTTCTTCCGCCACGCTGCCCCAGCCGGTGTAAGTCAGGTTGCCAAGGGCCACGATGCCAACGCCGTACTCCGGCAACCATCGCATCAGCGAGCCGAAACCGGGGAGACCTCCGCTGTGGGCGATCGAGATTCGGAATAGACAGGTCTGGCGGACGCCAAGCCCGTATCCGTAGCCGCCGGCGCCCAAGGCCAGTTCGCCGGTGGTGGCGTCCCGAGTGGCGGTTGCTCCACCGTACCGGGTCACCTGTTGCATTTCCCTGAGGGACGACCGGCGCAATGGCCCGGTTTCCGTTCCGTCGCGGGCCGGCCAAGCATCGAGCATGAAGCCGACCCAGCGGCCCAAGTCACTGATGGAGGTCAGCATCCCACCCATTGGACCGAAGGCTCCGTCGGGCAGCTGCGGCTCCTCGAGCCAATTGTTGTCTTGGCGACGATAGCCGTGGGCCAGACGCGCCGCGGGCACGGTGGTCGCTTCGAGTGTGGTCACCTGCATCCCGAGCGGCCGGAGCACTCGCTCCTGAAGGTACCGCGGGTACGGCATTCCGGAGACATTGGCGACGATCCGGCCCAGAATGGCAAACCCGAAATTCGAGTATTCATAGGAGGTCCCGGGCGCGGTTGAGAACGGAATCCCGCCGTTCATCATCCTGGCCATGTCTTCATTGGTCGCCGAGAGTTGCTGATCGCCCCACGGGTTGTCCTCGGGAAAGCCGGCGGAGTGCGACAACAACTGGCGAATCGTGAGCTTGGGCGAGTCCGTGGTGGGGTACCGCAGTTTGGCCAACTCGGGGACATACCGTTCGGCCGGGTCCTCGAGCGACAGTTTGCCGGCGTCTCGCAGCTGGAGAATCGACACCGCCGCAAAGCTTTTGCTCATCGACGCGATCCGAAACACGGTCGAGGTATCCACCGGTGATCGTGACGGCACCTCCCGATATCCGGCGACATTCATGTGCACCACCTTACCGTCAACGACGATCCCATATCCGATACCAGGAACATGGGCTCGTTCGGCAAAGCCGAGCATGATGCGATCAATCGCCGGGAACGCCGTGCGGAGCTTGGCTAACCGGTCCGGATCGGCGAATCGCGCCGGCGGGGCGAGGCTGCTGGTCGGCGATTGCGCGGCGGCGGGGTTCGATGCGAGACCAAGGACTCCGCACCAGACGACGAACAGAACGCGATTCGACATGAGTGTCACCATTCGATGAGTTGACCAACGCCCTGCCGCTCCGCTTCACGGAAGATGAAATCCGCGGACACCAGATCCTCGGCCACCATGCCAAGGGACTTGAAGAGGGTGATGTCCTGGTCCGAGGTCCGGCCGGACACCCGGCCGGTGAGCACGTCGCCGATCGACCCGAGAATGTGCCGGTCATCGACCACGCCGGCCTCTTTGGCCCGGCGGAAGTCACCCGCGAGCGCCAGGGCGCTGTCTTTGAAATCGACGAACAGCCGAGTTCGGACCACCGTGTCGATGTCGATTTCCGAGGTGGTTGGAATACTCGAGCCGACGACGTTCAGGTGCTGGCCGGGCCGAAGCCACCGGGCTTCGAAGAACGGTTCCTTGGCCGCCGTGGTGGTACAGAGCACGTCGGCCGGGATGGCGGCCTCTTCCGGGGTTTGGACGGCGGTGATCTCGAGATCATGGTGAGCCGCCTCGGCGGCGGCGAAGGCCTCCGCCCGGGAGAAATCTCGTCCCCATACCAGGACCCGGCGGAACTTCCGGACCTGGGTGATGGCCTCGAGATGGGTGTGGGCCTGCTCTCCATATCCGAAGATGGCCAGGGTCTCCGCGGTGGGTTGGGCCAGGGCGTCGGTCGCCACCGCGGTTGCGGCGGCAGTCCGAATCGCGGTGATCTCACGACCGTCCAGGATGGCCCGCGGGGCGCCGTTGGTGGTCTCGAAGAGGTGAACAAATCCCTGGTGAGATCCGAAAGCCGTCCCACAATTGGCGGGGAACACCGTCATGATCTTGATGCCGAGCCATTCGGGATCGGCGGTGTAACCGGGCATCATGCTGAGGAGTCCGCGGCGGTCGGGATGGTACAGGGCTTGGCGGATGGGTTGAACGGTCTGGTTGGTCGCCACGAGTGTCATGGCCTGCCGCATCAGGTCGGTACAGCGGCGGATCGGAAGCAGGGCGCGGACGGCGGCGGCATTGAGGACGCGGATTTGCATGCTGGAAAGAGCCGGTTCGGGAG
>JANMHX010000263.1:0-19831 GCA_031375485.1 Gemmatimonadota bacterium | reverse complement strand
CGCGGGGTGCTGCTCCAGAGCGCCGGTTCGGCGGACGGCTTCGCGGTGGCTGAGGCACTGGCGGCCGAACTCGGCGCCGGCGGGTACGACCTGATCCTGTTCGGCAAGATGGCCGTGGATGACTACAACCATCAGGTCGGGGTGATGGTCGGCGAATTGCTGGGACTGCCGACGATCTCGGCGGTCTCGGGCCTCACGATCGACGGCGGCCGGGTCCAGGCCGAGCGGGAAGTCGAGGGCGGCGTCGAGGTGGTCACCTGTTCGCTGCCGGCGGTGATCACCGCCGACAAGGGCATCAACACGCCGCGACTTCCGTCCCTCAAAGGGATCATGGCGGCCAAGAAGAAGCCGCTCGAATCGAAGCCGGTAACGCTCGGTGCCGGCGCCGTGTCGGTAACGGGGCTTTCGCTCCCGCCCGAGCGGCAGGCCGGCCGGATCGTCGGGGAAGGACCTGACGCCGTTACGCTGCTGGTCCAGTTGCTCCGCAACGAAGCGAAGGTGATCTAACATGGCCGCTATTCTTGCCGTCACGGAACAGCGCCAGGGTGCGCTTCGGAAAGTCTCGTTGGAGGCCGTCGCGGCCGCCCGTCTGATCGCGGATGGCATGGGGGCTACGGTTGACGCCATCGTGCTCGGAGCCGGGCCGGTCGAGGGCGCCTCCGGGTTGGGCCCCGCCGGGGCCGACCGGGTCTTGAACGCCACCCACGAGGGTTTCGGCCTCTACAATCCCGATGGGTACGCGGCCACCATCGCGTCGCTCGGCGGCAACTATGCCGCGGTCGTCTTTGCGGCGAGCGCCACCGGGCGCGACTTGGCCCCCCGGGTCGCGGCCAAACTGCGGACCGCCTGTGTCACCGACGTGACCGCGCTTGCGGTCGAGGGCGGGAAGATCGTCGCCACCCGCCCGGTGTACGCCGGCAAGGCGATCCAGAAACTCGGGTTAAGCGGATCGCCCGCGATTCTCTCGGTTCGTCCCAACACCTTCGCGCCCGGCAAGACCGACAAGGCTGGGGCCGCCGAGACCATCGCGGTGCCCGCCTTTACCCAGCGGGTCACCGTCACCGAGATCAAGGCGCCGGCCACCGCAGCCCTCGACGTGACCGAGGCGCCCATCGTGGTCTCGGGCGGGCGGGGTCTCAAGGAGCCGGCCAACTTCAAATTGGTCGAGGACCTGGCGGCGGTGTTAGGGTCGGCGGCGGTTGGGGCCAGCCGGGCGGTGGTCGACGCCGGATGGCGGGAGCACGGTGCCCAAGTGGGTCAGACCGGCAAGACCGTGGCGCCGTCGCTCTACGTGGCGATCGGGATTTCCGGCGCGATTCAGCACTTGGCCGGGATGCGAACCTCGAAGGTCATCGTCGCGATCAACAAGGACAAGGACGCGCCGATCTTCAAGGTGGCCGATTACGGGATCGTCGGCGATCTGTTCGAGGTGGTGCCCCGGCTGACCGACGAGATTCGAAAACTCAAAGCGGAGTAACCCGCCCATGCCGGAGCGCCTGCCCGATCTCACGGTCGACGCCACCCGGGTTGCGGCGTTGGCGCTCGGTGAAGACGGCGTCCTCGACCTGACGACCGCCGTCACGGTGCGAAAGCCGGTGCCCGGCCAAGCCGTGCTCGAAGCCCGGACACCCCTCGTGGTGTCCGGGCTTTTGTATGCCGAGACCACCGCCCGAGCCGCCGGATGCTCGGTCGCCTGGGCTACCGGCGAGGGCGGCGCCGTCGAGCCCGGCCCGGTCGGCCACGTCCGCGGCGATCTGGCCGCCATTCTCCGGGCTGAGCGAGCGATGCTCAACATTCTCCAGCGGGCCTCCGGCATCGCCACCGCCACGCGGGCCTTCGTTCGGGCCGTGGAGGGCACCCGGTGCCGGGTCCTCCACACCAGAAAGACGGCCCCCGGCCTCCGGCTCCTCGACGTGGCCGCCGTGGTCGCCGGCGGGGGCGTGATTCACCGGCTCGACTTGGCGCACACCGTCATGGTCAAAGACAATCACTGGCGCGCGTTGGAACGGGACGGCCGGAGCGTGGCGGAAGCGCTGGTGGCCGCCCGGGCTCGCGGCGCCCTCGCCTGCCAAGTCGAAGTGGAGACCGAAGACCAGGTCATCGAAGCCAGCCGGGCTGGGGCGGATCGGTTGCTGGTCGACAACCAGACCCCCGGCATGGTGGCTCGGTGGTCGGAACTTGCCCGGGCGCTTCAACCGACCATCGCCATCGAAGCCACCGGGGGGATCAACCTCGGGAACGCCCGCGCCTACGCCGAGGCGGGCGCGGATTTCATCTCGGTCGGGGCCCTCACGCACAGCGTGATCGCCGCCGACATCTCACTGGAGCTCACGTAAGTGACCAAGATCTTGCCCGTCATCCACCAGCCGGCCCTCCCGGCGGCCCAGCTCATCAAGGCCGAGGCGCCGGGGGCCGAGGCCATCGAGATGGATGTCCTCTTCGTCGGTGCCGGTCCGGCCGGCTTGGCCGGGGCCATCGAACTGGCCCAGCTGGTCAACCAGGACGGAACGTTAGGCGACCTCAGCATCGGGGTCCTGGAAAAGGCCGGGAGCCTCGGGGAGCACTGCTTGTCGGGCGCGGTGATCAACCCCCGGACCTTCGCGGAGCTGTTTCCGGACACCCCGGCCGCCGAGTGGCCGTTCCGCCAAAAGGTCACCGGCGAAGCCGTGTACCTGATGACCGAGGGGAGTTCCGTCAAGATCCCGACCCCCCCGACGATGCACAACAGCGGCAACTACGTCGCCTCGCTCGCGGAGGTGGTCCGGTGGATGGGCGGCAAGGCCGAGGAACTCGGCGTGAATTTGTTTGCCGGGTTCCCCGCCGATTCCTTGTTGGTGGACGGCGCCCGGGTCGTCGGGGTCCGCACCACGCCGTCGGGCCTCGACCGGGACCGGAACCCGGGTGACGGGTTTGCCGAGCCGACCGACCTGACCGCCAAAGTGACCGTGCTCACCGAAGGGACCCGGGGCCCGTTGTCCCAGGCCTGGCGCGATTGGCAAAAGGTCGGGTCCCCGAACCCCCAGATCTTTGCGTTAGGCGTCAAGGAAGTGTGGGACGTCAAGCAACCGCTCGACCGGATCATCCACACCCTGGGATGGCCGCTCCCGCGGGACGCCTTCGGCGGCACGTTCATGTACCCGATGGGGCCGAGCCAGGTGGCCATCGGGCTGGTGGTCGGGCTCGATGCCAAGGATGCCGGGCTCGATGTCCACGAGTTGCTCCAGCGGACCAAGCTCCACCCGCTGTTCCGGCCGTACTTCGAGGGCGGGCAACTGGTGGAGTGGGGCGCCAAGACCATTCCGGAAGGTGGATACTACGCGCTGCCCGACCGGTTTTCGGGTGACGGCCTCATCATGGCCGGCGATTGTCTCGGCACCGTCGAGGTCGCGAGTCTCAAAGGCATTCACTATGCCATGCAATCCGGGATGTTCGCCGCCCGGGCCATCTTCGCGGCCCTCAAAGCGGGCGATACCAGCGGCGCGAAACTGGCCGCCTATGACACCATGCTCCGGGCTAGCTACGTGGTCGCCGACCTCAAAAAACGCCGGAACATGCGGTTGGCCTTCAAGCAGGGCTTCTACGTCGGGGGCGTGAAGAGTGTGTTGATGACGCTGACCAACGGCGGGTTTCCCGGCGGACAGATTCACAGCGAGACCGACGCAGAGGAGCCGCGGACCGTCACCCCGCGCGCGCCCTTCGTGCCGGACAACGTGATTACGTTCAGCAAGGTCGACGCCGTGTTCAAGTCCGGCAACGCTACGCGCGACACCATTCCGTCCCATTTGATCGTCGGCCGGGACGTACCGGGCGACGTCGCCGACTTCTACAGCCACATCTGCCCGGCCGGCGTCTACGAACGGGTTGGCGATGCGCTTCGGGTCAACCCGCCCAATTGTGTCGACTGCAAAGCGACCGACGTCGTGGGCCCCCGGTGGACGCCCCGCGAGGGCGGGAGCGGCCCCAAGTATCGGGTCATGTAGGCCCGATTGACGACGCCACGGGCGAGCGGGGCATTCCCGGCCCCCCTGCCGACGTTCGCAGACCGGGTCCGCGGCTTCTGGGACCCGCCCGACGAGTTTCTCCTCGATGCCGGCAAGGCGGGCGAGCTCCTGATTGCCAGGATTCGCCTCGGCGTCTTGTTGGTGCTCCTGATGATCCCGCTCGGCAACCTGGCCATCGGCCCGCCGGCCGAGCGGGAAACCCACCTCACCGGCTTCTTCGTCACCCTGTTCGGGACGGCCATTGCGGTGCTGATGTATCTGCTGGTGGCCCGGGACCGGCGCCAGCCGTGGCTCCCGCTCGTCACCAGCACGCTCGATGTCAGTTTGATCAGCTTTGCTCTGTTGAGCTTCGGCTTCACGATCGACCCGCTCCAGTCGGTCAACAGCCTGGTCACGTTCGACACGTACTTTCTCGCCATCGCCGGCGCCTGCCTTCGCTACGACCGGCGGGTGGCGCTGTTGGCGGGGGGCGTCGCGGTCGTCCAGTATCTGAGTATCATCCTGATTATCGCCGCCGTTCTCAAGAGTGGCCAGATCGAGCCCAATGTGCTCCGGTACGGGCAGTTCGTGGTGTCCGACCAAGTGTCACGGCTGGTCAACTTGTCGCTGGCCACGGCCCTCGCCGTGTACATCGTCCGCGCCATGCAGTTGCAGCGCGAGTTGTCGACCGGCGACGCCCTGACGGGTCTCTTCAACCGCCGGTTCTTCGACGACTATTTCGAAACCGAAGTGGAGCGGGCGGCCCGCTACAACGCGCCGTTCGCGGTGGCAATGGTCGATGTCGACCACTTCAAACAGTTCAACGATACCTACGGTCATGCCACCGGCGACCGGGCGCTCCGGTACGTGGCCCGGGTGCTTCAGCGGGCGGTCCGCCGGAGTGACTTGGTGGCCCGCTACGGGGGTGAAGAGTTCGTGGTCGTGCTCCGGGAAACTGACGCCGCCGAGGCCTTGGAGCGGGTCCAGGAGATCCGGCGGGCCGTCGAGGCCGAGCCGCTCCCGGTGGCCCGGGCCGCCGGCCCCGCGAAAGTGACCGTGAGCATCGGCCTGGCGAGTTGGCCGACGGATGGGCGGCTGACCGGCGCGCTGTTGCAGCTGGCCGATCACCGGCTGTTCGAGGCAAAAAAAGCCGGCCGGAACCGGGTCGTCGGGCCCCCGGCCGAGCCTTAGTCCGGCCTTACGGTATGGCGAGGAGGACGAAGTTGGACACCTTGAGGCTCAACTCGTCATCGATCGCGCTCTTGATGTAGTCGATGGTGGCGTCCGACGGAAACCCGTACTGGCGGTCGAACGACACCGTGATGGCATCAGCCCTGGTATAGGCATCCTTGATCGTCGCGAACCAGCCGGGGACGTCCGGGTAGAGGTCGTTCAGGTTGGCCGGGAGCGGCAGCTGGGTGGCTACCACGGTGCGGCTGACCACCACCCGGTTTTGGACGACGATTCGAACCGGCTCCACGGTGACGCAGAAACAGAGCCGCTCAACCGTCACGGCGTAGTTGGCCGGATTCTCTCGATCCCAGAGTGCCTTCGCTTCGTTGAACCGATCGAGTGACCGGTTTGGGCCAGCCACTCCGCATCCGCCGGCTCCGAGGAGGATCATCGCGACAATGGAGGTTCGAAAGGTGGCGCCCATTGGTCAGCCGAAGAGAAGGGTGGGTCCTCCGGATCGTGTCTTTGGTGCGGCCGCACTCCCACGTTGATGGGATCACAACCCGGGGCCCGGCACTTGGTAGCGCACAAGCCGGGCCGCCGCCAGGCGCCCGTGAGCGGTTCTATTCTGCAATGAGTTACGGTGTTTGTGACCCGGATCACACTGATGGAACGACACGCTTTCCTAGTCGCGTCAGTGTCGGAGTGACACAGGGGCCTCAGGGAATCGCGGGGTCCTTTGGCCGGAGCACCGACAACGCCACCGATCCAACCAGCACCGTGACGATGACCGCCAGCGACCAACTGGTGGCGACGTGGACCCAGTATGAGAGCGTCATCTTGAGGCCCACGAAGCCCAGGATGATCGCGACCCCGGGCTTGAGATAGTGATACCGGTTCATCGCGTCGGCCAGCACGAAGAACATGGCTCGAAGGCCCAGGATGGCCAGGATGTTGGAACTGAACATGACGAAGGTGTCCCGGGTCACGGCGAAAATGGCCGGAATGCTGTCGATGGCAAACACGACGTCGGTCCAGTTGATGAGCACGACGACCAAGAACAGCGGAGTGGCCAGCCAGCCCTTGTGGGTCTTGACGAAGAACCGGTCGCCCTCGTAGGCCCCGGACATCGGAATCAGCCGCCGGGTGGCCAGGACGATCGGATTCTTCTCGGGTTCGAGCCGGACCTCGGTGTCCCGGAACATTTTCACGCCGGTGTAGACCAACAAGGCGCCTAACGCGTAAATGATCCACTCGAACCGGGCAATCATCGCCGATCCCACGACGATCATGACGCCGCGAAGCACCATGGCCATGAAGATGCCCCAGCTCAGCACCCGTCGCTGCGCCGTGGCCGGCACCGCGAAGTATTCGAAGATCAACAGAAAGACGAACAGGTTGTCGACGCTCAGCGTCAGCTCGATCAAATACCCGGCGTAGTACTCGAGGGCCGAGGTGGTGCCGAGCTGCCAGGCCACCGCCAGCCCGAAGCAGAGCGCCGTCGCCACGAGGGCGGCGCTCCACCAGGCGGCTTCTGAGATCGAGAGGGTCTTGCGGGAAATGAAGGCGAGGTCGGCGGCCATCACGATGCCGACCACGCCTCCGAAAATGATCCAGATCGGGGTGAGTTCCCCCACTATCTCACGCCGCGAGCCGCATCAGCGCGGCCACCCGTTCTTCAGTGGGCGGATGAGTCGAAAACCATTTCGTCATGCCGCCTCCCATCGCGGACAACGGGTTCACTTGGGCCAGCGCGGCCGCCGCCGGGGACACCTGCATCGGAATCTGGTGCGCCATGGCATCGAGCCGGCGGAGGGCATTGGCCAACGGCATCGGCCGGCCCAGGATCTCGGCGCCGACCCGGTCGGCTTCGAACTCCCGCTGGCGGGAGACCGCCATCTGAATGATGACGGCCGCCAACGAACCGACGATCGCCATCGCGAATCCGGCCACCGGATGGCCGCCTTCTTCATCGTCCCGCCCCCCGCCGAACAACAACAGATTCGGCAGGAAACCGATGGCCCCCGCGATCCCCGCGGCGACCGTGGAAATTAGCATATCCCGGTTCTTGATGTGCGCCAATTCATGCGCGATGACGGCCTCGAGTTCTTCGCGGGGCATGGCGCGGAGCAGGCCGGTGGTCACCGCCACCACCGCCTTCTCGGGGCTCCGTCCCGTGGCAAACGCGTTGGGCTGGGCCTGATCGGTAATCGCCACGACCGGCATCGGGAGGCCGGCCCGCTGCCGGAGACGGTCAACGATCCGGTAGAGCTCGGGGGCCTCCTTTTCGGTCACCACCTGCGCCCCGTACATCTTGAGCACCATTTTGTCCGAAAAGAAGTACATGATGAAGTTCATCGCCGAGCCCAAAACGAGGGCCATGACCATACCCTGGCTTCCCCCCACCATCTGACCGACCGCCAGGAAGAGGGCCATCAGTCCTCCCATCAGGGCAAACGTCTTCATGTTGTTCACTGAGCCACTCCTGGCCGTCAGGCCGGTTGTGCAACAAAAAAGCGAGACCTCGTCATATCGCCAATAGTTGGCGAACGACGAAGGTCTCGCTTGAGCATGGTGCCCGGGGCAGCCGTGCCGGCCATTGGCCGACAGTCTTGACGACCGCCTCGTCCGCCCAAACCGGACGGATAAGCTACTCCCCTTCTTCAGCTCGATAAGTAAAAGGGACCGTTGTGACCAGTCAAGTGGTGGTGGTCGGCGGAGGACTCGCAGCAATTGCCACGGCCCACGCACTGGTTGGCCGGCGGTGCCAGGTGGTCCTGATCGAGGAACGGGAGCCGACTTCCGCCGGACCCGCCTCCGAGGTGGAGTGTTATCGGCCCTGGTGGCCCGGCGACGAGGTGACGACCAGGCTCGCGACCCGGGGTGTCGATCTCCTCGAAGGGCTCCAGGTCGAAGGCCGGGGCGCCTTCGCCATGAATCGCCGGGGTCACTTCCTGCTGGCGGTTGAGCCGGAATCCGCCACCCGACTCCGGGCGGCGACGGGCCGGTATGCCGCCGCTGGGGGTGGGCCCCTTCGGGAACACGCCTCGGCCGACTGGTTCCTTCCCGCCCCGAGCGATGGTGTCCGCGGCGTGCCCGGAGGACTGGACCTGCTCGAGGGCCGGGCCCTGCTTGGCGTACTGCCATGCCTCAGCCCGCAGGCCAGGCTCGGGGTCATGGTCCGGCGGGCCGGGTGGGTCGACGGACGGGCGCTCCGGCGCTGGCTCGGGGCCTCCTTTCGGGCGGCCGGTGGGACGGTCACCAGCGACTCGCTGAGTGGCGCGAGCGTCCGCGACGGCGAGGGCTGGAGCGTCTCCCTGGCCTCAGGGCTCAAGCTCCGGGCCGATGGCATCGTCTTGGCCGGTCCCAGGGCCGCCGCCCTCGGCCGACGGATCGGTCTCGAGGTCGACGTGGTCCTCGGTACCAATGTCACGGCCGTTCTGGGCGGTGCCGCCGCCTTCTTGGGTTCCTCCCCTCCGATCGTGTCCCTCCTCAACCCTCCAGGCGCCGAGGAGGGCTCTCCGCCAGTGATCCGGGCTGACGGCGCCGACCTTCGGATTGAGCGCTTCGTGCCCGGTGAACTACCGGTGGGGGCGGATGGCACCGGCCTCGGAGAGGCCGCCCTCCGGAGGCTCGCGCTGGCTCTTCCGTTTCTCCGGACCCACCGGGGGCCGCCGGACCGGCTTTCCATCGGCCTGACGACCACCGGGATGGGGTCGGATCGGCGGCCCGTGGCCGGCGTGCTGGACCGCCGGGGTTGCTACGTGGTGACCGGGCTTGAGTCGGATGTCGGGGTGGTCCTCGGCGCGGTCGAACTGGTGGCGGAGTACCTCGGCGGCACGGCCCTCCCCGCGGTGGCGGCCGCGGTGGCTCCCGGCCGACTCCCGCTGCCGATTGATTTCTGACCAGATTAGTCGTATTTGTTCTACGGGCAGCAGTCAACCTGATACCTGAAGGGGTTTTGAATCATGCGGATCGGCACCATCGTACTCGGAGTCTTCGTCTTGGGTACCTCCACCACCAGCGCGGTGGTGGCCCAACAAAAGCCGCTCGCTTCGCCGCGGGACTCGGTGAGCGCCACCATCAGCGGCGCCAAAGTCGAGGTCAACTACGGGCGCCCCTCTATGAAGGGTCGGCTGGTCGTCGGCGGCTTGATCCCGTATGACGAGGTGTGGCGCACGGGAGCGAACGAGGCAACCTCGCTGGTGACGAGCAAGATGCTGATGATCGGGAACCTGATGGTGCCGGCCGGCAAGTACACACTGTACACCCTGGCCACGAAGACCGGTTGGAAGCTCATCGTCAACAAGCAGACCGGGCAGTGGGGCACCGAGTACAAACCCGAAATGGACCTGGGCCGCGTCGACCTCAAACTCGAATCGTTGGCCACTGCGGTCGAACAATTCGCTATCAAGATCGTGCCGAACGGCACGGCCGGGACCCTGCGGCTCGAGTGGGACAAGACCGCGGCCTCGGTTTCATTCATGGTGCACTGAGATGAAGCCGGAAGATCGAGAACCGGTCGCGACGATCGCGCTGATCGCCGCGTTTGCGGACGGATTTCGGGGGCCCGAGGAAGTGGCCCAGCTCCAGTTGATCGCTAAGGACATCGGGGGCAGCGACTACGATGCCATTGCCCGGAATGTCCTGAGCGGGAAGACCCGGCTCGCCGATGTCGCGGGCCGGCTTTCCGCCGAGGCCCGGCCGGAGGCGTACGAGTTGGCGGTGTGTGTCGTCCACGCGGACGGCGTGGCCAACGAACGCGAGAAGGCGTTTCTGGCCGAGTTGAAAGTGGCCCTGGGACTCGACGCGGCCGTCACGGCCGAGGTTGAAGCGGTGGCCGCCGGGCTCGGTGGTGCGGCCCAAATGGCGCCGGTGCCGGAAGTCGTCGCCGTGGCATCGACAGCGTCGTCGGCGGCGCAGGATGAGATGATTCTCAATAACGCCATGCTGACGGGCGCGCTCGAGTTGTTGCCCCAGAATCTGGCCACGCTCGCCATCGTGCCGCTGCAGCTTCGGATGGTGTACAAGATCGGCCAGGACCATGGCCAGAAGCTCGATGCCAACCAGGTGAAGGACTTGGCCGGCGCGGTCGGGATCGGCGCGGCCGGCCAAGTGATGGAGGGGGTGGCCCGAAAGCTCCTGGGCGGCTTGGCCAAAGGGCTCTTTGGCCGAATGCTCGGCGGGGTGGCCGGGGGGGTCGCTTCGACCGCCGCCGGGGCAGGTCTCACCTTTGCGACGACCTATGCGCTCGGCAACGCGGCCCGGCAGTACTACGCCCAAGGCCGGACGTTGAGCCGTGAAGATCTCAAGACGCTGTTTGGCAAGCTCAAGGTCGATGCCGAGGGGCTCTATCCGAAGGTCGAGGCCCGGATCCGGGAGCAGGCCCGGACCCTGAACCTTTCGGAGGTTTTGAAGCAGGTCCGCGGCTGAGCTCCGGGCGGCGGTTGCAGGAGCCTGGAGGCCCGTTTCGGGCCTCTTTTTTTCAGAGTGAGCCGGTCGCTGTCCGGACGCGATCCGGCTAGCGAGACCGTCATCGCCGCCCGGGGCCCCGAACTTCCCGACTCGGATCTCTCGTTAGGCTCGGCCTATCTGATCCGGGATCAGTGTCTCGGCCAAGCCGACCGGCTCGCCGAGGCGAAGGCGGCACTCAAGGAGGGGCTGGCGCTTCGGCTCGCGACCTTGCCTCCGGCGCATTGGGCCGTCGGGCAAGCCCAGAGTCTGTTGGGGGAAGTCACGGTGCGAAGCGGCCGGAAGGCCGAGGGGCTTCGGCTGGTGGAGGCCCGCCAACGCCTCGATCGGTATCGGTAGTTCGCGGCTACGGCACGGCGGTGTAGTGCCCGTGAATACAGAGCCAACGGCCGTTTTCCTTGACGAAGATCCGGGTTGATTTTCCGCGACTGGTGAACCGGGCCCCGTTCGACATCCCGGCGTCCGTCCAGTAGTACGTGATCCACGCCACGGTTCCCCGCACCGTGACCTCGGCGTGGTGCATGTCGGTGTGGACGTCTTTGGCCCGCCGAAAATAGTCCGCCATCGACCGGACCTCGAGGTCCTTGCCCGTCGCGAGGTAGACGTCGTTCTCGCCGAATTGCGTGAAGTTCGGATGGACGAAGGCCGCGTAGCCCGCGGAGTCGCCCCGCTCGACGGCGGCCCACATGGCGTTGAGGGTGGCCCTGACCTCGTCGGCGTCTTGGGCGGTGGCCTGGGCCCTGACGGCATGGATCGGGAGAAGCAGTGGAGCCAGGGCCAGCAGCCGGAGCAGATGTCGCATCGGTGTCTCCATGAATCAGCGCGGGGAAGCGGGACTAGAACGGTGGCGCGGCCAGGTGGGCCGGATCGTCGAGCCGAATCGCGTCCACCGGGGAACCGGCCTCGACGAACTGAACTCCCTCCGGCACGATCAGCAATGCGTTGGCGGTGGCCATTGACGTGAGAATGCCCGAACCCTGGGGCCCGGTCAGCGTCGCGATGGCCAGCGGTCCGTCACCGGTAACCCGGGCCCGAAGAAAGTGCTGGAGCGTCGGGCCGAGCCGGATCGGCTCGGCGGGCGCGACCCGGACCGTGCGGCGGAATGGCAGCGGCTCGCCCATCATTCGCCGGATGGCCGGCCGGGCAAAAAGCTCGAAGGTCACCATCGCGCTGACCGGGTTCCCGGGTAGCCCGATCCACGGAACCGAGCCCACCATCCCGAAGCCCACCGGGGCGCCCGGGCGCATCCGGAGTTTCCAGAAATCGATCTCGGCGCCCATCGAGGCGAGGACACCGCGGAGATGGTCGTGTTCGCCGACGCTGATGCCGGCGGTGGTCACGATGAGGTCGCAATCGAGAGCGGATTCCAGCAGCCGCCGGATGGCCTCGGGCCGGTCGGCCGCGTTGCCGAGGGAAACCGGCTCGCCCCCGGCCAATCGGACCATCGCGGCCATGGTGTGATTATTGGAACTCGCGACCTTCCGGCCGCTCAAGATGAGATCGGGCTGGTCGACGTCGACGATTTCGTCGCCACTGCCGATGATCGCCACCCGGGGCCGCCGATAGACCACGGGGTGGGCCATCGCGATCGATGCCAATACCCCGAGATGCGCCGGACCGAGTGCGGTGCCGGCCTCGAACACCACCACCCCAGCCTTGAGGTCTTCGCCCGCCCGGCGGACGTTGACGCCGCAGTCGCGGTCCTTGACGATGGTGACGACCTCCGAGCCAAGGTCGGTGTCCTCCTGGCGAACCACCGAGTCAGCACCGTCCGGCAGCGGGGCTCCGGTGAAGATCCGGGCCGCTTGGCCGGCGCCGACCGTCCGGGTGGGGAAGGCACCGGCCGGGATCTGCTCGATGACCTGGAGACGGACCGGCGCGGCCGGGCTGGCGCCCCGGACGTCGCCGGCCCGGACGGCATACCCGTCCATGGCGGAGTTGGCCCAAAACGGGACGTCGATCGGGCTCACGACCGGCTCAGCGAGAATACTGCCTAACGCTGATGCCAGGGGAATTCGGAGGGGCGGTCCGACCGGAACGGCCACCTGGATTCTGGTGGCTGCCTCTCGGGCGGTCAGACTGGTGAGCACCAGCCTACTCGAGCGGCTTGGCGCGGTCCCAGGCGATGGACGCCAGGAGTTGGAGCCACATGGTATCGGTGAAGCGGAGCACCGGGCAACTGACCTGGGGTACCGGGACGTCGGACAGCAGGGCCACCCACTGTTCCGGGTTCGGGGCGGTGGCGGCAATCGGGGCCGGCCCGACGGCCGACCGGAAGATCTCGATTTTCGGGATCGGCGCCCGGCGGAATCCTTCCACGAGGACCAGATCGCGGTCGGCGAAGTACTGTCGCGCCAGGGCCTCGGGGCCGGTATCGTCGGGACGCCGCTCAAACACGGCCCGGACGTCGGGGCTCGCGATCAGGACCCCGTCGGCAAGGCCCTCATGGAAATGCCGGTGGGTGTCGGAACCTTCCCGGTCGAGCGTGACGGATTGGCTGGTATGCTTGATGGTGGCCACCCGCTTTTTCCGGCGGTGAAACTCCCGGGCGAGGGCAATGAGCAGCGTGGTCTTGCCCGCGCTTTGGTGGCCGATAATCGAGAGGATCCGCATAGCGGAGGGAGAATACCTTGGTCGGAGGGTCGGGGAAAGAGGGAGCGCCCCAGACTAGGCCGCACCGGCCTGATTGGCCCGGGCCAGGTCGTCCGGGGTATTGACGTTGAAGAAGAGCCGGGCGGGATCGCCGAACGGCCGGGTCGAGGCCGGGTCGAGCAGGTGCCGGCGGATGTCGGCGTGGAATCCGACCGCCCGGAGGTCCCCTCGGGCGATCGCCGCTTCGATCGGACCGAGGCAGCCCGGACCGTAGCCGGCGCAGAGTGGTTCCAGACCTCGCGGCCCCGGACTGGCCGGGAGCACGGCATCGAACCCGGCCATCCGGGAGGCGATCAGGCGGAGGAGCCCGGCCGGTACAAAGGGCATGTCCCACGCCACACAGACCACCGGGCCCGCCGCGGCCGTGATGGCGGCATGGAGGCCGCCTAACGTTCCGGCTCCGGCAATCCGGTCGGGCCGGACCTGGAGGCCGGGGTGCCAGTCCGCGGCGTCCGGGGCGTTGGCGATCAAGAGCGGCGGCGCCCCGAATGCCTCGGTCATGGCCGCCACCACCCGGTCGAGCATCCGCACCCCGCCCACTTCCTCCAGCCCCTTGGGTTTTCCGCCGAAGCGGAGGGCCTGACCGCCTGCCAGGATGGCGCCGGTCGGTTCAGCCATCTCCGAGGCATTCGGCGCTGAGATCGGCGTCCTCGGCGATCATCACGCGGTCGAGTGTCGTGCCGGGGGGGAGTCGCGGCGCGATCCGCCGGAAGACCTCGCGGGCCAAGCCCTCGCAGGTGGGGAGGACGTCGGTAAACGGCGCGACGTCGCGGTGCAGATGGCGGCCATCGAACCGGGCGGTAACCTCCTCGGCGATGATCCGGTCGAGCAGCGGCAGGTCGATCACCATGGGAAGGCGGTCGTCAGCCGGCCCCGCCACCGATACTTCACAGCGGTAGTGATGGGCGTGCGGTTCGCTGGTCCACCCGAACCGGGCCCGGTTCTCCTCGACGGAGCGGGCCGAGTCGACCAATCGGTGAAAGGCCCGAAAGGCCACGGCCCGGGTCAGGCGGATCCGCATAGGCCGCTGACGATCAGAAGAAGGGGTTCTTGAACGCGTAGCCCAGCCCGGCGTGAATCATCGGGACCGGCGCCCATTCCTTGAGCGCCTGGCCGGCCAGAATCGGCTTGGCCGGTCCGAATCCGTCGGGATCGGTGCCCCGGTAGGTGGCCGGGTAGGTCAGGCTCCAGAAGACCGCTCGGGCTTCGACTCGGACGAACATCCGGCGGCTGAGGAAGAGCCGGGCCCCCGCGGACGGCGCGAGGTAGAACTTGGTCTTCAGTTTGTAACCGCTCGAGTCGGCGGGGAGCTTTTCACCAAAGGCAAAGCCCAATCCGACGTTGGCGTACGGCGCAATGGAATGCCACGTCTTGCCGCCGGTCAGATTGAGTTGCAGGGTACCTTCGGCAAAATAGACATTGTGCTTGAACGGGCCCCGCACCGGGTTCGTGGCCGACTCGGGAAAGGCGATGTTCCGGTCGAGCCGCGCGAAGCCGCCGGCCAGCCCGACCGAGACGGTCCGGTCGGCGAGGAATTCGTGCCGGAGCCAGGCCACCTCGCCGTCGTGAGGTCCGACCCCGATGGTACCGCCCGCGCCAAAGGCCTTGCCGACCGAGAGCGAGACGAACTGGTTGTACCGAAGGTCGCGATAGGGCGAGCGGGACGGGTCGTGGCCGACTTGGGCCCGGACCGGCTGGACCACGAGACCGAGGGCCGCGACGAGCGGCAGGAAGACGTTAGGCTTGGCTGGCACGTGAGAGACTCCGACCGGTCATCTCCGCCGGTTGTTCGAGCCCGAGCAGCTCGAGAACCGTCGGCGCCACGTCGCAGAGGGCGCCCCCGGACCGCCACGCGCGGACCGGGGTGCCCAAAGCGACGAACGGGACCGGATTGGTGGTGTGGGCGGTATGGGGTCCCCCGGTAACCGGGTCGACCATCATCTCGCAGTTGCCGTGATCGGCGGTAACCAGGATTCGGGTGCCGGTCTGTTCGGCCACCGTCAGGATGCGACCCAGACACTGGTCGACGGTTTCGACGGCCTTGATGATGGCGCCCGGCACTCCGGTATGCCCCACCATGTCGGCATTGGCGAAATTACAGAGATAAAACGCATGGTCCCGGCGCTCGAACGCCGTGACGAGGGCCTCGGCAATGCCGGGGGCACTCATCTCGGGCATCAGATCGTAGGTGGCCACTTTTTGCGAGGGAATCAACTGCCGCTCTTCGCCGGGATAGGGGGGTTCAACCCCTCCGTTGAAGAAATAGGTCACGTGCGGATATTTCTCGGTTTCCGCGGTCCGAAATTGCGAGAGCGATGCGTCCGCCAGCACTTCGGCCAGGATCCGGGCCAGGTTGAACGGCGGAAAGGCCTGTGGAACCGGGACGGTCCGGTCGTATTGCGTCATCGTGACGCCCTGAAGCCTCGGCCGCCCGGTGACGTCGAATCCGTCGAAATCGTCAACCAAGAGCGCCCGGACCACCTGCCGCATCCGGTCGCTCCGGTAGTTGAAGCAGAACACCGCGTCCCCGTCGCGAAGCAGGGCCACCGGGGCATCCTGGCGGTGGAGGACGATGGGTTTGACGAACTCGTCGGTTTCGCCCCGGTCGTAGGCCTCCCCGATCGCGGCCACCGGGTCGGTGGCCGCCACGCCGGCGCCGTGGACCATCAGGTCGTAGGCGAGCCGGATTCGCTCCCACCGGTGATCCCGATCCATCGCGAAGTACCGGCCGATCAGACTCGCGATCGCGCCGCGACCCCCGGTGATCCTCGCGATGTCGGCGGCGAGGGTCCTGACGAAAGCTTGTCCCGACTTTGGCAGGGTATCACGTCCGTCGAGAAAGCCGTGCACGGCGATCCGGGGGACGTCGAGTGTGACCCCGAGCTCGAGGCAGGCGAGCAGATGGCTGTCGATTGCGTGGACCCCGCCGTTGCCGAGCAGTCCGACCAAATGCAAGGTGCCGCCGGTCCGCTTGAGGTGCCGGCCCAACTCGAGGAGCGGGGGCAACCGAAAGAACTCGCCGGTCCGAATCGACTCGGAGATCCGGACCAAGTCCTGCGGCACCACCCGGCCGGCTCCCAAGTTCAAGTGGCCCACCTCGCTGTTGCCCATTTGCCCGGCTGGAAGCCCGACGGCCAGCCCGCTGGCGTCCAAGAGCGTCCGGGGGCATGACTCCCAGAGCCGGTGCCACACGGGAGTGCGGCCCAGCTCAATCGCGTTATGCGCGGATTCAGGTCGGTAGCCCCATCCGTCGAGGACGATCAACGCAACGGGGGGCGTTCGGTTTGACATGCTCTCTGGCGCCGTCTACTATGCGAAATCGTGTCGATGCTGCCCCAATCTAGTCCTGGCCTGGGTCGCCTACCAGCCTGCCTTGCGCTTGCCCTCGTCGCGCTCGGCGCCACCGCGTCGGCCCAAACGCGCCTCCGGGCCGCGAGCGTGGCCGCCCTGCTCAAAGATCCTGGTGGCATTCGTCTCGGCTCCTTGGTGGCCGGGGTGAGTTATCCGGTCGGTCGCGCCAGTGGCGGCCACGTCGAGGCCACGATCGACGGGTGGATGCCGCTCGCCTCCACCCAACCGTCGACCCGGGACGGCTTTGACCTGACCGTCACCGCGGGCGCCGGCGAGGCTCTCCGCGCCACGCCCTCCGGCGCCGTCGTGGCCCGGGTCCAGGAAGGCACCCTGCTGTCCAAGGTCTCGACTCGGGGCACCTGGGTCCGGGTTCGGCGGGCCGGCTGGGTGACCCGGGCCTCACTGCAGGCCGAATCGGCCGACAAGCCAGCCGACAAGCCGACCGAAAAACCGGTCGTCAAACCGGTCGTTGCCCAAACGGCCCCGCCACCCGCCCGCCGGGATTCGGCCAAGCCGGTCGCCGGGCCGGCCACCGTGCCTGCCGCGAACGGTCCCCCCGTAGATGCGCCACCGGACTCGACCGTCTCGGGCGGTGCCGTGCTGCGCTCCGGGGCGGTCCTGTCGGTCACCCCGGATGGGAAGCCCGCGGCCACGCTCGTCCAGCCCGGCGACGTGCAGATCATCGGCCGAAGCCGGGATTGGACCAAGGTGCGGTTCGAGGGCTGGGTCCGGAACGCCGACCTCGCGGCCGAGGCCTCGACGGGTCCGAAAATCACCGCGGTCATGCTTCGCGATCAGCCGGACAAATATGTCGGCCAGACGGTGGTGTGGCGGGTCCAATACCTGGCCGTGCAGGAGGCCGATGCGCTCCGGCCGGAGATTCCCCGGGGCGCACCGTATGTGCTGGCGCGAGGGCCCCTCCCGGAAAGTGGATTCACGTATCTGATCGTGACCCGCGAGCAAGCCGCGGAGTTCCGTCAGTTGGCGCCGCTCGACGAGGTGGCGATCGAAGCGGTCATTCGGGCCGGCCGGACGAAGTATCTTCCGACCCCTGTTCTCGAACTGGTGAAGGTGGTGCCGCGATGAACGATACCCTCAAGCAACGGATCGTCCGCCGTCTCGAGTCCATGAGCGATGAGCGGGGCTATCAGATCCTCGACTACGTCGAATTCCTCGAGAGCAAATACGCCGAACGGGTGGCGCCGACCAACCTGTTTGCCCGGATGACCGAAACGGTGGAGGATGTGATGCGGGCCGGCAAGATCCCGGTCAAGGCGATTTCCGGCACGATCGGGATCATGGATAGCGCCAGCAAGGTCATGAAGGGGGTTGCGGCCGCGGCCCAAGCGGTGGTCGACGAAGCGATTTCCGCGGCGGAAACCAAGCCGGGAGCCAAGCCCGCCGATTCCGCGCTTCCACCGAAGGCCGCCGGGTAGGACCGATTCTCGGCTTGCCCGGAGGGGGGCAGGCTTCTAGGTTTGCCCATGGCCCATGTAAATGTGTCCCCGCCGGTTGGTTGCCTCCAATTTCAGAGCCCGTTCCCATGAGCACCCTGCGCCCCGGGGTTGCCCTCACGTTCGATGACGTCCTGCTGGTGCCGCGGCACAGCACCGTCCATCCCCGTGAGGTTTCGACCCGAAGTCTGTTCACTCGAACGATCCCCCTCAACATCCCCTTGGTGGCCGCAGCCATGGACACCGTCACCGAAGCCGAGATGGCCATTGCCATGGCCCGGGCCGGCGGGATTGGGGTGATTCACAAGAACATGACGATCGACCGCCAGGCGGCCGAAGTGGATCGGGTCAAGCGCAGCGAGAGCGGGATGATCATGAATCCGATCACGCTCGGCCCCGATCGTCCGATCCGGGAAGCGGCGACGCTGATGAAGCGGTTTCGGATCTCGGGCGTGCCGATCGTCGATGCCCAGGGCAAGTTGATCGGCATCATCACCAATCGCGACCTCCAGTTCGAGCGTGACCTGGACCAGCCGATCCACATGGCCATGACCAAGGAAGGGTTGGTCACCGCGCCGGTCGGGACCACGCTCGACGAGGCGCAGCGAACCCTGGCCAAGCACCGGATCGAGAAACTGCCGGTGGTCGACGAGCATGGCATCCTCCGAGGCCTGATCACCGTCAAGGACATCTTCAAGCGGCTCCGGCATCCGGATGCCAACAAGGACCAGCACGGCCGGCTTCGAGTGGCCGCCGCACTCGGGGCGAGCGCCGACACGCTGGACCGGGCCAAGGCGCTGCTCGATGCCGGCACCGATGTGCTCGTGGTCGACTCGGCTCACGGCCACAGTGCGGGCGTTCTCGATATGCTCGACCAGCTCCGGAACCGGTTTCCCGATGCCCAACTGATCGGTGGCAACGTGGCCACCGAGGCGGGCGCCCGGGAAATGGCCCGCCGGGGCGTCGATGCCATCAAGGTCGGGATCGGACCAGGCAGTATCTGCACCACGCGGGTGGTGACCGGCGTCGGGGTGCCGCAGATCACCGCCATCGTCGATGCGGTCCGGGGCGCGGGCGGGGTACCGATCATTGCCGATGGCGGCATCAAGTACTCGGGCGACATCGTGAAGGCGATTGCCTGCGGTGCCTCCTCGGTCATGATGGGCTCCATGCTTGCGGGCACCGAGGAAAGCCCGGGGGAATCGGTGTTGGCCGAGGGTCGGCGGTTCAAGATGATCCGCGGAATGGGGAGCCTTTCGGCCATGCAGGATGGCTCGGCCGATCGCTACTTCCAGGACGGCGAATTGGCGCCGTCGAAGATGGTGCCGGAAGGGATCGAAGGCCGAGTCCCTTATCGCGGGCCGGTCGGCGACGTCCTCTTCCAGATGGTCGGTGGGCTCCGGAGCGGGATGGGCTACTGCGGTGCGGCCGATATCGGCGTTCTTCAGCGGGACACCGAGATGGTCCAGATCACCGCGGCGGGGCTCCGGGAGTCGCATCCCCACGATGTGACGATCACGCGAGAAGCACCAAACTACAGCAAATAGGCCGACGGCTGGTTGTGGTCCCTCGGGGCCCGGCCGTCAGGCACATCGTGACGGCGCGCCGCGAAGGCGGTGCGCGATTGGAGCCAAGTGTGTCGGCAGCGGATTGGGTTTTCCTCCTAGCGCGGTACTCACCAGTGGCCGGTGGCATCGGACTCGTCACCGCGATCCTGGTGTTCCTTTCGATCGTCAAGCGGTCGCCCGG